>JBDKRX010000001.1:0-22342 GCA_039683175.1 Phycisphaerales bacterium
CTCCCGGGATGTCCCCTGTACGATCAAAGCCCTCGGCAGTACGAGCCTGTCATTCGTATTGTCCGTTCCATCGGAGCCGGGCGACTATATACTGGTGACTGAATTGGTCGCCGGCGGACGGAAGCCCGTCCGCAGTGTTCGCGACGCCAAGGTGGTCCCGGCTCCGTGATCTTCGGCGCGGATGGTCGTCTTGACCACGTGTCTCCGAGCAGCCACAGTAAGGCCGAAAGCCTCGCTTTACAGTGCACTCGTGCATAATGACCGGAGGGCTTGGTTGGGTGCTGCGGCTGGTTCCTCAGAGTGTGAGGTCCTTCTTTGGAGCGATTGTGACGAGGCTGGAAGGCCAGATTCTGTCGGGTATCTTGTTACTTCTGGGTAGCACGATCATGTCATGCTGTCGGTCTGTTCCTCAATCGCGTGACGCCACGTCAGGTGTTCCAAGCGTGACGCCTGATGGCAGCCCAGCCGTGGTCTTTTCGTTGAAGACATGGAGGCATGGAGGCTGGGCTTATGGGTCCGACTCACCTACACTGGCTCTGTACGCCAACCGCGATCTCATCTACTTCAACGCCGCGAAACGCCGATACGAATACGTTCGACTGACCGAGCAGGAATATGACAGACTACTGGAGGAGGTTGTGCCGGCGGACCTCGGCGCTCTCGATGATTACTATTGTCTTCTAAATGCGACAAGTCAGCCTTTTCACTTCTTCTATTTCGGCGCTGAACCGCAGCGTGTGGTCAAGCTATACGGAGACCCGACACGGGACTATCGACGAGCATCTGGGGCCGACACCTATGAGGAACCGCAGTCCCTCCTGCGATGTCTCACCACCGTGATGGCCTACCGAAATGAGCGGGCCACAGTGTGGCTTCCCGAAGAGATTGAGGTCTGGGCTTGGTACTATGGGCATCCCCCCCTTCCGGGAAAGGAATATGACAAATGGCCGAAGGAATGGCCACGTCTTGACTCGCCCGGTGTCACCAAGAAGGACTATCGCTATTCCCTGTTCCTGCGCCGGGATCAGTGTCGCGGTCGCGCATCGCTGTTGCCATGGGCAGGACATGACGTCCTTGATCTGGACGGCAACTTCATGGCGATCGCCTACAGGACGTATATCCCCGGCGAAGAAGTATTCGACGGACGCGAAGACGAATCAAGTGACGCATGGATGCCATGGGACGGTGAGGAGCGTTTCCCGGGCAAACGCAGCCTGTGGCTCAGTCCCCTAAGCCGTGCGGCCCAAGCAGGCGAGATCGAGAGGGTTCGTTCCTTGATCGCCGAGGGTGTTGACGCTAACGCAGGCGAGGAAGACGGCAGTACACCCCTGTTCTGGGCGGCGTTCGAAGGGCACGCGGATGCCGTCAATCTGCTCTTGGCCAACGGTGTGGACATCAACGCCAGGAGGCAAAATGGCAACACGGCGCTGCATGGCGCATTGTTCAACCGCAAATACGACTTGGCCAAGTTCCTCATCGCTAACGGCGCCGATCCTGACGCTACGACGGTCATGTCCGGTAGCACACCCCTGCATCTGGCCGCAGACAAGGAAGATGTGATCGAAGTTCTGTTGGCCAAAGGCGCGGACGTCAACGTTAGATGTAAGGATGGTACCACGCCCCTGCATCTGGCAAGCAGAATGGGCGAGAAGAATGCGGTCGAGTTGCTCCTTTTTCACGGCGCCGATGTCAACGCGCAAGACCAACGGGGCAGTACCCCACTGCATTCTGCTGCCTTGCGCTACAATAGCACGGAGGTCGTTGGCGTACTCATTGATTGCGGTGGCGATGTCAACGCCAAGGCCCAGGACGGCAGCACACCTCTTCACTGTGCCACCCAGCAAAGCAACCCGAGCGTGGCGATCCTCTTGATAGAGAAAGGGGCCAATGTCAATGCGAAGGACGGAAATGGAACGACGCCCCTCTACCACGCAGCTTTCCGCGGCCAGATCAACGTGGTGAGATTGCTTCTCGCCTGCGGCGCCGACGTCGATGTTCACGGTCCGGATGGCAAAAGTCCTCTGCATATGGCGGCGGAGGGAGGACGTGCAGAAATTGCTGAACTGCTGATCGTACATGGCGCGGACGTTTCGGCCAGGACTCCCTATGAGAACACGCCTTTGCTCTGCGCACTGGATTTCCGACAAGCCGACGTGGCCCGGTTGCTGCTGGAGAAAGGAGTCGATGTGAACGTCAGTAACAACGTTGGCAACACTCCACTGCACTACAGCACCGACGACAAGCTGAAGGACGTGGTAGAGACGCTGATCGTCAAAGGTGCAGATGTTGAGGCACGGAATAGGGCGGGGGACACACCCCTGTACTGCGCCGCGAGAGAGGGGGCGTGTCAAATCGCGGAACTGCTCCTCGCCCGGGGCGCTGATGTGGATGCCGCCAAACCCGACGGCAGAACGGCTCTGCATGCCGCCGCTTCCCGAGGCCACCGAGAAATCGTTGCCCTTCTGATTGCCCGCGGCGCCGATGTGAATGCCAGAACCAAAGACGGCCAGTCTCCTTTGGACTGTGCCCGCCAGGCTGGTCACGTGGATATTGTGTCACTGCTTCACAGGTGAGTATCCTGGCGGCTTGTCGCCCGGCCGGACGGCAACCATAATGACCGCCGCGCAGGATGTGCAGGGCATATCCTGTGTGCTTTGGGTCATCGAGTGTTGGAGCAACACCATGAGTCATCGAATGCGAACGCGTCGCGACTTCGTGAAAACCGCCGCCGGGGTTTGCGCCGCCGGCGTGACATTCGCAGGCTGCGTGGAGGACGGTCCCCGGTATGCGGCGCCCACGACGCAGACCTACTATCCGCCGAGGCCGAATATCCTCTGGATTACGTGCGAGGACATTAGCCCGTATCTGGGTTGCTCTGGCGATCCGCTCGCGATCACGCCCAGCTTGGACCGGCTTGCCGGTCGCTCGATCCTCTACACGAACGCCTATGCGACGGCCCCGGTCTGTTCCCCGTCGCGGTCGTGTCTGATCACGGGCGTCTACGCCGCCTCGCTCGGGACCCAGCACCTCCGTTCGGAGATCGCGATCCCTATGCGGATTGAGCCGTTCCCGAAGCTGCTGCGGGCCGCCGGCTACTATTGCTCAAACAATTTCAAAGAGGACTACAACTTCAGGGACCCGGCGATCTGGGACGATTCGAGCCAGACCGCCCATTGGCACAAGCGTGCGGCGGGCCAGCCGTTCTTCAGCGTCTTCAACCTCACGACTACGCACCAGAGCCAGATCAACGGCTCGGACGAAGAGTTCGAGGCCAAGTACGGCTCGAAGCTGGCGCCCGAGGAACGTCACGACCCCAGGAAGATGATCCTGCCGCCGTACTATCCCGACACGCCGACGATCCGCAAGATGTGGGCTCGTTACTACGACCTCATTACGGTCATGGACAAGCAGGTCGGCGAGATCCTCGGCCAGCTCGAGACCGACGCTGTGGCCGAGAGCACGATCGTGTTCTTCTTCTCCGACCACGGCCTGGGCGTGCCACGATTCAAGAGGACGCTCTATGATTCGGGCCTTCGCGTCCCGCTGCTGGTCCGCGTTCCCGCGCGATACCAGCACCTGGCGGCCTTTGCGGCGGGGGGGCGCGCGGATCAGCTCGTCAGCTTTGTGGATTTCGCACCGACCGTGCTGTCGCTGGCGGGCGTATCCATCCCGCCGCACATGCAGGGCCGGCCCTTCCTGGGCAGGGCGTCCTCGTTGCCCAACGAGTACGTCGTCGGCGCCGCCGGCCGGGTCGATGAAGCGTATGAGATGTCCCGCTGCGTCCGCGACAGGCGGTTCAAGTACATCCGCAACTTCCTGCCTCATCTGCCCTACGTGCAGCCGAGCGACTACTGCGACCAGGCGGAGATCATGCAGGAGCTGCGAAGCGTGGCCGCCTCGGGCGGGCTGGCCGGGATGGAGAAGCTGTTCTGGGAGCCGACCAAGCCGGTGGAGGAGTTGTACGACACGCTGGCCGATCCGAACGAGGTCAGGAACCTGGCCGATTCGCCCCAGCACACAGCGACGCTCGATCAGATGCGCAAGCGTCTGCGGGATTGGATGCTGGAGACGAAGGACGTCACGCTGCTTCCGGAGGCGGAGATGCACATCCGCGCCGTGGGGTCCACGCCGTATGAGATGGTGCGTGATCCCGCGAAGTGCCGGCTGTCGAGCATTCTGGACACGGCCGAGCTGGTGGGTCAGGACGCGAGGATTCTGCCGGCAATGGTGGAATCGCTGGCGGATGCCGACAGCGCCGTGCGCTACTGGGCAGTCGTGTACTTTGCGTCGCTCGGCGCCGAGGCCGCCCCGGCGACGGAAGCGCTGAAGAAGTTGCTGGAAGACCCCAGTCCCGACGTGCGGTTCGCGGCGGCCGACGTGCTGTGCCGGCTTGGGCCGTGCGACGACGCCTTGCCTGTCCTGGTGAGTGGGTTGCTGGATTCCCGGGGGCCCGTCGTGCTGCACGCCGCAAGGACCGTGCAACGGCTGGGCAGCAAGGCCGCGGCCCTCGTCGGCCAGATGGAACTGGCCCGAGACAAGTGCAGGAACCTCGACGGCAGCTACCGCAACGACAACTACGCCATGTTCATCGATTGGGCGTTGAAGCACGCCCTCGAAAGCTGCAAACAGTAGCCACACCGATTGGGACACATCGACAATGAGCCAGAGTCCGGAACCTGCAGATCGCGGCGTCGGCAGTACGACCTATGTCTTCATGGTGACTCTCGTGGCCGCACTGGGCGGCCTGCTGTTTGGTTACGACACCGGCGTCATCAACGGCGCGATCGGGCCCTTGAAGGCGCATTTCCAACTGGACGACGTGCGCGAGGGGTGGGCCATGGGCTGCGCTCTGCTGGGCTGCGCCCTCGGCGCCGCCGGCGCGGGGCCGCTGAGCGACCGCTTCGGCCGCAAGAAGGCGCTAATCGTCTCGGCGATCCTGTTCTTCATCTCCGCGGTCGGGACGGCGGTCCCTCGCACGCTGACGACCTTCATCCTCTACCGCATCCTGGGCGGGCTCGGCGTAGGGGCGGCCTCGATCATCTCGCCCATGTACATCGCGGAGATCAGTCCGGCCCGCATCCGCGGGCGGATGGTGTCCATCAATCAGTTCGCCATCGTCAGCGGCTTCCTGGTCGTGTACTTCGTCAACTACTTCATCGCATTACAGGGGGACGAAGTCTGGAACGAGCGGCTCGGCTGGCGGTGGATGTTCGGGTCGGAGTCGCTGCCGGCCCTGGGATTGATGATCCTGTCGTTCGTGGTGCCCGAGAGCCCGCGCTGGCTGACCAAGCAGGGGCGCTCCGATGAGGCCCTGCGCATCCTCACCCGAGTGGACGGCGCCGCCTATGCCCGGACGGAGTTCGCCGAGATCAAGGGAACCCTCGCCCACGAGGGCGGCTCCCTTCGGCAGCTCTTTTCGCCGGGCATGAGAATCGTCCTGGTCATCGGGATCGTCCTGGCCGTCCTGCAGCAAGTCACCGGGATCAACGTGTTCCTTTACTTCGGCACGGAGATTTTCAAGAAGATGGGTTCCGGGACGAACGCGGCTCTCTTGCAGACCATCGTGGTCGGCGTGGTGAACCTCACCTTCACGGTCGTCGCGATCTGGACGGTGGATCGGATCGGCCGAAAGCCTCTGATGATAATCGGCTCCGCGGGCATGGGGATCTCGCTGGCGGGGATGGGTCTGGCCGCGTACCTGCAATCGACCGGGCTGTGGATGCTCCTGTTCATCCTTGGCTACATCGCCTGCTTCGCGCTGTCCGTCGGGCCGGTAACCTGGGTGATCCTCTCGGAGATCTTCCCCACAAGCATCCGCGGCCGGGCCATGGCGGTCGCGACGGTCTGCCTGTGGATCGCCAACTACCTTGTGTCGCAGACCTTCCCCATGATGGACCAGAATCCCTGGCTGGTCGAAACCTTCCACCGGGGCTTCCCCTTCTGGCTCTACGGGGCGTTCTGCGTCGTCCTGCTGTTGTGCGTCTGGCGGCTTGTCCCTGAGACCAAGGGCAAGAGCCTCGAACAGATCGAGCGGCACTGGCTGGCGTAGCAGCATCGAAGCAATCCAATCCGCCGGAAGATATTCCTGTGCCGTATGGGTGTATGCGAACGCCGTGGGAAAGAAACCGCCGAGATATAAAGAAGCCCCTGCGCGGCGGAGGGAGAGGAAAAGCGAGATAACACGCAGGGGCTTGAGGGCTATACCTGCATCTTTACTATATCGATCCCCTGCAATTGCGTAAAGAGAATTCCGTCGTATTTTTGCGGAAAATTGAGAAAGTTTTTGGCCCGGTTCGCAAATCTTGCGTCCGTCGAGAGATATGGTATTCTTGCGGTCGACCGATATGGGTTTTCCCGAACGGATGACAATTCCGACGTACACGATACCGGTGGTTCCCCGGTATGCCGAGACCGACAAGGGCGGCGTGATCCATCACAGCGTCTACCCGGTCTGGTTCGAGATGGGACGGACGGAGTTGCTCCGCGCAAATGGCGTTGCCTACAGGGACCTGGAAACCGAGGGGATCTTCTTCGTGGTTGCGGAATTGCGGATCAAGTACCGCCGGCCGGCCTTCTACGACGAGGAACTGCTCCTGGAGACGACCTGTTCGAACGTTACAGCGGGCAAAGTCGAGCACACCTACAGACTTATGCGAAAAGCGACCGGCCTGCTCCTGGCCGAAGGCTCCAGCGTTCTGGCCTGTGTAACGGCAGAAGGAAACATCCGCCGCATGCCGAGTTTCTTGTTCCCGCAGGCACAATAACCTGAAGTGCGATTGTCGTTTTTTGATCGTTGATTTCAACCATCAACAATCAACCATCTTCTTCCGGTTCGGCGGACCAGCCAATTCTCTCGTCCAGCCACTCGGGGGCTCCAGCCGTCTCGCGCCAGGCGGTCGCCAACACGTCGGCGCAATAGCAGCCTTCGTCGTCGTAGAACAGCTCCCGGCCGTCAGGCGTCGGCTTGGGGAACGCCTTGCCATTCATCAAGTACTCGGCGCAGATCGGGTTGTTCTTGATCGCCTGGTTGAGGTGTCTGATGGCCAGGGGGACAGCGCCCTTCTGACGGAAGGTCAACAAAGCACGGGTGTAGACCCATGTGCAGTCGTCCTTGTCCCTCTTGCTCTGTTTGAGGAGCTTTTCGACTTCCGTATCCTTGCCGAGTCGCAGCAGGCAGGGCCAGAACCAGAACCTTGCGCCCTGACTGTCGCCGGAATCCAGGCGAAGCAGCTCGCGGAAGTGCTCGGACGCCTCCTGAAGCCTGCCCATCTTATTGAGGCATTCCGCCAGCCTGAAACGTGCACGCACGTAGGGCCGGGTCTGAACGACCTCCCAGAAGCGGCCTGCGTCCTTCTCGAAGACCTCCGGCGCCAGTGTCCGCTCGGCCGCCTGCAAGGCCTGCTTGCAGTATTCGAGCTGCTTGTCCTGGATGGGCGTTCGCTCGGCCAGCATGATGTATGCGTCGGCGCAATCGGGGTCGACCTGGAGGGCCTCGCGGGCCATGTGGATCTGCCTGCGGCCCATCACGCTGTAGGCCCGGAACACGATGTCCTGGGCCTTCTCCAGGGAGGTCTCTGGCACGAACTCCTCGATCTTCCTGCCCAGGACGTTGGCCTGCATGAAGGCCTCGTATTCCTGCTGTGTTTGGAACTCCTTGCCCTGCAGCATGCGGTCGATGTGGGCTGCGACCCTGTCCATGACCAGCGGGCTGGCCAGGGGAAGCTTGGGATCCCGCGGCTTCTCGGGGGCCAGGACGTCCGGCAGCGTGAACACGAATGTCATTGGGTTGTCGAATGTGTCCACATGCCTGGTCCAGCGGCCGGAGTCGAAATCCTGCTCCGTGGACTGGGCCAGGGCCCGCATGAAACCTTCGAAGAAGGCCAGTTCCATCGGTCCGGGCCGGTGGTAGGGGCCTTTCGTCTCGTAGCAGACCGCGAAGGGATATGCGTTCGGCCCGGCGACGGGCAGGTCGTACCGCTCCCAGAGGTCCACGTCGCCCAGGGAGATGCCGGTGATCGGCTCGAAACGGAAATGCCAATGCCGGCCGGGCATCATCCACTGCGGACCCTGGTTGGGAGCGCACCGCTGGACGGTTTCGGGCGACTCGTGGAAGCACAGGCCGGTGAATTCGCCCCGGGCCCCGAGGACGCAGATGTTCTTCAACACAGGGTCGGGGACGGGCGATTCGAGCACGATCAGATCGTCGTTGGCCAGCAGTTCCCAGGGACGGGTATTGTAGAGCTCAGCCGCGGCGGCGGCGTAAGCCCGCATCATCTCGACGGTGACGCCCTCGGTGTCCATCGGGCCGCACGGCATGGGATAGTAGGGCCGACTCGCCTCGGCGGCGTCCGCCAGACTGCGTTCCAGGATGAACGACTTCGCGATCAGTTCGACCGTGATCTCGGAGCCTTGGAGTTGGCTGCGGAGAGATTCGGCCAAAACGGGGTCGCAGAGCTGGACTTTCCCCGGCCTGTAGCCCGCCAGCTTCTTGTCATAAGCGAAATCGACCAGGGCGTCGAGGATGACATCGGATTGACCTGCGGGTGTCGTGTAGCCCTCGGACAGGAAGACCGCCCGCGTTTGCAGGCTGACCCAGCCGGCTGCCCACGAGCGAACCGGATCGGGAAGTCCTTCCTCGTCTGCCCGGACCCAGAGAGGCAGTCTCGTGATTCCGCCCTGCCAGATCTCCCCGGGGTGTTGGGGAAGACGTCTCAATCGCTCTGCCTGAAAGTCTATCATGGAACCGGACTTCTGCAAAACGGCCATTCGGCCTATATTCTTCAAGGAAATCCGTTTCACGATTTCCTTGAAGAAGTGACTCCGCTTGTTACTTGGCAAGGACTCTCTGTTTAAGAGGGAAGAATCGCAAAGCAGATTTTTCCCTCTTAAAGTAGGCCGAATGGCCATTTTGCAGAAGTCCTCGATTATCGGAGAGGGCGGGATTCGAACCCGCGGTAGAGATAAACCCTACACGGCCTTTCCAAGACCGCTCCTTAGGCCACTCGGACACCTCTCCAACGGCAAACCTGCAAGCCGTCTGGAACCCCGATTCTACGACGAATCACAGGAAAAACAAGCCCCTATGCCAAAAACATGTCAATGGTCGGCGTTATCCTGGTTTTTCCGCGTGAAGATGAACCGCCCGGGCGGTAAGAGAGACTCAATAGATAGGATGGGCGATTACCGGGAACAACCCGTTGACGAGTTGCTTGTGATGGATTGCCAGGATGGCAGCCGCAAGGCCATGGAACTGCTCATCTCTCGTTGGCAAAAGAGACTGTGGCGGTACGCGCTGCGGCTTACAGGCGACCCGGAGGCAGCCTGGGACGTGACCCAGGAAAGCTGGCTGGCCATCGTCCGAGGCATCTCGCGGCTGAACGATCCGGCCCGGTTTGGCCCGTGGGCCTATCGGATCGTGACGAACAAGGCCGACGATTGGATCCGGAAGAACGTTAGGATGGCCCTGCTGCCGCCGGAGTTTGACCGAGAGGCCCGGCAATCCGACGGCCAACAGCCAACCGTCACAGCAGCCGACCTGAGCAGTGTACTACACCGGCTCTCGAGCTCCGCCCGGACGGTCCTGACGCTGCACTATCTCGAAGGCTTTGCCCTGGCGGAAATCGCCGGCATCCTGCACGTCCCGCGGGGCACCGTGAAGTCGCGATTGTACACGGCTCGGAACGAATTGAGGGCTCTTTGGCCCCAGACCTCAGAGTGAAGGAGAATCCAAGATGAACGATGATATTCGCGAAATCCTCAATGACACGTATGACGATTCCAGGGAGGACTCGATCCGCACCATGATCGGCGACTTCTACAGCCGCAAGATGCTGTCCGTGGCCGTGTTGGTGTGGTTCTGGGGCATTATCTTCTTTGTTGGAGCCGGGTACAGCGTGATGAAGTTCTTCGAGACCGACGAGACCCAACTCCAGATCATGTATGCTGCGGTCTTCGTCTGCCTCATTCAGTTCGTTGGTTTAATGAAGGTCTTCGCCTGGCAGATGGTGGCCCGCAACAGCGTCAAGCGGGAGATCAAGCGGCTGGAACTCCGCATCACCGAATTGATGAAAGCACTGGACAAATCGATATCGCCGGGTTCTCATTGAGCGCCCTCTGCGGGCGTGAAAGGAGAATCGAATGTCGGCGAGTCACTGGGTTTGGGCGGTTCTGTCTGTTTGTGTGGTTTCAGCAGGGCGTGTGGGAGGCGGGTCGCAGCCGGCCACTTACGCCGAACGGCTCGGCTGGCCTGCCGGCAGCCGGGTTGTCATCTTCCACGTCGATGACGCCGGCATGTCCTACGATTCGAACCTCGGCGTGACCCGAGCCATCGAGCAAGGCGTCGCGACTTCGACGAGCATCATGATGCCGTGTCCTTGGGTGCCCCAGTTCGCCACCTATGTGCGGGAGCATCCCCAGATCGACGCGGGCATCCACCTGACCCTCACCGCCGAGTGGAAGAACTATCGGTGGGGCCCGGTCGCAGGGCGCTCCGCTGTGCCGGGCCTGGTCGATGAGCACGGTTACCTCTGGCACGAGGTTGAGGATGTAGTCGGTCACGCGACGCCCGATGAGTTCGAAGCCGAGATCCGCGCCCAGCTCGACAAGGCGCTGGCGATGGGCATCCAGCCGACCCACCTCGACAGCCACATGGGGACGTGCTTCCAGCCGCAGTTCATCGAGCGGTACGTGAAGGTGGGCATCGAGAAGCAGGTCCCGATCCTCCTCTTTGCCGGCCACCTCCAGCACGTGGGCGAGGAGGTCGGCGCGTTCCGTCCGCTGCTCAGCATCCTGGCCCAGAGGGTGTGGGGCGCCGGTCTGCCTGTGATCGACGACCTCGTGACCAGTCCGACGAGCGCAAACGACTTCGAGGGGCGAAAGCGGGAGTTGATCGAACTGCTCGGCGCGATGAAGCCGGGCATTACGGAGATCATCGTCCATTGCACCGCTCCGACGGAGGTCTTCCAGCACATCTCGGGTTCCGGCCGGGCCCGCGAGGCGGAACTGAAGCTCATGATCGACCCGGACGTCCGTGCCTTCATCAAGGACCAGGGAATCATCCTGACCACCTGGCGGGAACTGAAATCCCGGCGTGCCGCCGCCGGCCAATGATCACCGCGATCAACAGAGAGCATCGCCTGCAGGGCAGTAGCGAGTTCTACTCCTGTCGCTCGTGGAATTCACCGGCGATCTTTGTGAACAGGTAGATCGCCACGGTGCCGACGAGGACATGGCCCGCGAGCGTGTACCACACATACTCGGGGTGGGCATGTGTCTTGAAGATGCCGTAGAGCCACGTGTATACACCGCTGGTGGCTCCGCCAATGCATGTGGCCAGGAAATTGCACCCCATGTACAAGCCGGCCTTCTCTTTCGGCGCGATCCAGGTGATGTACTCCTGGATCCGCGGCGAGGCGACCATCTCGCCGACGGCAAACAGGAAGATGCCCGCGAAGACCAGCGCCGGGGCGGTGAGAGCGGCGAATCCCAGGGCCATGAAGCCCAGTGCGGCAATGACCAGCCCGGAGAGGAAGGCCGGAATAGGTCGGAACCGCTGCACGACCGAGGAGACCACGAGCTGGAAGACCATGATGACGTAGCCATCCTGCGAAATGGTTTCGCCCAGAATTCTACGGACCCCCTGTTCATCTACCCGGGAGAAGAAATCGGCGACCGGCGTGCCCAGGACGGAGCGGATCTCCATGTACAGCCGGGCCGTATCGAGGCTTTTGTCGATGTACAGGGCCAGCACGTTGAAGAACGCCCAGAACGGCATCCAGAAGAAGACGCCGAGCAGTACGAGAAATGCGGTGAATCGCAGGTCGGACAGGGTCGTGCCCATGTCCCTGAACTTCTGTTTGAGCGTGACCCCTTCGATCTGGCGGGGCGGCTCCTTGTAGAAGAGCACCGTGATGAGCAGCATCAACCCGATGGCCACAGCCGATGCGATGAAGGCATACTTCCAGGATATGGCCCGCAGCTTGCCGGCGACCATGGGCCCGAACGTGCCGCCGATGTTGACCATGGCGTAGAAGATGCCGAACCCGAGGGTCTTGTTTGTCCCATCGGTCACGGCGCGAACCGTGCTCGATATCAGCGGCTTGAAGATGCCCGCGGCCAGACCGATGCACAGCATGGTCAAGGCCAAACCGGAGAACGTCCGCGTTACGAGCAGCAGCAGGATCGATGGCAGGTAAGCCAGGTATGAGACGATGAGCACCTTCTTGAAGCCGTACTTGTCCGCAAAGGTGCCCGAGATGACGGGAATCATGTAAGAGACGAGCAGGAAGATCATCTGGATGACACTGAGCTGGCCCATGGAGTAGCCCAGGTGCTCCACATAGATGCCGAAGCCCATGTAGATGCCATAGTAGGCGAATCGCTCCAGGACCTCTATGGAGTTGGCAACCCAGAACACGGGGGGGAAGGCGGTTCGTTTTTCCATGCGATCAATCTCCAAAACCATCGGGTTTGTTCCAACCGGCGGCATTCTAACCCGAATCCCCCATCGGGCGAAAGCCGAAAAGCCAACCCGATCTCTTCTCGGATACGGATTGGGGGGTCTTCGCGATGGGTAGGACATCGGTGGGTTCTGCCCACGCTCCAGCACCTCTACGATCGGCTGGCCGCCGACGCATGCTCGTGTTCGAGCATCTTTTGCTTGGTGGCGGTCCCGCCGGGGGCGGAGAAGCCGCCGAGACCGCCGTCGGTGCGGAGGACGCGGTGACAGGGGACGATCAGTGGGACCGGGTTGGAGGCCATGACGCCGCCGACGGCGCGAGCGGCGCCGGGGGAGCCGACTTGCTTGGCAAGTTCGCTGTAAGTCCTTGTCTGTCCGAAAGGTATGGCTCGGCAGGCATTCAGGACCTTGCGGGTGAAGGTCGTTGCGTGGTCCAGCAGGACAAGGGGCTCGACGCTGAAATCGACGTTTTCGCCCTCGAAGTAGGCGATGATTCGCTCCTGGAGGTTGGGAAGGAAGCCCGGATCGAGCCGGAGATCGTCGGCGGTGAGCTCAAGACCCAGGAGCAGTCCCCTCTCGGCTCCCTGGCGGTCCGGCACAGGCAGGCAGGTTCGGCCCACGGCGTCGCCGGTGCCCGCCAAGCCGAAATAGCCCCATTCCGTTCGGAGAATCGCATAGTGCAGCACTCTTGAACTCCCTATTCTCGGTCCATCCCAGGATAGCACTGTCAGACGGGTGTGGTCAACAGGCCGTTTGTATTGTGCCCGCAGGGGGCATATCTTCAATGCGAGGAAGACAACGCCTTACGGCGTCACTACAGACATGCCTGCCGACGTCGTTCGCGGGCGGAGGGATGCAGCCGGACCGCAATATTACAGCCCGGTGGTGAAATTCGTTGACGGATCGGACGGATTGTGCTAAGAAAGAGAGTTTTTACAAAGCCGGGCTGATGGTATGTCGCTGGATGAACTGAGAAAACGCATAGATGAGATCGACGCACAGCTTGTTGAGCTGCTCAACGAGCGGGCGAGCGTCGTCGTGGAGATCGGCAAGCTCAAGACGCAGGCCGAGCGGCCTATCTATGCGCCGGATCGTGAGAAACAGGTCCTGGACAAGGTCATCAAGGCCAACAAGGGGCCTTTGCCCGACCGGACGCTGGCGGCGATCTGGCGGGAGATGATGAGCGGGTCGTTCATTCTGGAGAAGCGGCCTCGAATCGCGTACCTGGGACCGGGGGGCAGTTTCAGCCATACGGCGGCGCTGCTCAAGTTCGGACGGAGCGTCGAGTACGAACCGCTGGCGGATATCCGCTGCATCTTTGACGAGATCTGCAAGAACCATTGCGACCTGGGGATCGTCCCGGTCGAGAATTCCACCGGGGGCGGCGTGATCGAGACGCTCGATGCCCTGATCGACACCGACGTGAGGATCTGCGCCGAGGTGTTGATGACGATCCATCACAACCTGCTGGCGAACTGCACGCTGGAGGAGGTCGAGAAGATCTATTCGAAGCCGGAGGTGTTCGCCCAGTGCCGCAACTGGCTGGCTTCGACGTTCAAAGAGACCAATACGATTGCGGTGGCCTCGTCGGCCAAGGCCGCCCAGATGGCTGCGGAGGAATCCTACGCGGCGGCCATCGGGTCACGCGTGGCGGCGGAGTTGTACGGGCTGAACGTCGTCTGCGAGAACATCGAGGACATCGCGAACAATGTGACGCGGTTCCTCGTGGTCAGCCGTGAGGATGCCAGGCCGACCGGGGAAGACAAGACGTCCATCGTGTTCAGTACCGCCCACAAGGCCGGCGCCCTGGCGGACGTCCTGGAGACGTTCAAGAAGTACAGCATCAACCTGACCAATATCGAGTCCAGACCGAGCAAGAAGCGCGAATGGGAATACCATTTTCTGGTCGATTTCCTCGGTCACCGGACGGAGGAACGCGTGCAGAGCGGCCTGGAAGAAGCCCGGCAGCACTGCCTGCAGCTCTCGATCCTCGGGAGTTTCCCCCGGGCCAAGGAAGTGCTGTAGGGGCTGGGCACGGGAAGGAGTTCTGCAAAATGGGAATTAGGCATACTTTGGGAAGAAAAAATCTCTTATCTCGATTTTTTCTTCCCAAATCCTGTTCAATTGACGAAGGCCAGCACAGGTCGATTCTTCAAGGAAATCGAAGAATGAGATTTCCTTGAAGAATATATGCCTAATTCCCATTTTGCAGAACTCAGATTGCACAGATTTTGAAGGACATAGGAGAAGACCATGAGAAAGCCGTTCGTAGCCGGCAACTGGAAGATGAACACGGACAGCCACTCCAGCGTGGAGTTGGCGCAGGCCGTGGCGAAGGGCGCCTCGGGCCTGGCCGGCGACAAGGTCAACGTGGCCCTGATTCCGCCGTTCGTATACCTGCAATCGGTCGTGAAGGCCGTCCGCTCCACCGGCGTCGCGGTCGGCGCCCAGGACGTCTACTTCGAGGCCAAGGGCGCCTTCACGGGCGAGATCAGCCCGGCCATGCTCAAGGACATCGGCTGCAACTATGTCCTGTGCGGGCATTCCGAGCGTCGTCACGTCCTCGGCGAGTCGGATGAGCTCGTGGGCAAGAAGGTGGCCGCCGCCATCGGCGGGGGACTGTTGCCCATCCTCTGTGTCGGCGAATTGCTCGCGGAACGGGACGCCGGCCAGACGGAGGCGGTGGTCGCGCGGCATCTCAAGACCGGCTTGGCCGGCCTGAACGCCGACAAGATGCATGCCGTGACGATCGCGTACGAGCCTGTTTGGGCGATTGGGACCGGCCGGACCGCCACGCCGCAGCAGGCGCAGGAGGTGCATGAGTTCATTCGTGGTTTCCTGGCCGATATGTTTGACAAGAAACTGGCCGAGGAGACCCGCATCCAGTACGGTGGCTCGGCCAACGCCGGCAACGCCAAGGACCTGATGGCCCAGAAGGACGTGGACGGCCTCCTGGTTGGCGGCGCCAGTCTCAAGGCCGACGATTTCGTGAAGATCATCCAGGCGGCTGCGTGACGGCGTTCGTCTGGATTGGATCGGTATAATCAGCAAGGCCGCCGCTAAAGGGCGGGTGTGACCGACGAGTTTGTTTTGAGGCGTTCGTATGACTTTCTTACCGCTGTTGGCAGTTGGCATTTTGATGAAGCTCGCGGCTGTCCTGTTCGTGATGGTCTGTGTCGTCCTGATCCTGGTGATCCTGATCCAGAAGGGCCGGGGCGGTGGACTGAGCGGGGCGTTCGGTGGCGGCATGGCCAGCGGCCTGCTGGGCTCCAAGACCGGTGACTTCCTCACGTGGGTCACCATCGGCCTGTTTGTCGTCTTCCTGGGCCTGGCGGTCCTGTTGGCCAAG
Source organism: Phycisphaerales bacterium (assembly GCA_039683175.1). Classification (GTDB taxonomy): domain Bacteria; phylum Planctomycetota; class Phycisphaerae; order Sedimentisphaerales; family Anaerobacaceae; genus PLanc-01. The sequence continues at coordinate 15,807 of JBDKRX010000001.1, forward strand.
TTCTTCCGTCCGAGCGTCAGCGACTACGGCGTCGAGGCGCCGGCCGTGACGACGACGGCGCAACCCGCCACGACGACCGGGCAGCCGGCCCCCGTGGCCGAACCCGCGCCGCAGCCAGCGGCCGACGGGAACGGCGTCCAATAGACCTCCCGCTGCGAATGCGGCGCGACGCGGTCCGTGAATGCGGGCGGGTTTCGCGACGGAGATGGGCTGCGGCGACCGGACAGGGCAGCCTGTCTGGCGGGTGAGCTGCGAACGCGATCTCTGTCACGGGCGAACCCGGGGTTGTGCCCTTGAATCGCTGGACGGGCCCGACGGCACGACCACGCGTCGGACGGCAGGACGCCTGGGGTGGTTTCGTGGTGTATCATCTTTGAGAGTGGGTGCACGATGTTGAACAGCATGACGGGATACGGTGAGGCAAACGGCGAGCTGGAAGGCGTCTCTTATGCCGTTGAGATCAAGACCGTCAACAACCGCTACCTCAAGATGATCATCAAGCTGCCGGAAGGCGTCACGTTCCTCGAAGAGGATATCGACAAGGAGTTGCGAAAGCGCCTGTCTCGCGGCACGGTGAACTGCGTGCTTCGGATCAAGGGCGCGTCCGCCAGTTCCCTGTTCGATATCGACGAGGCGGCCCTCGGGGCCATCGTGTCGCGGCTGAAGGCGATCAGTGCCTCCGTGGGGGTGACGGGGACCATCGACCTGGCCGGCCTGCTGGAATTGCCGGGGATCGTCCAGCCGGTGCAGCCGGACGAGGAGCACAGCGCCAGGATCAGGCAATTCGTGCTCCGCCTGACCGGCGAGGCCCTGGACAAGCTCCAGCAAATGCGGGAGGCGGAAGGCCGCTTCCTCCAGGCGGATCTTGAGAAACACTGCGACATCATGATCCAGGAGTTGGAGAGCATCCGCCAGCGAAGCGGCTCGGTGGTCGTGGAATATGCCAAGCGGCTCCGGCGACGTGTGGAAGAGCTGTTGGCGGAGGCGAAGCTCAAGCTCGACGAGCAGACCCTGGCGCGGGAAGTGGCCATCCTCGCGGACCGGTCGGACATTTCGGAGGAAATCGCCCGGCTGGACGCCCACTTGCAGCAGTTTCACCAGATCTGCCAGACCGACGGGCAGGCCGGCCGGCGACTGGATTTCCTGAGCCAGGAGATGCTTCGCGAGGCGAATACCGTGGCCAGCAAGGCCGCCGATGCCGGCATTGCCAGGTCCGTCGTGGACATCAAGTGCTGCATCGAGCGTCTCAAGGAACAGATCCAGAACATCGAGTGATGGCCCAGGCGAAGAATCCAACGAAAAGGACCCGCGGCAAGCTGATCGTCATCAGCGGTCCTTCCGGCGTCGGCAAGAGCACCATCACCAAGGCGGTGATCTCCCGGCTCAAGGACGCGTATCTGAGCGTCTCGATGACGACGCGGCCGCAGGCGCCGGGCGAGCAGGACGGGCGCGAGTATTGGTTCGTCTCGCGGGATGAGTTCCGCAAACGGATCGAAGCCGGCTTGTTCCTGGAGCATGCCGAGGTGTTCGGCAACCTCTACGGAACGCCTCGCGACAAGACCGAAGTGGCCCTTCAGGCCGGCAGGACGGTGATCCTCGAGATCGACGTCCAGGGCGGCCGGCAGGTCAAGGCGATCTTCCCGCGGGCGGTGATGATCTTCGTCCTGCCCCCGAACCGCGAGACCCTGGCCGATCGAATCGGCCGGCGGGGTCGCGAGAGCGGCGAGGTCGTCGCCCGTCGGCTCCGCGCCGCGGAGAGCGAAATTGCCGCCGCTGCGGAGTGGTATGAGAATAAGGTGGTCAACGATGACCTGGAACGGGCGATCGATGACGTGATCCGGATCGTCGAGAATGCCCCGGATGCATAAATTGGAGAACACAGATGCTGGAAGAACTCAAGAGTGATGAAATCGTCAAGAAGGTCGGCGGCCGGTTCAAGCTGGCGGCGCTGATCCAGAAGCGCATGCTCGAGCTGCTGCAGGGCTCGCGGCCCCTGATCGACAACATCGAGGGCAGGACCATGATGGAGATCGTCGTCCAGGAAATCCTCCAGGACAAGATCGCGGCCGACATGACTCCCTATGTCCGCAAGTCGAAGGCGGAGGTGGAGACCAGGAGCGACGAACTGGACCGCTTGTTTGAGAAGCGTCCTACTTTGTGAGTGGCCGGGATAGGGAACACGGGTGCTGAAGGACCTGAACATCCTGTTGGGTGTGACGGGCGGGATCGCCGCCTATAAGGTGGTGGACCTGGCCAGCAAGCTGACGGCCGCCGGGGCTCGCGTGCGGACGGTGATGACGGAAAGCGCCTGCCAGCTCGTGGGACCCAAGAGTTTCGAGGCGGTCACCGCCGCGCCGGTGTATACGAGCCTCTGGAGCGATCCCGAGGGCCACAGCAGTGCCCACATCTCCCTGGCGGACTGGGCGCAGATCGTGGTCGTAGCCCCCGCCTGCGCCGACGTGATCGGCAAGGCTGCCAACGGGATCTGCGACGATCTGCTCAGTACGACGCTGTGCGTCTGCTGGGCGACGCCGACGCTGTTTGCGCCGGCAATGAACACCCGCATGTGGGAGAACCCAACAGTGAAGCGCAACGTCGAAACACTGCGGGCGATGGGCGTCCGCATGGTAGGCCCGGCGGCGGGGCGCTTAGCCTGCGGCACGGAGGGCGTCGGCAGAATGGCCGAGCCCCAGGAAATCCTCGCGGCCATCGAGGAACTGGCCGCCGAGAGAATCAAAAGTTGAAAGCAGAGCGGTTCCGGCGGGTGATTCGCCTGTCATGCCGAACGGAACGACTCAGCGAGGCTCGCTATGCGGATCTTGATCACGGCGGGGGGTACCCGCGAATACATCGATCCGGTGCGATTCATCTCGAACGCCAGCAGCGGCCGGATGGGCTACGCCCTGGCCCGTGCCGCGTTGAAGGCCGGCCATGAGGTGACGCTGGTCACCGCCCCAACGGCCCTGAAGCCCCCGGCTGGCGCGAGAGTCATTCTGGTCGAGAGCGCCGCCGAGATGTTCAAGATGGTGAAAGAACGATTCCCCCAGTGTGACTGCCTGATCATGGCCGCCGCGGTCTCCGACTACACACCCGCCAATCCCTCGAAGACCAAGCTCAAGAAGCAATCCACGAAGCTCACCCTCGAACTCAAGCCGACGCCGGACATCCTCAAGTGGGCCGGCAGGCACAAATCCGGGTCACGAGCCACAGGCCACGGGCCACGGATCGTCGTCGGCTTTGCGTTGGAGGATCGCGACCTGCGAGCCAACGCCGAGCGGAAGCTCCGCGACAAGCACCTCGACATGATCGTTGCCAATTCGCCCGGCGCAATTGGGTCCGAGACATCGACTCTGCATATCAAGACCGCGCACGCGGATTGGATCGAAATCACAGGTGCGCAGAAGACCGCGAGTGCCAGTCGGATCATCCGCATCATCGACGCGGTGTGTCGGAAGCCAGATCGGGGAACGAACGGGCGACGGCCTCGTTGACGAGCTTGTGGTCGGCCATGTTGATGGCGGCGGCGTGGCCGGAGTCCAGATTGGCGAAGGTCTGCACGCCCATCGAAGCGAGTTGGCGGACGTAGGGGAGCGTCGCGTTGCCCAAGGCCAGAGTCGAGGTTCGGCTCACCGCGCCGGGGATATTCGTCACACAGTAGTGAACTACGTTATCGACCAAGTAGATCGGGTTGCTGTGCGTCGTGGGGCGGGAGGTCTCCGTGCAGCCGCCCTGGTCGATGGAGACATCGACGATCACGCTGCCGGGCTTCATTTTGCCCACGAGAGAGCGAGTCACGAGGACGGGGGCGCGACCGCCTGGGATCAGGACGGCCCCGACCACGAGATCCGCGCGGGTGAGGTAGTCCTCGATGGTGTGCGGATCGGAGTAGATCGTCGTCACGTTGGCGGGCATCACCTCGTCGAGGTAGCGGAGGCGGTCCAGGTTGATGTCCATGATGGTGACATCAGCCGCCAGTCCTGCGGCCATGCGGGCGGCGTTGGTGCCGACGATTCCGGCGCCGAGGACGACGACGTTGGCTGGGGCGACGCCCGGCACGCCGGCCAGCAGGATGCCCTGGCCCATCATCGGTTTTTCGAGGTACTTGGCCCCTTCCTGGATGGACATCCGGCCGGCGATCTCGCTCATCGGGGTCAGCAGCGGCAGCCGGCCCTGCGGGTCGTGGAGGGTTTCGTAGGCCACCGCGGTAATGCCTGTCCGGAGGCAGCCGACCGTCAGATCCCGCGAAGCGGCGAAATGAAAGTAACAGAAGATGATCTGGCCCGGACGGAGTTTCGCAAGTTCCGGCGGCTGAGGTTCCTTGACCTTGACGATCATCTGTGCCCGCTCGTAGATCTCGTCGGCCGTTTCAACGGTTTTGGCGCCGACGGATGTGTACTGGCGGTCGTCGAATCCGCTGTCGATCCCGGCCTCTTTCTCCAACAGCACGGTATGGCCGTCCCGCGTCAGCAATTCCGCTCCCACAGGCAGCAGCCCGACGCGGTACTCGTCCTGCTTGATCTCCTTCGGCACGCCGATGATCATAAACCCTCAATCCGTGATGCCGAGGTCGTCCTTCGTGATGATCGATTCGAACGCGTAGCCTGCGCCCTCGATGTTCTCGCGGGCGCCCTGCTTGCGATCGATGACGCAGACGATCTTTTTGACCTTCGCGCCCGCGTCGGTGATGACCTTGGCGGCTTCGAGAACCTGGCCGCCGGTGGTGGCGATGTCCTCCACGAGCAGGACGACGTCGCCGGCCTTGAGGACGCCCTCGACGAGCTTGCTCGTGCCGTAGTCTTTCTTGCTGTTGCGGACGATGATCCAGTTGGTGCCCGACTGCATGGCCGTCGCCGCCGCCAGCGCGACGCCGCCCAGCTCTGCGCCGGCAATCAGCGTCACGTCCTCGGTCATGTGTGTGGCAAATTCCTTGCCCAGCGCCTTGAGGATGTCCGGGCACGTCTCAAAGAGGTATTTGTCAAGGTAGTACTTGCTCCGTTTGCCGCTGCGAAGGACGAAATCGCCTTCGAGATACGCAGTTTGTTTGATACGCTGGATGAGCTCTTTTCGGGTCATGTCCTGTCCTTGCCGATTCTATACTTTCAGTTCAACCTTTTGCCCCAATTGCCTCTGGTACCTTTTGCGAATCGGAGTTACGACGGTTCGGATGAATTCGTCCACCTGCTGGGGGGCGCGGCCGACGTAGGCTGCGGGGTCCAGGACCTTCTCGAAGTTGAGGTCTGCGAAGGCGATGTCCGTTCGCAGACGGGCGATCAGGTCATTGGGCCGGCCGAAGCGTTTCACCTCGTTGGCGGCCGCCTGCGAGTAGAGGCGAATCTTCTCGTGCAGCTCCTGGCGGTTGCCGCCGGCCTTGACCGCGGCCATCAGGATGTTCTCCGTCGCCATGAAGGGCAACTCCGCCATCACGTGCGACTCGATCACCTTGGGGTAGACGACCAGGCCGTCGAAGACGTTCAGGAGGATTTGCAGGATGCCGTCGACCGCCAGGAACGCCTCGGGAATGACCACACGCTTGTTGGCGGAGTCGTCGAGCGTCCGCTCGAACCATTGCTCTGAGGCGGTCATCGCCGGGCTGGTGGCCAGGCTCAGGACGAGCCGGCTCAGCGCCGTCACACGCTCGCATCGCATCGGGTTTCGCTTGTAGGCCATGGCGGACGAGCCGATCTGCGATTTCTCGAACGGCTCCTCCATCTCCTTGAGGTGGGCCAGCAGGCGAAGGTCGTTGCACGTCTTGTGCGCCGACTGCGCGATCAGCGCCAGCGTATTGACGATAAGCGTATCGATCTTTCGCGTGTAGGTCTGGCCCGTGACGGGGCAGACCTTCTTGAAGCCGAAGGCCGCCGCCACGTCCTTGTCGAGTTGCTTGACCTTGGCGTGTCGGCCCTCGAAGAGCTCCATGAAGGAAGCCTGCGTGCCGGTCGTGCCCTTGACGCCGCGGAAGGGAAGCGTGTCGATCCGGTGCTCGACCTCGTCGAGGTCCATCGCGAATTCCTGGCACCAGAGCGTGGCTCGCTTGCCGACCGTTGTGAGCTGGGCCGGCTGAAAGTGCGTGAAGCCCAGCGTGGGCAGGTCGCGGTACTCCTGGGCGAATTTCGCCAGCAGGTCGATCACGGCGGCCAGCTTGCCCGCGAGCAGGCGCAGCGCCTCCCGCATGATGATCAGGTCCGCATTGTCGCCCACGTAGCAGCTTGTCGCGCCCAGGTGGATGATCGGCGCTGCCTTGGGGGCGACGTCCCCGAACGCATAGACGTGCGCCATCACGTCGTGGCGGAACTGCCGCTCGTAAGCCGCGGCCTTGTCGAAATCGATATCGTCCAGGTGCCTGGCCATCTCGTCGATCTGGTTCTGTCTGATCTCCAGACCGAGATTCTTCTCGGCCTTGGCCAACTCCAGCCAGAGCCGTCGCCACGTGCTGAATTTCTTCTGGGCGCCGAAGAGTTCCGCCATCTCCCGCGAGGCGTTTCGCTCCACGAGGGGACTGGTGTAGACATCTTGTTCTTGCGACATCGTGTTTCCTT
>JBDKRX010000002.1:0-62653 GCA_039683175.1 Phycisphaerales bacterium
GCGTGGAACGCATGAGGTAAACGGGTGAATTTGGTGTGACGAGTCGTTGGTTCTCCATTATGACAGCATGGCGGCGGAACGGCAAAAGCCTCACTGCAACACCTTGTTGGCGCGTGGGTTATGACCGTCGTGACTCTCCTGACGCCGGAAGCGAACGTCCTGGGGTTTGGGACGGAGACGTCTTCCGCGGTGCGGCGGGTGGATTCTCGTAGCGTGCATGGCCATCCCGGTGCGCTGCAACCTGCCGACGGCGAGTGGAGGGCCGGTTCAGTGACTGCGGGAACCGGCAAGCCCTCCTGGGGAGTACGGGATATACAGAGTATACAATGGTGCATTCGTGTCGCCGGCGTGGGACTTCTCCGGCAGGGGAGAACTCCGTCGGGCTGAATAGCTTCGACGAGGTAGGGAGTGTTCCTTATAATGGCCCCCATGCACGACAATCGTACCGACAGGATGTTGTTCGAGGCGCAGGAGAAGGCGAACCTTGGGGCTGCAGCTCCACTGGCCTCACGGATGCGGCCGAGGAACCTCGATGAGTTCGCAGGCCAAGGGCATTTTCTTGGACCGGGGAAACTGCTTACGCGGATGCTCCAGGCCGACCGTCTGAGCAGTATCCTGTTCTGCGGGCCGCCGGGAGTGGGCAAGACCTCGCTGGCCATGGTCATCGCCAATCAGACCCGGGCGAGATTCCATTACCTCAGTGCCCCGGCTGCCGCCGTAAAAGATATTCGCGACGTGATCGCGGAGGCGAAGGACCGGCTGGCCACCGGCAGGGGGCGAACCGTCCTGTTCATCGACGAAATCCATCGGTTCAACCGGGCCCAGCAGGACGTTCTGCTCGACGATGTCGAGTCCGGCGTCATCACGCTGATCGGTGCGACGACGGAGAATCCCTACTTCTCCATCAACGGGCCCCTGATCTCGCGGAGCACGGTGTTCCGGTTCGAGCCGGTGGCCTGCGAAGACATCGTACAGGTGCTCCGGCGGGCCCTGAAGGACCCCGACCGAGGCCTGGGAAAGCTGAACGTGCAGGCGGACGACAACGCGCTGGCCTTCCTGGCCCAGATGTCCGAGGGGGATGTTCGCAAGGCGCTGACCGCACTGGAAGTGGGGGTGCTCTCCCAGATGGCCGGGGCCGGCGAAGGCGGAGGCGTGAAATTTCATCTGGATGCGGCCAAGGAGTCGATACAACAGAAGGCTATCCTCTACGACGGAACGGGGGATACGCACTATGACCTCGCCAGCGCCCTGCAAAAGAGCATGAGGGGTTCGGACCCGGATGCGACCGTTTACTGGCTGGCTCGGATGCTTGCCGGCGGCGAAGACACCCGTTTCATTGCCCGGCGGATCGCCATCTGTGCGGCAGAGGATGTCGGCAATGCCGATCCCATGGCGACCGTGCTGGCTGCGGCGGCCGTGCAGATCTCGGAGTTCGTGGGGTTGCCGGAGGCGCAGTTGGCCCTCGCCCAGGCGGCGATCTACGTCGCCTGCGCGCCGAAATCCAACGCCAGTGCGACCGCCATCTGGCAGGCTGCTGCCGACGTGCGGAATGAGCCGGTGCGGGCCGTGCCTCCGCATCTGAAGGATGCCCACTATGCGGCCGCCAAGAAGGCCGGGCTGGGCGCGGACTACAAGTATCCGCATGAGTATCCGGGCGGCTTCGTCCCGCAGGAGTATTTGCCTGGGCCGCCCAAAAGGTACTATGTTCCGAAAGATGCGGGGCATGAGAAAAATGTCCTGCTTCATTTACAAAGGCTGCGAACCTTGATATCTAATAGTCAAGTATCTGAAACCAAGAATGCCCACAAAGACCAGAGACCAACCCATGGAGAAGGTTGAGCTGCGCCGCGAATTGCGGAACCGGCTGCTGGCCATGTCGCCGGAGCAGCGGAAGGACAAGAGCCGCAAGGCCTGTCGGAATCTGATCTCTACGGAGCAGTATCAGAATGCGTCGATTATCATGATGTATCTGTCGCTTCCGCATGAGGTGGATACGACGGAGGTCATCCTGCACGCCTGGCAGCTTGGCAAAACGGTTGCCGTTCCCAAGATCTCCTGGCAGCAGCGGCACATGATTCCGGTGCAGATCAACTCGCTCGACACGGGCTTCTCGACGGGGACTTGGGGGCTTCGCAATCCGTTGGCGGGCGTTCCGATCCCGTTCGGTCAGATCGATCTGGTGGTGGCGCCCGCGCTGGGCTTCGACCGCAAGGGAAACCGCCTGGGACGAGGAGGATCGTTCTACGACCGATTCTTCGCGAATAAGGATTTGACTGCGTCCCGGTGCGGATTGGCGTTTGCCGAGCAGGTCCTGGAGTTGGTTCCCACGACGGAGCACGACGAGCCGGTCGAGTTTCTGGTCACAGATGAAGAAGTCGTTCATTGCGATGGACGGAAAGGAGCATAAGGATGGCTCGGTTGTTCTCAAGTTTCACAACGGCTCGGCATGGGTGGAAGGGCGGCGGTCTTTACCTGGTCACGGCCCTCGTTCTGTTTGCCGGCGTCGTTTTCCTGTTGTTCCGAGGGCGTTCCTCCGGTCCGCAAGAAGCTGCGGCAGCACACGAGGCTGCCGCTGAAACCCAAACCGACGTCCCCTCCGGTCCGGTCGTTCCTGCACCGCAGCCCGCCGGGGCTGTTGCTCCCGACTCTGTGACGGCCACCGTCCCGGAAGCTGACGCATCCGCTCCGGTTCAAACGACGCCCGAGTCGGCGGTGGTTTCGCAGACACCTGCCGAGCCGGCGAATGTGCCCAATCCACAGGCCCAGGCTGCCATTGCCGAGGCCCTGTCGTTGCTTCAGTCGCAGCCCGGCGCGGTGGTCGAGGTTCGCAACAGGCTCAACACGGTGCTGCTGATGCCGATGAGCCCGCAACAGCGGGAAACGGTCAAGAGCGAGATGGCGAAACTGGCCGAGAAGTGGCTCTGGGGTCCGGCGGCGTTCCCGGGCGACACGCTCTGCGACACCTACACGGTCCGGTCCGGCGATCTCCTGGACATCATCGGTCGGCGACTGAAGGTGCCCTATGAGATCCTGATGCAGATCAACAACATCCCGCGTCCGCAGGCCCTGCAAGCGGGAAAGGCCCTGAAGGTCGTCAAGGGGCCGTTCCATGCGAAAGTCCATCGTTCCACGTTCACGCTGGACCTGTACCTCCAGGACATGTACGTCCGCAGCTTCAGAGTGGGGCTCGGCAAGCCGGGATACGAGACGCCCACTGGTTTGTGGCGAGTCCAGGAGGGGGGAAAACTCATCTCGCCCGACTGGACAGACCCCGACAATCCCGGGCGGGTCTACAAGGCGAGCGATCCCGACTATCCTCTGGGCTCGCGGTGGATCGCATTGGACGGCGTCGAAGGCGCCGCGAAAGGCCGAGATGGGTTCGCCATTCATGGCACGAAGGAGCCCGAGCAGATCGGCTCGGCCGGCTCGCGGGGCTGTATCCGCATGTACAATGGCGAGGCCGTGCTGATGTACAACCTTCTGGTCCCATTGTACTCCCAGGTCGAGGTCTTCGACTGATCGTCAGGCGGATTCCTTGCGGATGTTCCGCCTGGCCGCCGCGAGAGAGGCCTTGCCGTCGACGATGTCCCGTGTGATGACGTAGCTGCCCGGTTTCGGTTCCTCGGGCAACTGGTACATCAGGTCCATCATGAGTTCCTCCGTGATCGACCGTAGGGCGCGGGCTCCCGTATCCCGCTTGAGGGCCTTGCTCGCCAGCGCCCGCAAGGCGTCGTCCGTGAACTCCAGCGTGGCGTCGTCCATCTCGAAGAACCGCTGGTACTGTCTGTAGAGGGCGTTCTTGGGTTTGGTCAGGATGTCCACCAAGGCGTCCTCGTCGAGGGCCCCGAGGCTTGCGATCACGGGCAGTCGGCCGACCATTTCGGGGATCATGCCGAACTCGATGATGTCCTCCGGGATCACCTGGTCCAGGACGTCGGTGAGGTCAGCGTTCTGATCGACCTTGCCCGCCAGTTCCGAGCCGAAGCCGATCATCTTGCGGCCGAGCCGCTTTTTGATGATGTTGTCCAGCCCGACGAACGTTCCGCCGCAGATGAACAGGATGTTCGTCGTGTCCATCTGGATGTAGGATTGCTCGGGGTGCTTGCGGCCTCCCTGCGGCGGGATATTCGAGATCGTGCCCTCGAGCATCTTGAGCAGGGCCTGCTGCACGCCTTCGCCCGAGACATCCCGCGTGATGGAGATGTTCTGGTTGGTCTTGCCGATCTTGTCGATCTCGTCGATGTACACGATGCCGCGCTGGGCCGCATCGAGGTCGAAATTGGCGTTTTGCAGCAGCCTCAGGAGGAAGTTCTCCACGTCCTCGCCGACGTATCCCGCTTCGGTGACCGTCGTCGCGTCGCAGATGGCGAAGGGAACATCCAGCTTGCGGGCCAGCGTTTTGGCCAGGAGGGTCTTGCCGCTGCCGGTGGGCCCGATGAGCAGGACGTTCGACTTGTCGATCTCGATGTCGCTGTCGCCGATATCGCTGTGCAGCAGTCGCTTGTAGTGGTTGTGAACCGCCACGGACAGGTACTTTTTGGCCTTATCCTGGCCGATCACGTACTGGTCGAGGTATTCCTTGATCTCGCGAGGCTTGGGTGTTGCCCCCACGTTGGCCCGGCGTCCATCCACCTGCCGGCGGTTCTGCTTGATGATGTTGTGGCATAGCTCGACACACTCCGGACAGATGAACACATCGTCCGGCCCCTCGATCAAGGTGTCCGCCTGGTTGCCCGAGCGGCCACAAAAGCTGCAAATGGCCTTCGATTTTCTCGTATTTGACTGCTTGGTCATCCCTGTTCTCTCATTCTGAATCCGGTTGCATACCTATGAGCCGGCTCATTGTAGCCTGCGCGAACGCCCGAGGCAAGGTTTTTCAGGACCCTCTCGGCCAGGTCAAGGGCGGAATTCACTTGAACAACGGCAGAGAATCGGGTACAAGGAGGATATTGGGTGCAAGGACAGTTCCCGTGGGCCGCACGGTCTGGTTTGCAGACACCGTCGGGAACGAAGGTGGGGGATGGTTTTGCCATGGGTTGGAGTTGCGCATGATGACGCCATGGGGATCGCCGGGCCACGGTGGAAAGGAGGAGGGGCCGCACATTTCTTGTCACATTTCGTCGCATTCTGCCTGAAACAAGCATGTCCGATTTCACTGAGAACCTCGACATGGGGTGTGTACCTCATGTCGGGTGTGCTTGCGTAGAGGTTCACAAGAGAAGGAGGAAAGTTATGTGCAAGAGACCTATCTGTTATCTATCCTGTATCTTGGCCTTGGCGATGGCCCAGGTGACCCTGGGTGACTTGGTCGCTCACTGGGCTCTGAACGAGGGGGTCGGCAGCCAGGTGATGGACTCGACCGGCAACGGCAATACCGGAAACATCAGCGGCAATCCCACGTGGATCAACGGCGTCTTCGGCGGGGCCCTGGAATTCCATGGCCTGGGCGCTGCCGGCGGCGGTGGGGACTACATCAACTGTGGCGCCAACGCTATCCTGGACATCACGACGAATATCTCCATTGCCCTCTGGATCAGGCCTGACGCCGATCAGCCCGAGAGCAAGGGCACGGAGACCGCGCCCATGGCCAAGGCTATGAGCAACATGAGTCCCAGTTGGAGCTACCAGGTTCGATATGGCTGGGGCAGCACTTCGCCGTATATGGCGTTTACGTTCAACACATCGCCTCGGGCCTGGGCCTATGTCGGCAGGAACCTGAATCGCTACGAGTGGTGTCATATCGCCTGCGCGCATGACGGCTCGACACTGAGATGCTATGTCAATGGAGAAGAGACCGGCTCGACCGCCATGGGCGCGATCACCGCCAGCAGTTGCCCCGTTCTCATTGGCTCGGATGGCTGGGGATGCGACTGGATCGGCGCGATTGACGATGTCCGGATCTACAACCACGGCCTGACCGCGGACGAACTCAAGGAGATCCTCGCGGGCGGAGGCGTTGAACAAGCCAAAGACCCCATTCCCGCCGATGCGGCGACAGACGTGCCTTGCGATATCGCGTTGAGCTGGACGGCCGGGGCGTATGCCGCCACGCACGATGTTTACCTCGGGACAACCTTCGACGACGTCAACAACGTCGGTCGGGACAACGCCGGGGATCTGCTGGTCAGCCAGGACCAGGAGGCCACCGAGTACGATCCGGAGAACCCGCTCGATTACGGCCAGACCTACTACTGGCGAGTCGACGAGGTCAACGCGGCGCCCGACAACACCATCTTCAAGGGCACTGTCTGGAGTTTCACGACCGAGCCTTATGGCTATCCGATGACCGGTGTGACGGCCAAGGCATCCAATGAGCAGACCGCTTCGCCCGCCGTCAGGACCGTCGACGGCTCCGGACTCGACGACCTCGATCAGCACGGCGTGGATGTGAAGACCATGTGGGTGGGCAGCATGCCGGCCTCGATTGTGTACACGTTTGACAAGGAGTACAAGCTGCACGAGCTATGGGTCTGGAACGCCAACTCCGAAATCGAGGCCTTTATGGGCTTTGGCGTCAAGGACGTCACGGTTGAGTACTCCACCGACGGCGAGACCTGGGTCGCATTGGAGAACGTGCCCGAATTCGCGCAGGCAACCGGCACGGCGACCTACGCGGCCAACACCGTCGTCAGCTTCGGCGGCGTCGTGGCGAAGTATGTCCGACTGACCGTCAACGCCGCGTATGGCGCCACCGGGATTGTCGGTCTCAGCGAGGTGCGGTTCTTCTATGTTCCGACGCAGGCGTTCGGGCCCGATCCGGCCGATGGCGCCACAGGCGTCAGCGTCGATGCCGCGTTGGACTGGTCCGGTCGGGAGGCGACCTCGCACACGGTCTACATCGACGTGGATGAGGCTGCCGTCGCCGCCGGGACCGCTGCGGCCCACACCGTGGCCACCCATGGGTACACCCCTGCGTCCCTGGATTTCGCGACCCAGTACTTCTGGAAGGTCGATGAGACCGGCGACTCCGGCACGTATGCAGGCGACGTCTGGAGCTTCACGACCCAGGAATTCGCGGTGGTGGACGACTTCGAGAGCTACGACGATAACATCGAGGCCGAGACCACGATCTGGCATGCCTGGATCGACGGCCTCACGAACGGCACCGGCTCCTACGTCGGCTACGAGAACGCCAAGAACGGCACGTTTGCCGAGACGGTCGTCGTGCACGGCGGGAGCCAGTCCATGCCCCTGACGTACGACAACACGAAGTCCCCGTACTACTCCGAGGTCGAGAGGGCGTTCGCCTCCGCCCAGAATTGGACCGCCAACGGCGCGGACACGCTGTCCCTGTACTTCCAGGGCGTCGCGACCAATTCGTCGGAGTCCCTGTACGTGACGGTCAAGGACAACTCCAAGTCCGCAACGGTCACGCACTCGAACGCGGCGGCCACGCAGGTTGCCGAGTGGCAGCAGTGGAAGATCCCGCTGAGCGACTTCACCGCCGGCGGCGTGAAAGTGACTGCCGTCAAGGCGTTGGTGTTCGGCGTGGGCAACAAGACCGCCGCCGGCACGGGCGTCGTGTACATCGACGACATCGGCTACGGTCGTCCTTTGCAGTAGTGGAACACGACCCCGCGTCACTGTGAATGATGCAGCACCGGCGGCCGAGCCCACAAGGCATCGGCCGCCGGTCCTCTTTTGGGGTTCTTCGCGGAATTCCGGGGAAGATCCCCCCGGAATCCGAGGGAGACATGCGACTCATTCGGTTGTTGCGCACTGCCCTGGGTTTGGGCCAAGGGCATGAGAGCGTAGGGTGCGTATCACGCACCAGCTCTTGCGCCTTCGAGGGGTTAATGGTGCGTTCTACGCACCCCCTGGAGCGGGCCTACGCCTGTTCTTCTCTTGCCTGCCATGCCATTGGCGCAAAGCGTCAAATGTCCCCTGCACGACCGCTTCGGGCGTGCCCCCGACGGAGCACTCGGCGCACGGAAATCTGCACAGACACCCCGATGTTCCACGATAGCGATTTCTCTTTGCATTCCCGCCGGCCGGGCTCTATAATAAGAGTGCAGACGCGGAATGAAGAACCCTGGAAAACGCAGAGGAAACCGAAGGTGGGAGAGCAATCATGAATCGTCATCGTATCCAATTCGTTGTGTCGTTTCTGGTGTTCGTTCTGGGTGGTGTAGTTGGGGCAGTGGAATTCGCCGGGGGGACGGGGGAACCGAATGATCCCTATCTCATTGCTACAGCCGAGCAACTGCTGGAGGCGGATTTCAGCGTGCCGGGGACCTATTTTCAGTTGTCCTGTGACATTGACCTCGACAGGCGGACTGTCGAGCCCTGCGGTTTCCGTGCCCATTTAGATGGCGCCGGCTTCGAGATTGGCAGCGTCTTGATTACCTGGAACACGAGTTTCTTTGGGATTATCCTACCCGAAGGGGCTATCACCAACCTGACTTTAACGGATCTTGACCTTGGCTGCACTTCCCTGCGCGAAGACGACCAGATCAACAGTCCGGTAGGTGCGATGGCGGCGGAGAACTATGGGACGATCACGAACTGTGCGGTCACCGGCTGGGTAGTCACGCGGCAAGGGGAAATGGTAGGGGGTTTGGTAGGGCACAACAGTGGTTTGATCAAAGACTCCTACTTTGAGGGGTGGGTCAGTACTGACTGGGAGAACACGGATGGCAATAGAGAGATCTTTCGTGACTGGTCAAAGGTTGGCGGACTGGTGAGTTGGAACTCCGGCACGATCGCCAACAGTTTTGCCCGTAGTATCGTGGTTGGCAAGGAGGGGCTTGGAGGCATAGCTGGATATAACTCAGGGACGATCAGGAATTGTTATGCGTGGGGTACGGTCGTTGGGGGCATGGGGTCTGGCGGTCTGGTGGCCAGGAACAGTGGTTCTCTGCACCGTTGCTGGGCGGTCGGCTTGGTGACGGGCCAAATGCGGGGGGGGCTGATCGGTATGGCGGACTCATATGATGGAACGGCCACGGATTGCCTCTGGGATTCGTGGAGTACTGGGTGCGAAACCAGTGCTGCCGGAGTGGGCATCTTCGGCCTTGGTGCTGACAGCCCAACGTTCTGTGCCCTCAACGGCTGGGCCGGGGACCCGAATTGGGTCGCACATCGCGAACCAGGTAATTTTGAGAACTACCCACGACTGGCTTGGGAAGATACGGACGGAGAGAGCATTCCCGAGATTTCTCCCTTATGGGATCCTGATGGCGGAAGCGGGACGGAAAGTGATCCCTATGTGATCAAAGAGGCGGCATCTCTGGAGTACCTGTGCAAAGCAAGCATTCTCTGGGACTCACATTTTGTCCTTGCGGAAGATCTGAATGTGGCGTTCCGTTGGGAGTTTTCTCCGATTGGAGTCTGTCGGGGCAGCAGTTTCTCCGGCAAGTTCGACGGGAACGGCCATGTGATTCGCAACATCAACCTCGGTTCCGATGAGGCCACGGCCTGGAACTGGGGGGTATTCGGATATGTGACGGGCGAGATCTGCAATCTCCGCCTGGAGAATATCGAGCTCGAGGGGGCAGTGAATTCCCAAAGGGTGGGATTGTTGGCGGGGACGTGTACCGGCGTCATCCGAAACTGCTCTGCGACTGGTTCTATCCGCGTCGGCGAGAGCAGCCGATACATTGGCGAACTGGTGGGCTACAGCAGTGGCGAAGTCAGCGGCTGTGAGGCGACCGCCACAATCGAAGCTGGCGAAGGGAGTACGGACATCGGGGGATTGCAGGGATACCAGATGCCCCGTCGTGGCGGTTAGGATCGCTGCTACGCGTGGCAGCAGGCGAACTCTGCGCCCCGGCGGAGGGCCTCGGTGTTCACCGGGATCGTCTTGTGGTGGCGCTGGGCGAGGACATCGGGCAGCGCCTCGGCCACCTGGTCGGCGGTGAGGTGGCCTCGTCTGCCAACGTAGGCGCCGAGCATGACCATGTTGGCACTCTTGACGGAGCCCGCTTCGATGGCGATCTCCTCGGCCGGCACGCCGATCACATCCACGCCATCGGGGACGGAGTGAACGTTCTGGATCAGGGAACTGTTGAAGACCAGCAGTCCACCCGGCCGCAGATGGGGTGCGAATTTGCTCAGCGACGCCTTGTTGCAGATTACCAGCGAGTTCGGCGTGTTGACGACCGGGCAGGCGATCGGCCGGTTCGAGACGACCACCATGCAGTTGGCGGTCCCGCCGCGAACCTCGGCCCCGTACGAGGCCATGTAGCTCACTTCCAGGCCGGCCCGCATCGCGGTCTGCGCCAGCAGCTTGCCCACCAGCAAGATCCCCTGGCCGCCGAAACCGGCCAGGACCATTTCTTCATAGAGATAATCTGCCGCCATTGCCTCTCAACCCCTCCAAGGTTGTTCGTGATCCATCTTTCATGTTTGATTTCTGATTGTTGATTTTCGATTTTGGTTGCCGCACCGCCTGTTCCGCCAATCAACGATCACACATCCGAAATCAACAATTCCCTATCATCCCTTGAGCCGGCCGATTGGGAAGACCTTGCTCATGTGCTCCTCGATCCACTTCATCGCGTCGGTCGGCGACATCCGCCAGTACGTCGGGCACGGCGAGAGGACCTCCACGAGCGACAAGCCGGGGGCGTTCTCCATCTGCAGCTCGAAGGCGTGCTTGATCGCAGCCTTGGTGTCGCGGATGCGAGGCACGCTGCTCAACGCGCATCGCTCCACATACACGGCGCCGGGCAGCAGGGCCATGATCTCGGAGATCTGCAGCGGATAACCCTGCCCGTTCGACTGCCGGCCTTGGGGCGTCGTCGCGGTGACTTGCCCCAGCACGGTGGTGGGGGCCATCTGGCCGCCCGTCATGCCGAAGACCGCGTTGTTGATGAAGATCACCGTGAGCTGCTCGGCCCGGTGGGCGGCGTGGATGATCTCCGCGGTCCCGATGGCCGCCAGGTCGCCGTCGCCCTGGTAGGAGAAGACGATCTTGTCGGGGTTCGTGCGTTTCATCCCGGTGGCCACGGCGGGGGCCCGGCCGTGCGCGACCTCGATCATGTCCACGTCGAGGTAATTGTACATGAGCACGGCGCAGCCGACGGGCGCGATCCCGATCGTGCGGTCCTGGATGCCCAGCTCATCGATCACTTCCGCGACGAGCCGGTGGGCGATGCCATGTCCGCAGCCGGGACAATAGTGCGTCGGGCAGTCCTTCAGGACGCCCGTCCGCTTGAACACTGTTTTCATATTGTCTTTCGCCATCACTTGCATGATCGAGCCACTCCCCACCGTGCGACACGCTCTATCCCTGTACACTGTGGATGGTCAGTTGCCTGATCTTCTCCAGGACCTCATCGACTGCGGGTATCCCGCCGCCCGGTCGGCCATGGAACAAGATTGGCGCCTTGCCCGCCACGGCGAGCCTGACATCATCGACCATCTGTCCGGCGCTCATTTCAATTGTCAGGAAGATCGGGAACGGCCCGCCGGCGCCGTTTGACCTCGGATTTGCCGCCCGGCTGATCTGTTTCGAGGGAAAAGGCCACAGCGTGATCGGCCGGATCAGGCCGACGGGAATGCCCTCATCGCGAGCCTGGTCCACCGCCGCCCTCGCGATCCGTGCGACAATCCCGTAGGCGACCACGATGATCTCGGCGTCGTCCACGCGGTATTCTTCGCACAGGACTTCCTTTTCCTCGATTTCCCTGTATCGAGCTTGCAGCTTGTTGTTCAGGGCTTCAAGCACGCCCTCGCCCAGCCAGAGCGAGCGGACGATATTCTGGGGTCTGCCTTTGGCGCCTGTCAGAGCCCAATCCTTCGCCGGCAGCTTCCGGCGGGGTTTCGGCTCCAGCACGACCGGCTCCATCATCTGCCCGAGAATGCCGTCGGCCAGGATCATTACGGTCATGCAGTACTGGTCGGCCAGATCGAACGCCAGCGGCATGCAATCCGCCAGTTCCTGCACGCTGGCCGGACCGAGCACGATGGTTCGGTAGTCGCCGTGCCCGCCGCCGCGGGTGGCCTGGAAGTAGTCCGCCTGGGAGGGGGAGATGTTCCCGAGTCCGGGTCCGCCCCGCATGACGTTGACGACCACCGCCGGCAGTTCCGCTCCCGCCATGTAGCTGAGACCCTCCTGCATCAGGCTGATGCCCGGGCTGGAGGAACTGGTCATTGCGCGTTTTCCGGTCGCGGAGGCCCCGAAGACCATATTGATGGCCGCCAGCTCGCTTTCGCTCTGAATGAAGACCCGGCCCTCCTCGGCCATTCGGCGGGCCATGTAGGCGGAAATCTCGTTCTGCGGGGTGATCGGATACCCGAAATAGGCGTCGCAGCCGGCGATGATCGCCGCCTCCGCAAGCGCCTCATTGCCACACATCAGAATCCGTTCGCTCACTGTCGCCCCTCTTTCTGGGCCCACTGGTCGAGGTAGTTCTTGACCTTCTGAACGAAATCCCGGGCGGCCTCCAACAACTCCTCGGCTTCCTCATGGGGAACGGATGCACCCATGCCGTAGTCCCCAACAATCCTCTTACGATAGGCATAGTTGAGTGTGTTCCCCATGTGACTCTCCAGGATTCCCGTTTTCACAAAATGCTCTCCGAACAGGCTGATCACGCCTTTGTGAGAGGAACTGGTCAGTCTCTGGGTAAGTAGCGAGGCTTCCGCCATCAGGAACATGGCATAATAGCACCGGGAGGCACAAGAATCACAATCTCCACTGCTCAGAACCTGTTCGGCTGAGCGTAGGAACGTCTGGGCTTTGGCTGAGAGAACTTCGATTTCGTTCAAATCAGCACCCCCTCTTTCCTGACGTTCAACATGAAGGGGAAGTTGTGGCTCTCAAAGAAATCCTCGGAAATCACAACGACAGAGACGAGTTCACCTTCGTCCATGAGCATATCAAACAGAAGTTCGCTGAGGTTCTTGTCAATCTCAGCGGGTTTCAACCGCGGGTCGATCAGCACAAGGACGTCGACGTCCGAGTCCTTCGTCGCCTCACCCCTGGCGTGAGAGCCGAAGAGTATGACACTCTTGATCCCCTCGCCGTATCTCTCGTGCAGATAGGCCTTTACCTGATCCAGGAGGCGTTTGATCTTTGGGTCCATCGGCTCACCGCTTCTCCTCGACCAGGTCTGTCGCACCCTTCTTTGCGGCTGCGGCGACGCTTCGGATGCGGTCCGCCTCCTCGCGCGAGACCTCGATAATCCCCTCCGGGCAGATGATGGCGCACCGGCTGCACGCGGTGCAGTCGGCATTCTTGGCCCGAGCTGGGAAATAACCGCTCTGGTTCGATTCTGTCGAGATTTCGATGCTATGCTTCGGGCAGACCGCGACGCACAGGCCGCAGCCTTTGCATCGCTCTGCGTCGATGACGATTTTGCCTGCCATTTCCTACGTCCCTGGCATTTCAAACCTTCAAAGTTGCCCGGACGATCCAGCGTAACGGGCAGCATCCCTCCCCCAGCACTGTGGATATGCTAACAGCCTCCCTGACCGCTGTAAAGAACAAAACCGGTCCGTCGTCGGTGGGGAGGGGCAGTGCCGAACCCGCGCGCTTGGGACTTGTCGCAAGTGCCTGTCCGTGCGTATATTATGCCGCATGGAGAGCCGACTTTTCGATTTGACGGGCCGAACGGCCCTGGTCACCGGGTCAGGCCGAGGGATTGGGCTGGCCTTGGCTAAGGGATTGGCCGAGCATGGGGCGGATGTGGTTCTGGTCGCTCGGACCGAGAGCCAGCTTCTTGCGGCAAAGGATTCCATCGAGCGGAAGACCGGCCGCAGGGTGTGGGCCTTTCCCTTCGATCTGGCTGATGGCGAGGGTGTCGTGCGACTCTTTGACAGCATCGCTCGAGCGACCGGCGGGATCGACATCCTCGTGAACTGTGCGGGAATCACTGTGAGGGAGCCCACCGAGGATATGCCGCTGGAGGACTTCAGCCGCGTGATGGAGGTGAATCTGACTTCGGTGCTGCTACTGTCCCAGGCATTCTGTCGGCATCGGCGCGCGGTGGGCAAGGGCGGGCGGATCATCAACATTGGCTCGCTGGCCTGCCATGCGGCCCGGCCGACCACCGCCGCCTATACGTGCAGCAAGATGGGCCTGCTCGGCTTGACGAAGACCCTGGCGGTCGAGTGGGCCAAGCACGGCATCAACGTGAATGCCATCGGGCCGGGCTACATCGCGACCGATCTGACGGCGCCTTTGCAGGCCGATGTGGAGTTCAGTCGATGGGTGTTGTCCAAGACGCCGCTGGGCCGCTGGGGCCGGCCGGAAGATCTCGTCGGCACAGCGATCCTTCTTGCCTCGTCGGCGGGGGACTTCATCACGGGACAAATCTTCTACGTCGACGGCGGCTGGACCGCTCTCATTTAGGGGGATCGTTCATGAGATCAGACAGAGGCAGATGGTGTGCACGGCACACCGTATACGTCGCCATTGCCTGGGTGATCCTTGTCGGCGGGCAGGCGATTGCCGGCCATGTGCTTTCGGTCCCGCTGCGGAGTCGCGTGGCGGTCCCGGACGAGCCCGGCCGGTTCCGCGTGGCCTATGAACAGCAGCAATGGGACCCTTGCGACACAGCCATCATCATCTGCGATATGTGGGACCGGCACTGGTGCAAGGGGGCAACCGAACGCGTCGCAGAGTTGGCCCCCGTGATGAACCAGGTGGTTTCTGCGGCCAGGGACATGGGCGTCCTGATCGTCCACGCACCGAGCGACACGATCGAGCACTACAAGAATCATCCGGCCCGGCGGACGGCGACCGAGGCTCCGAAGGCGGCGAATCCACCCGAGGCTATCAGATCCTGGCGACCGTGGAAGGACGATGCGGAGAAGGCTGCCGGCTACCCAATCGATCACTCCGATGGCGGATGCGACTGCGAACCTCGGTGCGAAGAGGGGTCGCCTTGGACAGGCGAGGTCGCCGCGATCCGGATTGACGAGGGTCGTGATGCCATCACCGATTCCGGCGTCGAGGTCTGGAACCTGCTCGAAGCGCGGGGCATCGAGAACGTGATCCTGATGGGCGTGCACACGAACATGTGCGTACTCGGCCGACCGTTCGGGCTCCGCAATCTCGCCAGCGCCGGCAAGAACGTGGTCCTGATGCGGGATTTGACGGATACGATGTACAACTCCCGCCGGGCGCCCCAAGTGACCCATTTTACGGGCACGGATCTCGTCGTCGAGCACGTCGAGCAATATGTCTGCCCGACGACCACGTCCAACGTCTTCACGGGCGGGCTGGCGTTTCGGTTCAAGGACGACAGGCGGCCGCTCGTCGTCTTCCTCTCCGCGGAGAATGAGTACAAGGCGGTCGAGACGCTGCCGGACTTTGCGCACGAGTTGGAACTGAAGCACGGCCTGGATTGTGAGATTCTCCAGGCGAGCCCGGAAAAGCAGGGCGAGGCAATCCACACCATCCACGGCATGGAAATCCTGACTGATGCCGATCTGGTCGTGGTCTTTGCCCGGCGCAGGGCGTTCCAAGCCGAGCAGATGAAGTACCTGCGGGACTTCCTGGACCGCGGCGGGCCGCTGATCGGCCTCCGCACCGCAAGTCATGCGTTCGATTCTCGCGGCACTGCCCCGAGGGGACACGATGAGTGGGTCGATTTCGACCCCAAAGTCCTGGGCGGTAACTACCACGGCCACTGCGGCGCAGGCCCCGTGGCGACGATCACAGCCGCAGCAAAGGCAGTGGATCATCCGATTCTCAAGGACGTCGAACTGCCGTTGCTCAGCAATAGCTCGCTCTACCAGACTGGCCCGCTCGTCGCCGGCGCGGAGTTGCTTCTGGTCGGCACGATTCCGGATCAGCCGCCGGAACCCGTCGCATGGACGAATCGCTACGGCAATTCGCGGGTTTTTTACACATCGCTCGGCCACCCGGACGATTTCAAGAACCCGCGGTTCCGCAAGCTGCTGACGAATGCGGTCTTCTGGGCGATGGCCAAAGACTGAGGAATGGGACTTATAGGACGGATAGGACTCATAGGACGCGAGCGTATCGAGAGACGATATCAGTCCTATTGGTCCCATTCGTCCTATGTGTCCCACGCGTATCGTTCTACAGAGGATTTCCTTCGGACCGGTCAACCGCACCGCTGCGACGCTCGTCTTAAGGAGTAGTTGGAGTCGTAGCCTTGATGGGATATTCAGATGAGAATCTGATCGCCGCCCACCTGAAGGGTGATCCGACGGCGTTTCGCGAGCTGGTCTGCCGCTATGGAGACGGCGTGCTGGGGTATTTGTGCCACATGACGGGCAATCGGGACCAGGCCGAAGACCTTTTCCAGGAGACCTTCAAACGGGTCCACGAAAAGGCCCACACCTTCCGCGGCGAAGGCTTCAAGAGCTGGTTGTACACGATTGCCACGCGGGTCACCATCGACGGCGCCCGGCGGCGAAAGCGGCGGATGGTGGTCTCCCTGGATCAGGAGAGAGACTGCGACGAGGAGAATGGTTCGCAGCTTGCCGCTGTTGCGGATGAGAATGCCGCGAATCCCGCGGAGGAACTGGTCCGCCAGGAGCAAAAGGAGCAGGTCCGGCACGCCATCGAATCGCTCCCGACCGGCCAGCGGGCGGCACTGGTCCTGGCCTACTACCAGCAGCTCAGTTATCGCGAGGTCGCCCAGGCGCTGGGCTGTTCCGTCGGCGCGGTGAAGACCCAGATGTCGCGGGCTCTGGCGACGTTGGCCCAGAGACTGCCGGACTCGATAGGTGCAACGAAATGAACACGCATCTGACAGATCAGCAGCTTATCGATTACCAGTTCGACTTGGCCTCGGAGGTGGACTCGAACGAGGCCCGCATGCACCTCGAAAAGTGTGAGGCCTGCCGCAAGCGGCTCCAGGAACTGGCCCGCAAGCTCTCCGCCTTGGAACTGATCCGCGACGACGTGAAGGCCTCGCCGACGCTGTTGTCTGAGACGATCCGCGGCGCACTGCAGGCCAACGGCAGAAGAATTCTTCTTCGCAGACTGCCGTGGCTGGGCGCGGTTGCCGCGGCGGTCATCGTTGGCGTCGTGCTTCTGAGCGTGCCGGAGCGAACGACCAAGGACGCGGCGAAATTCTCAGTGGCCGAACAGCCTTCTTTGGAGACGGCTGCGGCAAAGGGCGTAGCTGACGATGCCCCCGAACTCGCCATGGCGGCGTCACCTAAGGATGGCCCTGTTCGTAGTGTGCCCGCAAGGGCATATCTTGACTTCCAAGAGGAGAAGATAACGCCTTACGGCGTCACTACAAACGGGCTTGCCGCGGCAATCGACGAGCACCCGCCGTTCGCCCCCGCCAGTGCGATTGAACTGGTGGTGCTGCCTCGCCGGGAAAGCGTGCAACTGACGATCTACAACGCAGCCGACTTGACGCTCGTGCGGGAGCGGCGCAATCTCACGCTCAAGCGAGGCTGGAACTGGCTCCAGTTCATGTGGGCCAATACCCTGATCGATCCGACCTCGCTCACCCTGGAACCGTTGGAGCACAAGGACCAGGTCGAGATTCAGCAGTTGGTGTTCCCGCCGAGGCTGCGGGAACTCGGACGCTGGCTGATCCGCTCCGAGATCGACGGCCCGACTCCCTTCGAGCTAACCTACTTCACCAGCGGCTTGTCGTGGCGGGCCTTCTACATGGGCACGCTTTCGCCGGACGAGAAGACCATGCATGTGGAA
This sequence comes from Phycisphaerales bacterium, assembly GCA_039683175.1. Lineage (GTDB taxonomy): Bacteria > Planctomycetota > Phycisphaerae > Sedimentisphaerales > Anaerobacaceae > PLanc-01. Next base: position 17,597 of record JBDKRX010000002.1, read on the forward strand.
GGCTATTTCCGCGTCAGCAACAACAGCGGCGAAGACTACGAGGACGCACAAACCCGACTGATCGTCGGCAGAATCCATCTCCTCGACCAGATCGCCGAGCTTGCACGACGTCAGTATCCCTATGGCATTCCGCTGCCGACCGGCGCGACTGGGGGAATCGCAGGCAACGGCGTTTTCCTCGAGGACAAAGAGATCCAACTCGGCCAGACCTTTCATTTCGATTATGGTGGGAAGTTGGCGGAGTCTCTGAAGCGCAAGGATATCCAGAAGGAAGGGCTCAGCGAGTATTTCCTCTATACGATTGAAGGCGCGGAGACGATCCCGAACGAGTGGGGCAAGCGGCTGCTCTCTTTCGAGGCCGATGACATCCCGGTCACAAGCCTCTGCAAGTATGACGAGGAGCGGTGGGGGGATCGGACGATCCGCTTCCTGTTCTTTGCCAACGACAAGGATCACAAGCTGGGCGAGACCCCGATTCCCGATGGTACGGTCCGTGTTTACAGCCGGGCCGATGTGCAGGGGCATTTGTCTTATGTCGGCGGGATGGATGTGAAGTACATCCCGGTCGGCGAAGAGGTCGAGCTGAACCTTGGACCCGCCCGGCTGGTCGAGGTCAAGCCTGATCTGATGGACTACAAGACCGCTAATCACACCTTCGACGCCAAGGGCGAGGTCAATGGCTGGGACGAAGTGCGGTCCTGGAAAATCGAGATTGTCAATGCTTGTGCGCTGCCGGTTCGAGTCGAAGTGACCCGCAACTTCGAGACGCCGTACTGGTCGTTGAGGCTCACGGATGGCGGCGCAACATATCGCAAGCACGATGCGACCCACGCCCGCTTCGAATTGACTGTTCCGCCGAGGCAGACGCAAGTTTTCGAGTACGAAGTGACGACTTATCATGGTGTGCGGCAGGAGGTATTGTCCGAAAAGTAGCACGGGCATCTTGCCCGTGGAAAGGAAAGACTCTCGTATGGCAGGGCCAAGATGGCCCTGCGACTCATGGACAAGATGCCCATGCTACGGTGAAGAGGCAATCATTCAGATTTTTGGGAGACATGAATATGAACGCAAAACGTATCGTTGTGATCGGTGTTCTGGTTCTGCTGTGTGTTGCGGCGGGGGCGCAGGCGAGGATCAAGCTGGTGGCGCTGCCCGAGCGGGCGGCGACTGTCATCCGGCTGGACAATCCCAACGCGACCCTGATCGAGGAGGAGCGGGTCCTCACCCTCCAGAAGGGCCTCAACAAGGTGGATTTCTCCTGGAAGGGCGTGCAGATCGATGAGGATTCGATCCGGCTCGTGAGCCTCGATCATCCGGCCGATGTGACCCTCCTGAGCATCAGCTATCCGCCGGGCGAGGCGGCCCTGGTCTGGGAGATCAACAGCACGGGCGACTTCGCCGAGACGGTCCGCATCAGCTACCTGCTGAGCAATATCGACCGGCTCATCACGTACAAGGCGGTCGCGAACAAAGCCGAGACGTTCGTGGACCTCAAGAGCTACTTAGTCCTTCGCAACTTCTCCGGCGAGGATTTCGAGAAGGCCCGCGTCCTGCTCGACTACGGCGAGGCCTTCGAGCAGGGCATCGACCACGAGGAGACCAAGCAGATGCTGTTCCTGAACGAGCCGAACGTCCCGGTCCGCAAGATCTGGACGTTCGACGCGGCGAACCTGCCCTGGGACCCCGAGCAGCTCAACAACGAGAATGTGGGCATCCCCGTCAGTTATGAGGTCGTCAACAGCGACAAAGCCGGCCTGGGCAAGTTCGCTCTCTGGGGCGGCAAGGCACGACTCTTCCAGCAGGACGGCCACGGCTCTACGATCTTTCTGGGCGAGGACAACGCCTCGCTGATCCCGGTCGGCGAGAAGATGGAACTCTACATCGGCGACAGCCGGGACATCGTCGTCACCCAGCGCAAGATGCGGGAGACCCAGACCGAGATTCGCAAGAACAACGACGGCCGCATCGTCCTGTTCGACACGGACGAGATCATCACGGCCAAGATCGAGAACTTCAAGGACAGCCCCGCGGTCCTGACGATGATCCAGCACATCCCCGGCCAGTGGGACATGGAGGAGTGCAATCTCAAGTACGTGAAGAAGGACGCCTCCACGCTCAAATTCGAGATCGAGCTACCTGCCCGGACCGAGAAAGGCCCGGCGGCCAAAGAGCTGACGATGCACTATCACCGCCGCAACGTTCAGCCCGGCCGATGACGATCCCGAACGACAGTGAGCTTAATAGGAGCAGTCCGATGAAACGCATAAGCATATTCCTGATGATACTCGGTGCGGCGGGGGCCACAGCGATGGCCAAGGTGGACCTGACCACGCTGCCCTCCCGCGACACCGTTCAACTGACGATCTACAATTCCGCGGACATGACGCTCGTCCGCGAGAGCCGGGCGCTGACCCTCAAGCAGGGCACAAATGCCCTGCAATTCTCGTGGGAGAATACGCTGATCGACCCGACGAGCCTGGAAATGCTGACGAAGGCTCAGGCTGACAAGATCGACATCGCGGAGTTGGTGTATCCGCCGCGAGTGAAGAACCTCGGCCTGTGGAACGTCCAGAGCGAAATCAGCGGCCCGGTCCCCGTCGAGATCACGTACCTGACCAGCGGCCTGACCTGGCGGGCTTTCTACATGGGCACGCTGACGAAGGACGAGAAGACGATGCGGCTTCAAGGCTATGTCCGCGTCACCAACAACAGCGGCGAGGACTACGAGAACGCGCAGACACGCCTGATCGTCGGCAAGGTTCACATTCTCGACCAGATCGCGGAACTGGCCCAGCGTGAGTACCCCTACGGCCGGCCCGGGGAACCCGTCCCGCTGCCGACGATGCAGCCTGCCGCGAGGGGCGGGGTCGTAAAGCTGCGTGCGTTGAGCCAGATGGCTGCCCCGGCTGCCGCCAAGCCCAAGGAGATCGTGAAGGAAGGGCTCAGCGAGTACTTCCTCTACACGATCGAAGGGACCGAGACGATTCCGAACGGCTGGTCGAAACGACTGGCGAGCTTCGACGTCGAGGGCGTGCCCGTGGTCAATCTCTACAAGTATGAAGAAGAGCGATATGGCCCTCGCGTGGTGCGATTCCTGAGCTTCAAGAACGACCAGGAGCACAAGCTGGGCCAGACCCCGATCCCCGATGGTGGCTTGAAGGTCTATCGGTCGGTCGATGACGCCAAGCACCTGTCCTACGAGGGCCAGTCGTCGTTCAAGTATATTCCGGTCAACGACGAGGTGGAGCTGAATCTCGGAGAGGTGGCCGATGTGGTCGTCGAGCCCAGGCTCATGGACTACAAGACGGAGAACTATCGTTTCGATACCAAAGGCAACGTCAATGGGTGCGACGAAGTCCGCGTGTTCAGCGTCGAGGTCCGCAACACCCGCGATGTCCCGGCCAAGGTCGAGATCCAACGCAACTTCGGCATGCCGCAGTGGGACCTCAAGCGAGCGGGCGACGAGGCCGCCTTCGAAAAGGTCGATCTGGACACGGTCAAGTTCACGCTGGACCTGCCGCCGCAATCGAAGAAAACGTTCGAGTACACGCTGACGACTTACCAGGGCGTCCGGGCTGAAGATTGGAGCAAGAGGTTGAGGTAAACTCGAAATCCGAAACATCCCGAGGTGGGGAAATCCGAAATCCCAAATTCGAAATTCGAAACAAGCACGAATGACCGAAATCCAAAACTCAAAACGACTGGGTGTCGGAAGTGCGACAGCGTTTCCGGCATTTGAATTTCGTGCTTTGAATTTGTCTCGGATTTCGTGCTTCGTGCTTCGGATTTCAACGGTTAGGAGTCAAAGATGATGCCGTTTCGCACTTTGCCTGTTGCCATACCATTATTGCTTGTCGCCACGGCGTACGGAAAGGTCGATCTGGTCACGCTGCCGGCGCGGGACGCGGTGCAACTTACGATCTACAACTCGACGGATATGACCCTCGTGCGGGACGGCCGGGCCCTGACCCTCAAGGAAGGCGAGAACGCCCTGCAATTCTCGTGGGAGAATACGCTCATCGATCCGACGAGCCTGGAGATGCTGCCGAAGGCCCGGGCTGACGCCATCGAGATCGCTGAGCTGACGTATCCGCCGCGCGTCAAGAATGTCGGGTTGTGGAACGTTCAAAGCGGAATCAGCGGCAAGGTCCCGGTCGAGATCACCTACCTGACCAGCGGCCTTGCCTGGCGAGCGTTCTATATGGGAACGCTTTCCTCGGATGAGAAGACCATGCACTTGGAGGGCTATGTCCGCGTGACGAACAACAGCGGCGAGGACTACGAGAACGCCCAGGTCCGTCTCATCGTCGGCAAGGTCCACATCCTCGATGAGATCGCCGAGCTCGCCCAACGCGAATACCCCTACGGCCGGCCGATGGGGGCGGAGCACGCGGTGCGCCTGGGGGGCATGGGGCCCAAGAAGGAGATGGAGAAACTGCAGGTCATGTTCGACGCGGTCGCTCCGGCGCCGATGGCAGCGGGGCTCGCTGAACCCAAGGAGATCGTCAAAGAGGGCCTCAGCGAGTACTTCCTGTACACCATCGAGGGGACCGAGACGATCCCGAACGGCTGGTCAAAGCGTTTGTTGAGCTTCGATGTGGACGATGTGCCGGTCGTCAATCTGTACAAGTTCGAGGAGGAGCGATACGGCGACCAGGTCGAGCGGTTCCTGAGCTTCAAAAACGACGAAGAACACAAGCTCGGCGCCACGCCCATCCCGGACGGCACGCTCACGGCTTATCGCAAGGCCGATGCCCAGGGACATCTGTCCTATGAGGGCCAGTCGTCGTTCAAGTACATCCCCGTCAACGAAGAAGTGGAACTGGACCTTGGGCCGGTCGAAAACATCGTGGTCGAGCCTGTGCTGATGGAGGTTCGAACGGACAACTACCGCTTCGACAACGACCGGGACGTCGCGGGCTGGGACGACATTCAGACGTTCGAGGTCAAGGTCAAGAACACGCGGGATGTCCCCGTCAAGATTGAGATCCGCCGCAACTTCGAGACGCAGTACTGGACCCTGAAACCGGCCGGGCAGATCGACGAATTCGAGAAGGTGGACCTGGATACGGTCAAGTTCACGCTGCTCCTGCCACCGCGGTCCGAGCGGGCATTCCAGTACACGCTGACCACGTACCAGGGCACGCGAACCGAGGACTGGGACCGCCTGTCACGATAGGGCGGCGACTGTGTTCGTAGTGACGTCGTAACGCGTTATCTTCCCTGTCCGGCAGGATTATCGTGCCCGCCAAAGCAAGGAACCCACTCACCTGTCGAATGGGAACGGCCGCCTGTCTGCACAACACAGGCACAGGGCACGGCGTCATTCCTTTCGCTGACTCATGGGCACGCCACACCGATTCTACAACCGGCTGAGCTCGGCGATGGCCCTCGCGAGGCGGTCGCGATGTTCCTCGATGGGGGCCGGGTCCTTTGTGAAGGTCGTCATGGCCGTCGTGACCCCCGCCGGTACGTCGAGCATCGCGGCGTAGCGATCCCTCTGCGCGGCGCTGAGCTGGTCTCTCTTGGCCGCGACGAGTTGTCTCAGGATCACGAAGTACTCATAGTCTTCGATGCCGTCGCGGAGCATCTCCCAGCGGATGCTGTCCACGGGCCCTTCGAGGACTGGGGTCGCAGGATGGGCGTCCGCGGCCCGCGCCGGCGGATAGACGAATCGCCCATCGCCATTGCCCCAGGGTCGCTTCTGGCCGGCGGGCGTGCTGTAGCCCGAGGTCCAGCCCATCGGGTCTTCATATGGATTCTGCGGGCGATCGGCTTCGGGATAGGCGGCGGAACTGGTCCAGTAGTTCGTCTGCCAGACGAGAATGCCGTCGATCTTCCGCTGCCAGGTCTGCCAGAGCCAAACGCGCATCTCCGTCCCTGGATGGTCGATAAACAAGGTGCAGTATGGATATTTAGGGCCTGTACAAACGTACATCCAGAACTTCTCGCCGTGCTGGCGGCGTTGCTCGGCGAGGTCAGGATCGAAGTTGTTGGAGATTGGGCACCAGATGTTCGGGCCGCCGATCAAGGCAGGCTCTACCTGCTCGGTGAGCATCCGGCTGATGTCGGGCGCGGCGGCTTTGAGCTTGGCGAAACCGTTGTTGACGAAGGCATAATCCTTCGGGTCGGGTTCGTCGAACCAGTAGACGAACGCCTCGTCGAGCCAGCCCTTCGCCCGCAGGTGCTCCTGGATCTGCGAGCAATAGCTCGTGAAGAGGGCCTTGTAGTGCGACGTGTTCTCCTCGAAGCCCAGCAACTCGGGCTCGGACCTCGAATGGAAGGTGCCGCCGCCCAGGCCGGGGATGCCCAGCCGGAAGGAGTTGAAGCCGTAGTGGTCGATAGCGCGTTCCATGGCCTTGTCCCACGCCGCGAAGTCGAACTTCACTTGAAGCCTGTCCTGCTCGACCGGCGGCAACTCCGGCGGCTCGAACCCGCCGTCTTTGAGCAACTCCTTGCCGGTGGCAGCGTCCGTCAGCGACACATCGTCGAACCAGACGAGACCGGTCTTCTCGCCCTCATCGGTCCAGGTGGTGGCCCGCAGATGAAGCTGCACAGACCGGGCGTCCTGGGGGAACTCCTTGATGACGCGGTCGAATTCCTGCCACTGCCCGCTGCCCGCCAGGCTGATGTCGTTGTTGCCGCCGGAGATCCACTTGCCGCTGGCATCGAAATGGTTCAGCGTGACGAGGAGCGCGCTGTCCGGAACGGCGGTCCGATACCACAGCCGCAGCCGCAACCCGCCCTCAGGGATTGTCACGAGCGGCTCGTACGTCGCAGTCACGTTCAAGTCGGCGCGATCGTCGAAGATGAGCAGGGCGCGCTCGCCGCCGTGCTTTTCGTTCTTGACTGTCTGCCCGCCCACCCACTTCGGCTTGGGCGGCCGGATATCGGGCCACGTCACGCCAATCGGGTCCAGCGGCGCCAGATCGTACGTGGAGATGTGGTGCGCGCTGTAGTTCGACCAGTACTTCTCCAGGACCTGGCGTTTCTGCTGCAGATCGGTGACCCCCTGGTATTGATAGGCCAGCTCGTCGCTGAATCCGAATGCGGTCACACAGGTCATGCGATTGGGCAGCTCGAAGTCATACACCTCGACCCGGATCGGCACCGCGGTCTTGAACCCCTCGGCCGCCAGATTGAGCCGTCCCTCATAGATCCCGGCCCGAGCGTTGCGCGGGACGTGCACACGGACCCAGAACGGCTGATTCTTCCCTGCCTCCAGGTTCATCGATTTGTCTATCGGGGGCAGGGGATCGGGCCAGTATCCTGCGACGGCGCTTCTGTCCGAGGTCTGCGTCACGTTGACGTACCGCACCTCCAGGATCTCGACGCACGCCGCAGGGATCGTCGCGCCCGCCGGCCCGCTCAGAGCCCCCGGCGTGACAGAAAGCCCCTGAATCGCAGCCTTCGGCCGAATCACCAACTGGGCCGCCTCGACCTCGTTCTTCGCCGCCCGGATTGTGAGGGCCTCGCCCTTGGCCTGCGGCACGGCGCAATCCCGTCCGATCTTCCACCCGGAAGACGCCCACCACACGCCGACCTGCTCGCTCGATCCCGGCAGCATCTCGCCCCGCGCATCGTTCAGGTAATCCTCGCCCCAGCCGCAAGCCGCCAATCCGCACACCACGCCGACCACGCAGAACATTCGTGCCAACATACTCCAACCCTCTCAACAAAGACACTCGTTCACTCGATTGCCCATATTGTCCCCACGCACCCGAAGCCCGTCAAGGAGATTGCTGGTCAACCGCAGAGGACGCCGGGGTTCGCAGAGGTATCCCACGTTGTCATTCCCGCGAAAGCGAGAATCCAGATATGCAGCGGATGCAGCCGTCGGACGGATCGCGGAAAAAAGTGGAGCGCGGGCAAGATTTCCTGTTGACGTCTCCTGGGGTCGGTGTATACTGTATTACGACAATAATACAGTATTGCGAGAAGAAGGACACTGCTTGTGCTCTTGCAGATCGACTATCACAGCGGCCAGCCGATCTACCGGCAGGTGGTCGACCAGATTCGCCGGCAGGTCGTGACGGGCCAGTTGCGCGAAGGCGAACAACTCCCATCCGTGCGGGATCTGGCGGCGCAGCTTCGCGTCAACCCGATGACGATCAGCAAGGTGTACAGCCTGCTCGAGATGGAAGGCCTGCTGGATCGCCGGCGCGGAGTGGGTCTGTTCGTCGCCACTCTGGCGAAGGACAAGGCCGGCCGGACCAAGGCGGACATGCTCCAGGAAGCCCTGACCAAGGCGGTCGTGATGGCCGTCCAGCTTGGCATACCCGAAGACAAGGTGCGGGACATGTTGACGAGGCTCTATCAAAGGTACGACTCCAGAATGCGGAGGCAAGAAAATGAGTGACAACGGTGCGATCATCCACATGGACAGAGTATCCAAGGCATTCGGCAGCACGCAGGCCCTCGACGAGGTGAACCTGTCGGTGCAGAGGGGGCGGATCATCGGCCTGCTCGGAGCGAATGGGGCAGGCAAGAGCACATTGCTGCGAACCATCATCGGCCTGTACCTGCCCGATCGCGGGCGGGTCGAGACGCTCGGCTGCCTGGCCCGGGACCTCGGGCCCAGGGAGCTGGCTCGGATCGGCTACGTCCACCAGGAGGGCGAGCTGCTCAACTGGATGACGGTCGGCCAGCTCATCCGCTACGTCGCGGCGTACTACCCGAACTGGAACACCGCTCTGGAGGCTCGGTACATCGCCGATTTCGAGGTGAATACGAAGGCCCGCGTGGGCTCGCTCTCACCGGGGGAGCGGCAGAAGGTAGCGATCCTGATCGCCATTGGTTTCGAGCCGGAGTTGCTGATCTTCGACGAGCCCGCATCGGCCCTGGACCCGATCGCCCGCGCCCGCTTCCTCGACCTGCTCCTGGAACTCATCCAGACGGAAGATCGCACGATCCTCATCTCCTCGCACATCCTCAGCGATGTGGAGAAGGTGATCGACCACGTGGTCATCATGGATCGCGGCCGGATCGTCCGCGACACGGGCTTCGACGACCTCCGCGAGGAATATACCAGGATCCGCTTGACTTCTCTGCAAGGCCCGTTGCCCTCGCAGTTACCCTTTGCCCGCGTCCTGGACTGCCGGCGGAACGACAGCGGGGCGCTGCTGACTCTCCACAGTCAGTCGCCCCAGCAGATCGAAGAGCAGGCCCGAGCTATCGGCTGCGAAGCGGAAATTCAGCCCCTGCCGCTGGAGGACATCTATCGACTCGTCGTCAACGGCAAGTGATGGTGTCGTGGGATTCCCGAGTGAAACCATGTGTATCCTGATCGCCAATTTGAGACAATTCCATCAGCGATGGGCAGTTCTCTTGCTCTATGGCGTTTTCGAGATTGGTGCTTGCCTGGCCGTGGTGGAGATCCTGTTCGATGCCCAGATGCAGGCGGGCGGATTCGTGGGACTGCTCGTCCCTGTCTTTCCGATTGGCCTTCTGGTGGGTGCGATGCAGATGGAAGTTCTCTCCACGTCGTTCTCGTTCTGTCTGCCGGGCTATCGCGGTGTTATCCGAAGGCTCGTTTTCGTGATTGGTCTGGCGGGGAGTCTTGTCTTCTCATTGCCTTTCATTGCGTATCCGGGTCTTTTCAACATGCCGCCGGTGGGATCGGGACTCGCACTGTGCTCGGTATTCTGTGCCAATCTGACGGTCTATATGGTGGGCGTTTTCTTTGGTTTCGGCCTGCGGGATGCGATCGTGCTCATGCCCATTGTGTTTGTGTTCATCGTGCAGATCTTGATGATTGTGTTGCTTTGTTTGAACATCCATTTCTGGGGTGTTGTGGGGGACTCGATGTCCCTCGCTGGTGTGGTCGCAGAACGCACGATTATCCAATCATCCCTCGTGATCATCCCCGTGACTGCCGGTCTGGCGGCGGTCGGCTGGCGGTGGTTGGGAAGTCGGGAGTGGTTTCGCGGATCTTGTGGGCGGTACAACAGGACGGACCTTCTCAATCGGTGGAATCGGTTCCAAACGCAGGGACATCGACAGTTCCTGACGGCACAGCAATTCACGAAGGACACGAGTCCGGCGATTGACCGGCTCTTCCTGCGTGCGATGACCTCGTACGGACTATCCGATTGGCGCAAGTTTGTCTGGGGAGCTTTATACCCGGCGTGTGCGACGATGGTGCTGCACTGGAAGAGACTTGCCTTTGTTGTATGGCTGGGGATCGTGCCGGGTGACGACACGTTCGCCATAGTCTTCTTCTTCAGCATTGTTCCCGTTGTGATGGTGAACTCCTTCGAGCCACCTCTGTGTTCACCACTGCTCGTTACAGGCGGACGCAAGGAGCGGTTCTCCGCGACAGTCGGCCTCATGCTGGCGTTTGGCGCGGCATCCGTCTTCGTTGTCGGGTTCGCCATCGCGCTGGCATATCTTCTGGCGTCTTCTGTCTTCGGCAGTCCGCATTGGCGACTCATTAGCCCGCTGATGTTGCTGGTCCCGCTGGCGGTCTCCCCGCTTGTGAATTTGATGAAGATCCTGTTCCACCGAAAGCCGCTGTGGTTTGGTCTTTCGATAGGGCTGATGTACGTCGTCTTCGCGTATGTCACGCCGTCTGAGCAACCTGTGGTAATCCGGCCGGGGATGGGCTCTATCGGCATCGTCCTGATCTGGGCAATCTGTCTGGCAGCGGTGCATCGGTACGCCATGCAACGCGATCTGGCGAGGCGGTGAGTGTATACGGGTTCTGAGAGCTCGTTCGAGGACTCTGGGCCCTGTACGTGGTTCGAGAGGAGAATATGAAGATCATGCTGATAGACTGGGATGACGGCGTCCGGCGATGGGTCTCTCGCATCGCGATCATGGGTGTCCCTCTTGCATTGATCCTGGAACAGTCAGTGTTGCCTGCCGTCGTCGTCGGAGCCCTCCTGGTCATGGTTTTGCTCATGTCCCTGGGCGTGGACAGGATCAGACGACAAAACAACGTCGCGGACAAGCCGTTCTCCTTCTGTCTGCCGGGCTTCCGGGAATCCCTGCGAAGACGGCTCTTCGCAACAGCCGCGATAATGGGCCTGGCCTTGTCTATCTATCCGCTCGTGCCCTGTCTGCTCATCCGTTTTCGAGACCCTGTTCCGGACACGAACCCGTTGGGGCTGGTCCTGAGTACGGTGGCGGCATTTCTCATGGGGATGGTGATTGCCCTGGTCATGGGGGCGTTTCGTTTTGTCCTTTCCCGGCTTGCCTGGGACCTTCTCATGCTTCTGTCAATCCCGCTGTTCCTTGCAGCGGTGGCGGCGTTCTGCGTATTCGTCGAATACCCGCTCGTTGGCATTCCCCTCTGTGCCGGTGCGTGTGTCTTTGTCTGGTTCGGTCTGGGAGACCTGCGCCGGGTCAAGCGGGGGCACCGGATACTCGTCGACGCCGCCCTGGACCGCAGGGCGCAGGTGGGTGTCACCAAGACCGCGTCGCCATGGGTGGAGGGTCTGTTCCGACGACCGATGGAGCATCGATCCCGCTTCCAGACCGGACGGTATGTCTGGGGCAGCCTCTACAGGGCTTTCGGTCTCGTGTTTTCCTACTGGATCTGGATACTCGTGTCGATTGCTGGCTGTGCTCTGGTCCTGGGTTATTTCGGCATATGGTCTGCGACAGCAGCCTTTGGGATATTGGCTGTCTCGGCGGTACACCGCCCAGTGGTATTCGACGGTATCTGGCTGCCCCTGGGCCGGAAAGAACGTCGCCATGCGACGATTGCTGTTGCCGTCGCAGTCTGGTTGCTGTGCATCGGTGCAGCCGGTCTCGTGACGATCTGCTCCTGGGGTTTCTCGCTGTTGCTATCCGGCTCCGCGGGTGCGGCGTACGCGGGCATAGACCCCAAATGCATCTATCTGGTGTGCGCACTGGTTCCCTGGGCGCTTGCGTGGAGGTTGTTCCGCCTGACACACTTCCGGGTCGCCGACGCGATTGCGTGGGGGACAGCGACGATCGGCACCGTCGTACTGGGTCTCCTGATGCTCGGGAGAGTCACTTGGCCGAAGCCGGCGGAACCGATTCTGTTCCTGGCCGGGCTGATTGGCGGATGGGCGTTCTTCCTCCTGGCCCTGCGAGAGGCCTGCATGCGCGCATCGCTGATCGAGTCCCAATTCGACGCGGAGGAATCCGAATGACGATTGGAGGGAAGGCATGAGTCTCTGGCACAGAGAAGGTGGCTTCGGCGTCCTGTTGCCGCGACGCAGGTGGCTTGTCGCGGCGGTAGCCCTATGTCCCGTCCTCATCGGGTTCGGTGGGGCCACCTTCTTCATCATTTGCCTGCCGATGGGGTTCTTCTTTCTCGGGCAGCACATACATGACAAAAGACACAATGTGACCGGTATGCCGTTTTCGTTCTGTCTGCCGGGTTACCGACAGTCGCTGCGCCTGGGCCACTTCGCGGAGGGTGCATTGACTGGTTTGGCCCTTGCCTTCTGGCTCCTCAGGCATGCGTGGACTCGGTGGTGGATTCGTGATTCGTACGCTGACCTCGCACCGCAACTTGCCCGGCCCGATGCGCCGGAGCCTGTGGTCGTGGTTCTGGCAATGGCCAGCGCCATCCTCGCAGGGACAACGGGATTCTCGGCCATGTGTGTCCTGGGGTATTCGCCTCGTCGATGGATACGCTGCAGCGGGTGTGTGGCGGGCACGATTTGCGCGGTGATCGTGCTTCTCGTTGACTTGCCGGAAATCCTGTGGTGTGCATTGGTTCCGTTCTGGCTGGCGCTGGGCATGTTCTCCTGGACCCGGCTTGGGGACATCGGGTATGTCACGCAAGGCCATCGTCGGATGATAGACGGTGAGAGAAGCATGCCGGTCCCGTCCGCCGTGACGAAATGGAACTCGCCTGGAGTGGAGAGGTTCCTCCGCAGGTTCATGAAACGGTACGATTACTTGAGTACGGCGAAGTACTGTTGGGGTCAGGTCTATCAGAGTTTCACGCCGGGGCTGTCCTACTGGCGGATCGAGTTGGTTCTGTGCGCGGCCTGTGCTCTGTTGTTGGGGTTTCTCGGCGAGGCAATTGCCGGCGTGTGGTTCATTGTCGCAGGCTTTGCGGTTGTGAACCAGGATCTGCCACTTGCGCCCACTCAGATCCTATTGCTGCCGGCGGGGCGAAGAGAACGATGTCTTGCGACGGGCGCGGCGGCAATAGGCGCCTCGCTCCTGGTTCAGTCTTTGGGTGTAGTCGCCATCATCGCGTCCTGGTTCTTGTGGCTGGTGATCCGGGCCTTGCCCTGGGAGGGAATGCGGTCTGCCTTCTCGGGCATCAATCCCACTTGGTTCTATTGGCCATGCCTGCTGGTGCCGTGGGTGACGGCTGCGCGGCTGCTCCGGGGCTGGGCTGCGACGATGGTCCAGGGCGGTCTGGTGGTTGCGACGCTGCTTCTGATGGGCGGGTTGTATCTGCTCTATATCCACGCGGTTGGAGCCTGGAAGGTTCATGCGGCGTATCTCGGTGTGTTCGTGAGCGGATGGCTGCTTCTCCTGGTCGTGCTGCACGTGAGTTTCCGTACGTGCGATCTTGGGGCGCCGGATACCTGAGTGCATGATTGCTCAGGCTCTCACCAGTACCATTGAGTCTTGACTTCACTTCACTCAGGTTTTCGTATGCGAACACCCTGGGGCTCGACCACGGCTACACATCCGGACAACGCCAAGAGATCGGCGGAACGGGCGAACCTCTCCACGAAGTGATTGACTGAGAGCGGTCCCAGCGACATGGGGCGAAAGAGCACAATCCCTGGATGTGACCCGGGTGGGTACTTGCGGAGGTCTGCGAACTCGATATCCAACGTCAGGAGGATGCGGTCTTCCCGAGCGGCACAGGCCGCGACCTCGATATCCGGATGGGATAACAAACCTTCATCCGCAGCGGTCAGCACATCGTGGCCGAGTTCGATCAACACGGGCTTGAGATGACGCGAGAGATTCTCGTCCAGCTTGAGTTTCATGCTCCGACCGCCGTCTTCCACAGTCCCTCATGGGCCAGGTCCGCTGCATAGGCCAACGCGGCCAAGATGTCTTCCCGGACCAGTTGGGGGTAGTGGTCGATGATTTCTTCGAAGGTCAAGCCCTCGGCTAACCCGTCGAGAATCACGGCGATCTCGATTCGTGTATCGCGGATGCAGGGCCGCCCGCCACAGACTATGGCGTCGATCGAAACCCGGTTCTTGTTGGCTGATTTGTCCATGATCCACATTCTCCTTTCACCGCTATCATACCCCAAGAGAATGGCCTTCTGCAAGCCCTCGCGTGCTCGTGTTCAATCGCTGGGGTCAATGTCGATCCTGTGCGGCAGGGGGGCCAGGGGGCAGGGTTCGCACTTGGGACGGGGTTTGCAGTAGTCCTTGCCCGTCATCACGAGCAGGGCGTGGAATTCGTTGAAGAGGGCTGCGTCGGGCTCCAGGTTCGATGTGAACAGGTCCTGCAACTGGTGGTAGTCCAATCCCTCCGGGGAGATCAGGCCGTGACGGGCCATCACGCGGGCGGTGTACGTGTCCACGACGAAGATCGGGCGGTTTAGTGCGTAGAGCAGGATCGAGTCGGCGGTCTCGGGGCCGATGCCGGAGATGGCCAGCAGTTCCTCGCGCAGCCGGTTGGTGGCGATGGGTTCGAGGTTCTGCATGGCGCCGTCGTAGCGGTCGCACAGCCACGTGGTGAAGTTCCGCAGGCGTTTGGCCTTCACGCGGAAGTAGCCGGCCGGACGAATCAGCGTTTCGAGTTGCTCCATGTCGAGCGCGTGCAGTTTGCAGGCGTCGAGCCGTCGTGCGGCCTTGAGATTGGCGATGGCCCGCTCGACGTTGCTCCAACTGGTGTTCTGGGTCAGGATGGCGCCGAGGGCGATCTCGAAGGGCGTCTCGCCCGGCCACCAGTGCTGAGGCCCGAAAAAGTCCAGGAGCAGGCGGTAGATGTCGAGCAACTGTTCTCGTGTGGTCTTCATGCGATCCGGTATCCTCGTTCGTCAATAGCCTCGGCACTCTGTGCCGAGCGGATGCTATTGTAATGTCTCCGGGTTTGAAGTACACTCCCGGAGGTTTCGCCGGAGCGATATCCGGGGGGCTGTGCATGGAGAGTACAGGACCGCGAAAGGTGAAAGTTGGCGATGGCCGGCCGAAAGAACCAGAAGAACAGCTATGCGACCGCTCAGTTGCTCAATTACGCTCGCGACTCGTACCTGGAGCGGACCAGCCGGCCTGTCTATGCCATCGCCTTTCTGCTTCCGTTCATCGTCTTCTGCGAGATCGGGGCCGTCCTGATCAGCACGGATGTCCTGGACCAGCACCCGGGCCGGGTGGCGGCGTTCATGTGGCTTCAGGACCTGTTTCGGTACCTCGGCGCCGGAAGCCGGTTCACTTGGATCGCGCCGCCGCTGGTGGTCGTCATCATTCTGATCGGCCTGCAGATCGCTTCCAGGAAGCCGTGGTATTTCTGCCTGAGTGATTATACCCCGATGGTGTTCGAGTGCGTTTCGCTGGCGGTGCCATTGGTCATTCTGAGCCTGCTGTTCAACAGCCCGGTCGCAAGCCCCGATAAGGTTTCGCGGATCAGTCGTGATCGTCCGGAGGCGGTGGTATGCGCAGCCCGGCAGCCGGCCTGGTCGCCGGGGGAGGGGGGCGAATCCCTCGGTCTTCTCGCTGCCGGCGTGCGGCCGACGCGCTCCCTCATGACCGATATTGTCACCGGCACCGGGGCAGGAATCTATGAGGAGCTGGTCTTCCGGCTGATCCTGATCTGCATGTTGATGGCTCTGTTCCAGGATCTGATCGGGATGAGCCACCAGAATTCGGTCGTGCTGTCGGTGATGGTTTCGGCGGCGCTGTTCAGTGCGCACCATCATGTCGTGTGGGTCGATGGAGGGTTCCGACGAACCGACGTGGTGGACTGGATGGCATTTACGTTCCGCACGATTGCGGGCGTGTACTTCGCGATCCTCTTTGCCATCCGGGGCTTCGGCATCACGGCCGGCACCCATGCCTTCTACAACATTATCGCCATCATCGTGAATGCGATATTCTTCGCGTCCCCGGCGTGAATGAACCCGCCATTTTTCTCGTGCGTAGCATGAGAAAAATCTGATTCTCCGTTACTCTTTTGGTGTGCTGAGGTTGCGGAATATTCGTCCCATAAGGGCCCTGGAGGCCCTTATCAGTGTTGATATTGCACTTGAATTGGCTCGGGCATTCGGGTATAATAAGCCCAACGATCGAGCTGAATGTTTCGGGGTTTACCGTTATGGAATCGCCGCAAATCAACGTTGCAATTGACCAGTTGACCTTCAGCCTGTTCCAGAGGCCGCTGCATCCGGAACTCTTCCAGATCTACGCGAGCCGACAGATCAAGACCGAGAAGTACGAGGCCCTGATCTGGGTCACCGGCTGTACTCACGTGGTGAGCATATTTGCGGGCGATGTGTGTCTGAGCGAGGTCGTGAGCACGCCCGGGCAGTTGCTCCCGCACCGAGGCCTGGTCGAGCGATTCCAGTTCCGCGGTCCGCGGACCCACAAGTGTACACTGAGCCGTGGCGTCAGCTACATGACCGACTTCCAGATCGAGAAGATGAGCGCAAACCTCTATCGCCAGAGCCATACGGACCTGGAGCGTTTCGCCCGCAACCGGGGCGTATTCGTGAAGTTCCCCGATCTGGAGGTGGACAGCCTTCAGCCGTTCTGCTACGTGGATTTCGAGGCTCGGCGCAGCGAACTGCACATCCACACGTTTGCCGCCTACCCCGACCAGGTTACGATGGTCAAGACCCAGTCGCTCTTCGACTTCCAATAAGCAAGTTTCCAGTTTGAAGTGTCAAGTTTTCAAGTGAGAGGAGCAGGGCGTCGGGTCTTTCCTCTTCAAACTTCACACTTGAAACTTCAAACTTCTGATCAGTTGTTCTGCAACTGGACGTTCTGCCTGAGCACGTGAAGCTTCTCGCGGATCTCGCCGCACATCCTGCTGTTCGGGAAGTCCTTGATGATCTGCTGCCCGATGTCCAGCGCGCTGGTCCACTGTTTGTCTGAAACGGCCATCGCGAATTGCACGCCCAGATTGTGCAGCTTGGTGCGGAAGACGTCCTTGGCCGCCTCCTGGAGGGCGAGGGCCTCGTTCGGCGTCAGGTACATGTCCAACTCGCGGAGGATCGCGAGGCTGCGGTCGGTCTCCTGACGCGTGACGGCGTCATCCCATGCGGCCAGCAGGACCCTCTTGCGTTCCTCCTTCCGCTCGACCAGCGCCAGACGAAGCGATTTCATCTTCTCCGACTGCGGATGTGTCCGAATCAACGACTCGATCTGCAGGCTGGCCTTCACCCATTGACACGCATCGAACAGCCGCTCCACCTCCGCGATGCCCTGGTCGACGCGCTCGTCTTCGGTTGCGTTGCGGTAGTCATCGACCTGCCTGCGGAGCTGTTCCGCGAGGAGCCGGTATTCCGAATGGTTCTCGATTTCGTCGACGATCTCGTAGGCCCCCTCGAAATCCTTCTGCTTGAGCCGCTCGAAGACGGCCTCTCGCAAGGACCTCCTATCCTCCTCGCGGAAGGCAATGGACTTGGCGGCCTCGCTGATCCGCGTGCTGTGGTTGATCTGCATGAGCCCATCGCGGATGTGGCACAGCGCCTTGCTCGCTTCTTCCAGGCGGGCGCTGTTCTCGTTGAGCGTATCCACGATTCGAGAGACCCTTGCCAGCATGATCAGCAGGGCCACGAGGAAAATCGCTCCCCCCAGCAGCATGACAGGCCGCCGGACGCTCTCAGCCTTCTGGAAGATATCGGTGAATATGGCCAGACCGAGAACGAGCGCGACCGCAGCGACGATGATCGCGATGTGCCACTTGTAGCGCCATACCTGGCTGTCTTTCCCGGAGTCCATAGGCCATCTCCTAAAGAACAGGAAACCCGTGTCCAGCCACCCCTATTGTAAGGATCGGGTGAGGATAAGTCAACCGCCGGCCGCATCGGCGCAGTTTCTCACCCACGTCGTCAAGGGCTAAGACGCTCGATATGCCGGATTTATTCGGTAATTTGTGTTTGTCGAGCCGCCCGGCGGACAGAAAACAAAAGCCGTCAATTCTGACTATGGCGCTTGTGTGGATCCCCGAGAGTGAATCTCGTTCAATCGCAGAGAATGGGCAATCTGGGGGTGTGCGGCCTATTGGGCTGCCGGCGCCACGCAGTAGATGTAGGCGAGTGGTCCGGTCCCGGTGTTCCTGACGTCGTGGAGCGTCTCCGGGGGGATATAGGCCACCTTCCCCGCGCCGACCGCCAGACGGTCCCGGTCGCCGATCAGCAACTCACCCTGGCCGGTCAGGAAGACGAGCAGTTCCTCGTGGTCCTTGGTGCTGTGCTGGCCGCAGGCCTTTCCGGGTTCCAGATACACCCGGCCGGAACGCATGCCGTGCGTTTGCGGCTTGCCCTCCAGAATCCGCTGATATTCAGGCTGCTTGTTCAGTTCGAGTGTAAACGCTTCTTGCGGCGACGCCATCGGTTCTCCTCAAAAGTCACGGGCCACGGTATAACTACTGTTGCCGTTCATACGGGTTCAGGGCGTTTCTGTCAACCCTGTGCCCCGAGTCGTCGTACAGAACAGTCTTATACCGCCCCGTCGTGGATGCCATGGTTCAGGCGGGACAAGAGGATCGCTATGACGCAGGAAGTCGGACCGCTGATGGTAACCGCCGCCTCGATAGGGTTTCTGCACACCCTGCTCGGGCCGGATCACTACGTGCCTTTCATCATGATGTCCTGGGCGAGGCAGTGGTCGTCTGCCAGGACCGCTCTGATCACCCTGGTCTGTGCGTTGGGCCACATCGCGGGATCGGTCATCCTGGGTCTTGTGGGCGTCTCTCTCGGGCTTGCGGTCAAGGGCCTTGAGGGAGCCGAGACGATCCGGGGCGGCATCGCCGCATGGCTGTTGATTGCCTTTGGCCTGGCCTACACGATCTGGGGGATTCGGCTGGTCTATCGGCGCCACCCGCACCAGCACGTGCATCCGCATATGGTCGCCGGACCGCACGATCACCTGCACTCCCATACGCATCTGGGCGAACACGCGCATGTCCACGACGTGCAATCGGCCCACACGATCACGCCGTGGGTCCTGTTCGTCATCTTTGTCTTTGGGCCCTGTGAGCCGTTGATCCCACTGCTGATGTATCCCGCGGCCAAGGGCGGCTTCCAGGACCTGGCGCTGGTCACCGCGGTCTTCGGTGCGATCACGGCGGCGACAATGCTGGCGGCGGTCTTTCTGGGCCGGGCGGGTGTGGATTTTCTGCCATTGAAGAGGATTCAGCACTACAGCCATGTCCTGGCGGGAGCCACGATTCTCCTGTGCGGCGTGGCCATCCGATTCCTGGGGTTCTAAAAAAAATCTCTCGGCGGCCTTTTATTCTCTTGGCGAGACCGAAACGATTCATTATCCTGAAGCTGGTAGCACGAATTGGAAAAGTGTATGCGCAATGTTTTTTGAGGCGTAAGAGCCAGGAGGTAGGAGAATGAAAAGCTGCATCATGTGGACCGCAATCATCACCGTGGCGTTCGCTGGAGCGCTGCAAGCCGCCGATCCGACGGTGGGACAGGTCACCCATCGTCAGTTTCAGGCTGTGGACAACACAGGGGAGAAGATGTATGCAACGACGGACAAGGTGATCCTGGAGGGCATCGTGCTCCACAATCCGGCCGACATGCTGAACCCGACGCCGGACGACACAATCGCCCTGATATATGACCTCGGGGCTCAGTGGCAGTTCTTTTTCCAGGGTGAAGGAGACGATCATGCGGGCACGGCGGTCTTCATGGGGCAACTCTACAACAATCTGCCTTGGGTCGAGACGGGCGGGTACTCGAACGCAGAGTGGATCGCCGAGATGACGCGTCTGAACGCGGCCCAGTTCGCCCCCGGCGACCGCATTCGCGTCACCGGGTACTTCCTTTCATACAAGGGCAAGGTCAACGTGAACGAGCAGCACAATAAGAATGTCGACCATGACTTCACCATTGAGTTGCTCGAACGAGGCGTCGGACTCCCGAAGCCGGAGGTCGTTTCCCTCAGCGAATTGAAGGACGAGCAGGATCAGTTCGTGTTCGATCCCAATCGGCTCGTGGGCGGCGAATACTACCAGGCCCGGCTGATCAAGATCGAGGATGTCAACGTGGTGGATCCCAACGCCTGGGGCCCGGATGGCGAGTTGATCGTCACGAACGGGACCAAGACGCTGCCGGTCAAACTGGGGCGCGGCAACGGCATCTATCCGGGCTCGTTCAATCTGACGCAACCATTCGATGTGATCGGAATCCTGGATCAGGAGAGTTATGATTTGACGAGCGGCTACCGGCTGTACGTGATGAACTACGACGGCAACGGGCAGGTTCTGGCCTCCTACGAGCATCGGATGGCCGACCAGGCCGCTGCGGTTGATCCCAATGAATAGTGCGCAACTGGTCAAATGAAGATTCGGGCGGCGACGGCGACCGATCCCTCAAGGAGCGGAGGTCGCCGTCTCGCCGCCCACCGGGTTGTTTCGGGAGGCGCCATGAGGGCACGGGCCTTTTCGCTGATCGAGTTGCTGGTGGTCACGGCGATCATTTCGCTGGTCCTGGGTATTCTGCTCCCGGTGACCGGGCGGGCCCGGCTCCAGGCAAAGGTGCTCGTGGTCGGCGCCGAGTTGAAGGATATTGGCCTGGCTCTGGAGGCGTATTCGCTCGATTGCGAGGGCAAGTACCCGCCCACTCGCGTCGATTGCATGCTGGGCGATCATTTCTACCAGCTTCCCCTGGAGCTGGTGGCCTGTGGGTATCTTCCCGCCCCGTCGACGGATTCGTTCATGGCGGTCGGGATCGAGGACCGGTTCAATCGCGGGTATACGTACAAGTACAGGTCGGTTGGGACGCTGATCTACAATCGGGCCACCGTGGTCGAGGAGGGAGCCTACCTCTGGGTGCCCGATGGATTTCCGGACAACGAGCAGGACGACGGAGAAACCTACAGCAGTCTCAAGGATTCGCCCGTCAGTTGGGTCTTGTACAGCCAGGGACCGCGGTTCGACCTCGCGGAGATGAAGGAACGCCTGTATCCCGTCCCTCGGGACACCTGGTACAGCACACAGACGAACCAGGGCGTCATCGTGCGGATGAGGCTCAAGAGCGGCCGCCAGATCGGCTCGTTCGAGGAGTGAACACGGGATGAGAGTGGCGGCCGGATTGATGGTCTCGTTTGCGTTCCTGTGCCTCCTGGGAGGGGGCTGCGACGAGGGCAATGCCCCGGTGGATGGTTATGCGCTCGCCGTCACAAACTCATATCTTGAGTGTGCCGTGCGGGACCTGTGGGGTCGGGACGCCGCCATCCTGTGCCTGGCGCCGCCCGGCATGTGCCCGGGGCATTTTGACATCTCGCCCGCACAGGTTCGCCGGTTGAAGAGCTGCACGATGTTGCTGCGGTTCGACTTTCAGCAGGGGATCGAGGACCGGCTGGCAAGGCTCCGAGAAGCGGGGCTGAATGTGCAGCAGGTTCAGCCGACCGGCGGGTTGTGCGTGCCGGATACATATGTCGCCGTTTGCCGGCAGGTTTGCCTGGCTCTCTCCCTGGCGTATCCGGATCGGGCGGGCGAGTACGAGGCTCGTCTGGCGGCGATCGAATCGCGGCTGGCGACCCTTGCGGCTCGACTGCGAGGTTCCGTTGCCGAGTCCGGCGTCGCAGGGGCCGTAGCCCTCAGCTCGAACCACCAGGTCCAATTCGCCCAGTGGTTGGGTCTCGATCCAGTCGCCACCTTCGTCGGCAGCGATGCGGAGACCGTCGCAAACATCGATCACGGTCTCAAGAAGGCCGCCGGCAGGGAGGTGCGATTCGTGATCGCCAATCGACAGGAGGGGACGGCCCTGGCCCAGGCCCTTGCCGACCGATGCGGGGCCAAAGCGGTCGTGTTCAGCAACTTCCCCGAGTTCTGTGACCAGGAGGCCGGCTTTGACCGGCTCCTGCAGGACAATGTCGGGCTCCTGTGTGAGGCCGCCGCAAAATGATCGATGGCTTGCTGACTCTCTCGAATGTCCACGTCCGCAGTCCCGGCCGGACTATTCTGCAGATTGACCACCTGCATGTCCCTGCCGGCGATTTCGTCGGTATCGTCGGGACCAACGGCGCGGGTAAGACGACCCTGCTGAGACTCTGCGCCGGTCTGATCCGGCCCGACCGCGGCGCCGTGACGCTCGACGGCAATGACCTCACTCGGCTCAGCGGCTGGCGCAAGTGCGTGCTCCGCAAGCACATCGGATACATCCCTCAGTCGGCGGAGTACAACGCCGAGCTTCCCTTCACCGTGCGGGAGGTCGTGGCGATGGGCCGAACCAGCTTGCGTCCGCTGCTGACCCGTCTGAACGCGCGGGACTACGAGATCGTCGATTATTGGATCGATGCCCTGGGGCTCCGGGCTCGTCGAAGCCAGACCTTTCGGAGTCTCTCCGGGGGCGAGCAGCAGAAGGTCCTGATCGCCCGCGCCATGGTGCAGGACCCTCGGATCCTCATGCTGGACGAGCCCTGCGCCAGTCTCGACTTTCACTGGAAGTATGAGATCTCCGAGATCGTGGAGCGGCTCCATCGCGAGACGCAGATGACGGTGCTCATGGTCTCGCACGACACGAGCCTGCTGCCTGCGGCATGCAGGAGAGTCGTACTGCTGGCGGAGGGATGCCTCCTCGGCGATGGGGACGCCGAGAAGATCCTCACGCCGGAGATGTTGTGCCGGGCCTATCACGGCGATCTTGCGGTCGCCATGGTCGGCGGGCGCCGACACATCATCAATGTGCGTCCCGGCGTCGGACGGGATCAGGGAATTGATGCTCCGAGTGGCAGCCTCAAAGCCGAAGGCTTGGGGGATGGTCTTCAAACGAGCCGGGGAACGTGATGGACCCATTCTTCTATCTGATTCTGCTTGCCGGTGTGATTGCAGGGGCCAGTTGCGGTCTGCTCGGGGTCTACATCGTCGGTCTGCGGCTTCCCTTCGTCGGCATCTTCATCTCGCACACCGCCATGGCCGGGACCGTGTATTCGTACCTGCTGGGCCTGAATCCCGTCGTGACCGCCACCGCGATCTCGGCGCTGGCCGCGACGAGCCTGGCCGCGATCCGGCCGGGCAGGGCCCGCATCGATCCCAACGTCGCGATGGCGATCCTGTTCTCCCTCACGCTCGGCCTGACGTTTCTCGGGATCGGCTTGATCCAGGGGACCCGCTCGGAGATTCTCGGCCTGCTCTGGGGCAGCATCCTGTTCGTTCGACGAGAGAACGTCGTTGTCATTGCAGTCGCCGCTGCGGTGTTGGTTCTCTTCGCGATGCTCTTCAACAAAGAACTGAAGGCGCTGCTGTTCAGCCGGAGCATCGCGTCGGCCACCGGCGTCCACGAGACCTTCGTCTACGCGTTGTTCCTGGCCCTGTGCGGTGTCATCCTGGCCGTCAATCTGCCTCTGATCGGTGGACTGATGATTTTCAGCCTGATTACGAATCCGGCGGCCGCTGCTTATCAGATCTGCCGTGGGCACCGAGCCATCGTCGCCGTATCGATGGCGTTCGGGGTCGTCAGCGCCGCCGGCGGTTTCATCGTCTCGTACTATCTCAACCTGCCGACCGGCGCGTGCATTGTCCTCGTGAGCGCGCTGCTGTATGCCCTGTCCGCCGGCTACAGGGCTCTGAGCAGTCGTACGGACTGATTCCCTCGCCTTCAGGTCTCTCTTCCGACTTCTTCAAATCCTGAATTCCCTTGTGATCCGGAGGGGGAAGCCGTAGAATCGCCCGGTGACTTTATCCTGCATTCGGAGATGAGCGTATGCTGGCGAGATTGCACAGCGTGACCCTCGAAGGAATCGAGGGCGTGATTTGCGAGGTGGAGGTAGACGTCGCGCGGGGCGGCCTGGAGAAGTCCATCATCGTCGGCCTGCCCGACGCAGCCGTCAAGGAGAGCACTGAACGCGTACACAGCGCGATCGTCAACTGCGGCTACCGGTATCCCAAGACGCAGTCGCTCATCAACCTGGCGCCGGCGGACATCAAGAAGGCCGGTCCGGCGTTCGATCTGCCCATCGCCCTCGGCATGCTCGCGGGAGAGGGCGTCGTAGCCGGCGCCTGCCTCAAGGAATACGTGATCGTCGGGGAACTGGCCCTCGACGGTCGGGTCCGCCCGGTCAACGGCGTGCTCAGTATGGCCATGACCGCGGCGGCCAACGGATTCTCCCGGATGATCGTGCCCCTGGAGAATGCCCGCGAGGCGGCCGTCGTGCAGGAAGTCGAGGTCTATGGCGTCGGCTCATTGTCCCAGGCGGTGGAGTTCCTCGCAGGGCAGTTGCTGCTCGATACGACGGTGACCAGCGTCGAGGAGCTGTTCGCCGTAGCGTCCCACTACGATGTCGATTTCGGCGACGTCAAAGGCCAGGAGAGCGTCAAACGCGCCCTGACCATCGCGGCGGCAGGGGCGCACAACATCATGATGATCGGGCCTCCCGGCGCAGGCAAGACCATGCTGGCGCAGCGGCTGGCGACGATCCTGCCGGCCCTGAGCCTCGAGGAGTCGCTGGAAACCACGCGGATCTACTCGGCGGTCGGGCTCCTGAAGAAGGACCAGGCGTTGCTGGCCACGCGGCCCGTGCGGGCGCCGCACCATTCGGCCAGCGGTCCGGCCCTCATCGGCGGCGGGTCCGCTCCGCGTCCGGGCGAGTTGTCCCTCGCTCACTATGGCATTCTCTTCCTGGATGAGTTCGTCGAGTTTCCCCGGCACGTGCTGGAGATGATCCGCCAGCCGCTGGAGGACGGCTTCGTGATTGTCTCGCGGGCCAAGAAGACGATCCAGTTCCCCGCGCAATTCATGCTCGTGGCCGCGATGAATCCCTGTCCGTGCGGGTATTTCGGGAGCAATCTGCGGACCTGCAAGTGCTCCCCGGGCCAGATCGCCCGCTACCTGGCGAAGGTCTCCGGTCCGCTGGTGGACCGGATTGACATCCACATCGATGTGCCGGCGGTCGCATTCAACAAGCTGCGATCCAAGGCCAGGCAGATCGACTCCGAGAGCCTGCGGGCGGCGGTCACGGCGGCGCGCGACAGACAGACCCGCCGGTTCGGTGACGGCAAGGTCCTGACCAATGCCCACATGAGCCACCGGCAACTGGAACGGTTCTGCCGGATCGACGATGCCGGCGAGATGATGCTCAAAGAAGCCATGATGGAACTTGGGCTCAGCGCCCGGGCTCACGACAAGATCTGTAAAGTGGCCCGCACCATTGCGGACCTCGAAGGCAGCGAGGACATCCGAGGCGAGCACGTGGCCGAGGCGATCAGTTATCGGAAGCTCGACAGGAAGCTGTAGTCCGCCTGGACGGCGGGATTTTCGTATGTCGGACTCGCGGGCCTCCCAGTTCCCATGAGTCCAGGTCCCGCCGGGAAGAAAGTTGTGTTTTTTCTCAATGCCCTGCATCGGCCTGCCGATAATACGCGTGACACATGAGTAAACGTGAACCAAGAGGAGATAGACATGGGTATTCAGAATTGGTCCGAAGACATCATTCTCGTAGATTTGCCGGCCGAGCCCGAAATGGGCGAGGAACTCAAGACGGCCACCCAGATGGCTCGCGACCGTGGCGACTGCGAGGTTGTCGTGGATTTCTCCAAGGTGGATATTGTCACGTCTTCGAGTCTCTCCAAGCTGCTGAGACTGAAGAAGCTGATGAGCGATTGCGGTCACAGGCTGGTCTTCTGCAACGTTGCGCCGGCCACCAAGGGGATTTTTACCGTAACGGGTCTTGACGGGATCTTCGAAATCGTGGACGATAAGTTCGTTGCCTTGGCCAGTCTCCAGATGGTCGGGTAGGGAAGGGCCCAATCGCCCTCCGAAATGGAACGACAGAGTCTGCGGGTGGACCGGATGAAGGCCCCCCGCAGCCGGGAAGACAGACTCAGAAGGTTGCCTTTTGGCGGAGCGAATCACGAAGATCGCTTAGCGGAGCGGTGTTCGTGATCTGCTCGCAAGGCATTGGTCGAATCCCGGGATGATCTGCGCCTCGTTTTTGCGCAGGTCCGAGGTGCACAAAGAGCCAATGGACCAAGACACTCTGCATCAGATCGAGCAGGTTCTCGGACATCAATTCACCGACATGGCCATCCTGGCCAAGGCCTTCACGCATTCCTCCTCCGTCGATAGCCGCCTGGACAGCAATGAACGACTCGAGTTCCTGGGAGATGCGATCCTTGGGATCGTGATCTGTCAGAAGCTGTTCGAGATGTTCCGTGAGTATCCGGAAGGCGAACTGACGAAGATGAAGAGCATGCTCGTCTCGCGGGGGACCTGCGCCCTCGTGGCTCGCCGGCTCGGCTTGCCCCGATTCCTGGTTGTCGGCAAGGGGATGGCCTCGCACAAGTCATTTCCCAGCTCGCTGGCGGCGGGCCTTCTGGAAGCGGTGATTGCCGCCATCTATATCGATCGCGGCTTCGAGGCCGCCCAGGATTTCATCCTCCAGAACTTCGCCACGTTCATCGACCAGATCGATTCCGAGGAGGCTCACGGCAACTACAAGTCTCTCTTGCAGCAGCATGCCCAGGAACGATTCAACGCGGCCCCGGTTTACGTGCTTCTGGACGAGAAGGGGCCCGATCACAACAAGTGCTTTGAATCCGAGGTCGTCATCGACCAACGACACTTCCCGAGCGCCTGGGGTGCGAACAAGAAAGAGGCCGAGCAGAAGGCGGCGTACAACGCCCTCGTGGAGTTGGGGGTCGTTCAGAGCGACGTCGTACACGATGCGACTTAGAACGCCGAACGGTCCAACAGACCGGGCAATTGGCCGGTGACCACCCACGCAATGCCGTACAGAATCAGTGCGGCCACCAGGATGAACACGATGATCGACCCGAACAGCGCCGCCGTCTCCTTGGTGAAGGACCGCAGCCCGATCCTGTTGACCTTGGTCGCCTTGTAAACGACGGAAATCGTCGCCACCAAGGGCAACAGCCAGAGCATCGACGCCGGGGTGGTGCCGATTTGCATCGGCTTTGTGAACGCGGCCAGCACGGATATCGCGAAGATGGTCATATCAGGTTTGTGCCCCCTCGACAGATCGCTGGTGCGCCACATAGATGGCGTTGACGATGCACAAGAGGTTCAGCAGACCCGCGACACTGGTGTAGATCTGCCCGATCTCGCCGGCCCGGCCGAAAACGAGGTAGGCCTGCGTCATGGTCTGCCCTCCGCTCCTGCCCATCCGTGCCTGGCTCCGGGCCTCCGCCTGGGCCGTATGGTATGCGGTCGCCACATGGTTGCCCAGAAGGAGCACCGCGGGTGAATTCATCACCTGAGCCGCATACCACGGCTTGGCGTTGACCGGATCGATCACGCCGATCGAGCCGACGTACATGCCGGCCAGGAACGTCAGCAGGACGGCCACGAGGATGACGGCTGCCCGTCTCTTCTCGTTGAGCAGGTAATGCCCCGCCCCGGGCACAAGCCACGCCATCGCCCCGACTACGATCAGGTACAGAGCGTGATTCTCCTTCCACGACTGTCCCATTACGACGTGCCCTTCGACCCCTTCTTGGTTTCTTTGTCGGTCGGTTGATCGGCGAACCGGAAGTTCATGCGCTTCAGGATGTTCGCGGGGTTCAGATGCACCGCAGCCAGGCTTTGGGTCTGACTGTATTCTTCACGCCCGACCACCATGCCCTTCATCTTCTGGAACTGCTCCTGATAGAGCGGCCGCGGGGTCAGGCTCTTGATGGCGTAGCAACTGAGGCCCGGCTTGAACTCCATGACCTGAGGCAACTGGGTCGCCCCGTCGCCATCCGCCGGGACGAGCGAGAAGAGCTGTTCCACGAACAGATTCTCCACGTCCGCCTCGTTCAGATAGGCGTCGGCTGCCGGGCTGTTGGACAACTGCGTGGCGAGCATCTGAAGGTCCGCACGCGAGATCCGCTGCGTGTTCATGCGGCGATCTAGCTTGAACACGTTGGGGTCGTTGGGATCGGCCTTGGCCTGCGCGCCGTAGAGCGTGTTGAATTGGGTGACGGCCTTGGCCCAGCCGTCCTTGGTCGCCAGCGTGAGGAATTCCTCAGCCCGGGCCCGGGTCGTGTCCCAGGCCGCCAGGGCCCGGAGATCCTTGACTACCTGGTCTTTGACGACGAAGGTCTTCTCCGGGGGCTCAGATGTCTTATCGAGATCGAGAGTCCGGATGCTGTAGCTGAAATCCAGGCTTGCGGGCGCCGCGTCCGGCTCGGCGGCGACGACCCGCACGAGGACCATGATCTGGTCGGACAGGTCTTTTGCGGATTCCGACATCGGGTCCTTGGCCGGACCGATGCTCAGGAACATCTGCGCCTGGGGCATCGAGAACAGGATCGTTGCTTCGTCGTCGAATTCCGCGACGGAGAAGACCGCCTGGCTCAGAGGAACCGGATTGCGGCCGTAGCTGGTCAAGTACATTCGTCTGAGGGACTGATCGCCCCGGATGTCGGCGGCGCTGAGCAGTCCCGTGCGGCCGTTGTGGATGGGAATGCTGTATTTGACGCTGAGATCCTGGGCAATCGTGCCGTAGTCGTGGTCAGGCTTCGCGGCTCGCTCCCTTCGCACATCGGTAGTCGGCTCGTTCCCGTCCTCCCCCGCGGCGCTGACGCCGGCGTCGGCCACGTTCCTGACGTCCTGGAGGATCAGCTCGGCCTTCGTCAGGACCCTCTGCCGTTTCAACTGGCTCAGGATATCGTCAACCACCTCGACGTAACTCTTGATCCTGTCCACCTCCGGGGAGTTCGGGTCGTTCGGATCGGTCGGTACTTTCTCGGTGAACTGCGTAGCCCGGTTCTGCTGATAGTACTGCTCGGCGTCCGCCACGGTCGGCGCCTTGATGATCGCGGCCACGTCCGCCAGTCTCAGCACGATATAGTCGAATTGCACCCGCTTGGGCAGCCGGTAGCCGAAGCCGAAGGGATTCGCGTCGTTCACATCGCCTGCGAAGCTCGCCTTGTACTTGTTGAACTGCTGGAGCATTGCCTCCTCGGACGGCGTCTGCTGTTTGTCAGCGAAGGCCGACGCCTCGAATTGCACGTATTCTGCGTCCAGTGTCGCACTGTCATTGCTCGCCATGTGCCGGATCTGGGAGGTGGTGAGGCTCTCCATGGAGGTGATGACCTGGGCGTATTGCAGGACGGCCAGCAGCTTGGCGTAAGTGGCCAGGATTCTGTCCTCCGGCATGCCGTTCCTGGCGATCCACGCCTTCATCATCTGGGGATAGCTCACGTCGCCGAACAACTTGGGGACGATCCTTCCCAGGAGCTGGCCCACTTCATCATTCGATACGTGAATTCCCGCCGACTGTGCCTCTCTGCACAACAGGATCCAGTAGAAATCGCTCGGCGCCGTGCGGGCCTTGTACATGTCGCTGAGCTGCTTGTCGCTGATCCGGTATTGATTCCTCTGGATCGTCTGCCGGGCCGCATCCACCATGCTGGCCGAATCCCGACTCTGCGGGAACAGCAGTTCGCAGAGCAGCAGGCCGCGGATATCCTGGTTTTGCAGCAGAGCGACGGCGCCCAGGTCCTCCAGGAGCCTGAGCTCCACGTCCGCCGTTGCACGGTCCTGGCGAGAGATTTTCTGCTTGTGCCCGTAGTAGGCGACGGCGCTATTGGCGCCTCCGCTGCCGTGCATCAGGAACTTGAAGGAAGATCCGCCGATAAAGGCGACCATCAGCACGATGACCACCACGGCCATCAGTTTTGTGTTGTTCTTCCGCATCCACTTCATCATGCTCATACGGGTTCCACTACCTATTCTTGATTCATGATTTGTGATTTGCTGTTTACCACTGGTCCTGCGCCGTCTACAATTCACAGGGCTCCTGTCGTCCGGACGCTCCAAACGACGGAAAACACATATCTTAAACGGAAAAAAGCGAATTGCAAATGGTAAATCATAAATCCATAGCGGCCTTCGACCGGGCCTGCGAATACATGCCGGGCGGGGTGAATTCCCCCGTTCGGGCGTTCGGCGGGGTGGATCTCAAACCGCTGTTTATCGCGCGGGCTGCCGGCTCGAAGGTCTTCGACATCGACGGCAACGAGTATATCGATTATGTCGGGTCCTGGGGCCCAATGATTCTCGGACATACGCACCCGGCGGTGGTCGCGGCCATCGAAGAGGCCGCCCGGAAAGGGACCTCGTTCGGCGCGCCCACCCTGGCGGAGACCGAACTGGCCGAGAGGATTGTCCGGGCCTTTGGTTCCATCGAGAAACTCCGCCTGCTGAGCAGCGGGACCGAGGCGGTCATGACCGCCATCCGGCTGGCCCGTGCCTATACGGGTCGGGATGTGATCGTGAAGATGGCCGGTTGTTACCACGGTCACAGTGATTCGTTACTGGTTGTAGCGGGTTCCGGCCTGGCCGAGCGGGGGACTGCCGCCAGTCCCGGCGTGCCCGAGGCGCTCGCCGGATTGACCGTCGTCGTACCCTACAACGATCTGGAGACGCTCTCGCAGGCCTTCCGCAGACAGGCCGGCGATATCGCCGCCGTGCTCGTCGAACCCGTTGCGGCCAACATGGGGGTGGTCCCGCCCGAGCGAGGTTACCTCGAAGGACTGCGCCGCCTCTGCGATGAGAACGGCACGCTGCTGATCTTTGATGAGGTTATCAGCGGTTTCCGGGTGGCTTATGGCGGCGCCCAGGAGCGATACGGCGTGCGAGCCGACCTCACCACCCTCGGCAAGATCGTCGGCGGGGGGCTGCCTCTGGCCGTCTGCGGCGGTCGGGCCGAGATCATGGACCGGCTGGCCCCGCTCGGGCATGTCTACCAGGCAGGGACCCTCAGCGGCAATCCCCTGGCAACCGCGGCAGCCAATGCGACACTGGACACGCTGGTGGCCGGCGGTGGACCAGCCAAGGCCTATGCCCGGCTCGAATCCACGGCAGCGAATCTCGAAGCCGGCCTGGCCCGGGCGGCCGCTGATGCCGGCGTGCCGATCACGATCAATCGCGTGGGCTCAATCCTGAGTTGCTTCTTCACGGCCAGGCCCGTGCGGAACTTCGACGATGTCCGCGCGACCGACGTGCCTGTGTTCAAGAAGTTCTTCGCTGGGATGCTCAGACGCGGCGCCTATTTGGCTCCGAGTGCTTATGAGGCGATGTTCGTCTCGCTGGCGCACACGGAACAGGATATCGAGCGGACCGTTGAAGCCGCCCGCGAGAGCTTTCGTGGTTTGTAGTGATGCCGCAAGGCATTTCTTCGCAGGTCGTGCGCCCCCGCACGACTCTTTGGGACGAGCGAGGATGCTCGCCCCACGCGTGCTCGATTTGAGGTACTCTAATGACGATGAGAGTTTTCGCATGGATCGTGGTTCTGAATCTTGGCTGTATCTGCTCCGCGTTTGGCCAGTCGGCCAGAGACGTGCGCGATACCGTGGGTGTCGTCCATGTCGCGGGGCGCTACCACCTCACGGACAAGGACTTTCTCAACGAGGGCGCCGACCAGATCCTGGCCCTGGGCTCGCGGGTGATCAAGGTCTGGTTCTATGGCAAACGCCACGAGCACCCCAACGGCGTCTATCCCTACAACTCCGAATGGCCCGTGGTCGATTCGCTCGTTGAAGGGGCCCAGACGCCGTACTTCAAGGAACTGTTCGACAAGCCGTTCACGACCTACATCATGGTGGTCACCGCTCTGGGCCGCGACGATGGCTACTGGCGGACCGGGATCAGCGATGTGCAGAAGGCCGATGAGCAACGCCAGTTCTATGAACTGACAAAGCACCTGCTGACCGCCTACAAGGGCACGGGCAAGACGTTCGTCCTTCAGCACTGGGAGGGCGACTGGATGGTCCGCGGCAACTTCGACGCCCAGGCCGAACCGACAGAATTGGCCCTCAAGAGCATGATTGAATGGCTCAACGCCCGCCAGGCCGGCGTCAACCGGGCCCGCCAGGAGGTGGGTCAGCAGGGCGTCCACGTCTATCACGCCACTGAGGTCAATCGGGTGGTCCAATCGATGCGGCAGGATTTTCCGAACATGGTTACCAGGGTCCTTCCCCACGCGCATCTCGATTTGGTCTCGTATTCCGCCTGGGATTCGGCGACCGAGCATTACGCCGATCCAAACGTCCTTCGCGAGGCCCTGGACTTCATCGCGGCCCACGCGCCGGACAGTCCCGACTTCGGAAGCCGCAACGTCTACATCGGCGAGTTCGGCATGCCCGAGAGCGGCTACACCCTCGACCAGATCCGCACTGCAATCCCGAACGCAGTCCGAACGGGTCTCGACTGGGGGTGTCCCTATGTCGTCTACTGGCAACTCTACTGCAACGAGATGAAGGACCCGAACGCCAAGCCGCCGGTCAAGAGCAACGACGCGGTCCGAGGCTTCTGGCTCATCCGCCCCGACGGGACGAAATCCTGGCTCTGGGACTACTTCCACGACTTGCTCACTCCCGCTCAGCCCGTCGTGAAATGAAAAAGCCCCCTGGTGAGCAGGGGGCTCGTGTGCTTCGGAACGGAGCTGTGACGGTTACGGCATCTGGGATGTGAACCGGTAGGTGCCGGAGGCGACCTCGAACAGGGCGTTGCCGTCC
The DNA here is from genome assembly GCA_039683175.1 of Phycisphaerales bacterium. GTDB lineage: Bacteria > Planctomycetota > Phycisphaerae > Sedimentisphaerales > Anaerobacaceae > PLanc-01. The sequence continues at coordinate 50,141 of JBDKRX010000002.1, forward strand.
TTCGTGCCGATCAGGCGAACGCCCTCGGCCTGCGTGGCGAGCTTGCGTCCTTCCCGAATGCTTGCGGCGTCGGAGGTGGGGACGTAGACCGTCGCGGTCGTGTTGGTCGGGATCGTCACGTCGAGCTTCAGCGTGTCGCCATCCACTTTCCACGCCGTGGCGATCTTGCCCTGGACCGAGTCATAGCTCGTTTTCGCCCAGGACAGCCGGCCGCCCGGCTGCGGGTGGATGACGATGTGCTTGTAGGCGGGACCGTCAGTATCGATGCCGCCGATGGTCCGGAACATCCATTCGCAGACGGCGCCGAACGAGTAGTGGGCGAACGAGTTCATGCCGGGGTCCTGGAAACCCTTCTCGGGAGTCCAGCCGTCCCAACGTTCCCAGATGCTCGTGGCCCCGTGCTGGATCGAGAAGCCCCAGGAGGGGAACGTCTCGTTGTGGAACAGGTGGTAAGCCACGTCCGTCTCGCCGATTGCGTTGAGGGTGGCCATGAGGTCCTTGGTGCCCACGAACCCGGTCGAGAGGTGCCAGTTGCGGTCGCGGATGTTGTCGACGAGGTACTGTGCCACGACCTGGCGTTTCTCCTTCGGCAGCAGGTCGAAGGCCAGCGCCAGGACGTAGACGGTTTGCGTGTCGCCCTTGATCCGGCCGTCGTCGGTGACGTAGGCGGTGTTGAACGCCGCGCGGATTTCCTCGAAGAGCTGCCGATAGTTCTTGGCGTCTTCGTGCTTGCCGAGCACCTCGGCGGCCTCTGCGACGAGCTTCGTGCTGTGGGCAAAGTAGGCGGTCGCGAGGACGTCCTTGGGGGTGTCGGCGTTGATGCTCAGCCAGTCGCCGTAGCCTTCGGCGGGTCGCAGCAGCGTCCCCTTCGTCGTGCCCTTGCAGTACTCGACCCACTTCTGCATCGCGTCGTAATGTTCGGCGAGGATTCGTTTGTCGCCATAGACCTGGTAGATTGTCCAGGGACAAATCACACCGGCGTCGCCCCAGGCGGCCGTGCCGCCGCCCATGGCGACCTTGCGCGGGGAGACATCGGAGAAGCCGCCGTTGTCGAGCTGGGCGTCCTCCACGTCCACCATCCACTTGGTGAAGAACGCGGCGACATTTGTATTGAACGTCGCGGTGCGGACGTAGATCTGGGCGTCGCCCATCCAGCCCAGTCGCTCATCACGCTGGGGACAATCGGTCGGGACCTCGATGAAATTGGCCCGCTGCGTCTGGCAGATGTTGCGATAGAGCGTGTTGGCCATTGCATCCGAGCAGACGAAGCCGCCGACCACCGGGGTGGCCGAGGTCAGCTCGACGCCGGTGATCGTGTCGAGGCCGAGCTTGCCCGAGTAACCTGTCACCTCCACGTACTGGAAACCATGGAACGTGAAGCGGGGCTGCCAGACCTCCTTGCCGGCGCCTTTGCAGATGTAGGTGTCGATGGCCCGGGCGCCGCGCAGGTTCGTGGTGTAGATTGTGCCGTCGGGGTTCAGCCGCTCGGCAAATCGCAGGACGATCTTCTGGCCCGGCGCCGCGTCCTGGACCTTGAGACGGACGAAGCCGGCGAAGTTGGTCCCCATGTCGTAGATGCAGGCGCCGTCGGGCATCTGTTTCATGCTCACCGGCTTGATCTTCTGGAATTCACGAACCAGGACGCTCGGATGGGACTCGACTTTGATGGCGATCTTCTCCGTGACATCGACGGGTCTCCAGGCGGCATCGTCGAAGTCCGGCGTGCTCCAGCCGGGCATCTCCTTGCGGGCGTCGTAGGTCTCGCCCATCAGGAAGTCGCCTTCGAGGATCGGGCCGGTTGTCGCGACCCAGGTCTTGTCCGTAAGGATGGTCTCGACGCTGCCGTCGGTGTACTCGATGCTCAGTTGCGCCGAGAACCGCGGGTTCTTGCCGTAGTGGTCGCGGAGGCGGCCCCAGCCGATGTGCCCGCTGTACCAGCCGTCGGCGAGGACACCGCCGATGGCGTTGAAGCCTTTCTTCAGGTGGTCTGTGACCTCGAACGTGTTGTAGTAGACGCGGACCGCGTAGTCGGTCCAGCCGGGCGTGAAATAGGTGTCGTCCGCCTTCTGGCCGTTGATGTACAGATCATAGTCACCCAGGGCCGAGGCGTAGACGGTCGCCCGCCTGACGGGCTTGTCCACGCTGAATTCCTTCCGCAGGAACTGCGCCGGCGGCAGGAACAACTCGGCCGGACCCACGCTGATCTTGCCCCAGGGCGAGATGCCATGGGCGCCGAGTACCTCGACATTGCGCCAGCCCTCGGAGTTGAACTCGACGCCGGTCCAGCCGGTCGCCGCAACGTCCGAGCTGCGCCACTGTTCGTCCGAGACGATCGTGAGGGGGGCGCCGTCCTTGAAGCGGAACACCAGGATGGCCAGCAAGCCCGCAGGATTTGCGGCGTCGCCTTCGTTCCTCGCTTCGATGGCGACTGCATTGGCGCCCTTGCGCACGTGCTTGGTCAGGTCGGCGGGCACAGCTTCCTTGAAGCTGCTGCCATTGCATATCTGCTGACCGTTGAGGAACATCGTGAAGCCGTTGTCCACTGAGACAGCGCAGGTCGCAGAGACCAGTTCGCGGTCCTCCGGGATCGTGAATTCCCTGCGGAAGTAACGCGTCGCAGACGGGGCGGCGTTCCTGGCGTTTTCTCCCGCTTGCCAGATCCATGAGGCGGAGGCCAGATCCAGCTTCTTCGCGGGCGAACCCAGCTCGCGGGAGGCGTCGAACCCGATCCAGTTGGCCTTCCAGGAGTCCCGGCCGAACAGGCCCATCGTCCAGAATGCTGCTTTGCTCCAGGAGGACGGCTTGCCGTCTTTGTCCCAGGCTCGCACCTTCCAATGGCATCGCATTTGCGGTTCGAGCGGCCTGCCGGCGTAGGCGATCTGGACAGACTGGTCCGAGATGACTTTGCCGCTGTCCCACAGGTCGCCGGTGTCCTTGCCGAGCAGCTTCGGGTCGCTTGCGACCAGGATCTGATAGGCGGTTTGCGCCTGGCCTCGCTGACCGGATTCGAGTGTCCAGCTCAGCCGGGGCTCGACGACGTCGATCCCCAGCGGATTCGCCAGGTACTCGCATCGCAAATCCTGCGGCTCCAGGCCGCTCCCGAACGGGCCTGCCTGGACGCCGGTTGTGGCAAGCCATCCAACGCACGCCAGTACGACGCTTGTCTTGATGATTAGACTGTCCGTTTTCATTCTATTGACCTCCTATTGAAAACTCCGACACTGCCACCGATCCGTGGCAGGCATGCCTGCTCTATGCCATCCGCCGCGACACGGTCGAGATGCCCTGGCTATTTCTGCTCAGGTAGCCGGGGCGAGGGCCTCGATTCTTCCGGCGAGCCGCCATAGATGAACCGCATTTGGCCGACGTTCGGTATCCACCGAAGTGAGATGATCCCGTGCAGCAGGCGGAAGGCCGCATTCTGATTGCTGTTGACGATCAATGCATTCTTGAGCCGCTCGGGCCAGGGAAACTCGAAGCCGCTCGGCCAGTAGACGAACAGGGCCTTGCCCACCATGTAGTAGCGGGGCACGATGCCTGCCCTCGGCGGCTCCCAGCCCCGGCTGGCGACGGTGGGCTGGCCCCACCAGCGTCCGTCCTCGCTGTTCGGGCTGTTGTCGCCCATCACGAAGAACTCGTCCTTGTTGAGCGTGAATGGGGAGCCTTCGACCGCCCGGATGGGCCGGGTGCCCTCCCGACCTGTGTAGTGGACATCGCGGAACAAGGCGACATGGGAGAGCGTCAGCTTGCCGGCGCCGAAGATCTCGGCGCGAGGCGACATCTGCGAACCCTTTTCCATGGCATCCGGGGATCGGCCCAGGTCGAAGGACAACGAATTACCGTCGAAATCGAACAGGAGCCGGTGATCCACATTGGCGAACTTGACCAACGTATACGTGTCCGGCGCCGGTGGAGAAGATACCTCTTTGCGGACCAGGATGGTCTCCCGGCCGTCGCTGACCTTGGCCAGAGCCATGAAGCCGGTCAGATCCACCCATGCCTTGTAGTCGATGCCGTTCTTGCTCAACGTGATGCCGATCTGCCCCTCGGAGCCGGCCGGATTGACATAAAATCGCACCATCAGATCGCTGGCCACCGGCACGCGGTTGTTGGTGTACTGATCGTCGTAGGCATAGCTCGCGGCGAAGCCGTTGGCGGACGGAGCCCCGTACCTCAGCACGCTGGGTTCGCCATGCGGGCAATCCAACAGCAACTGTGTGGGATTCTCCTCGCTGATTCTCCATGCCGAGTCGTTCAAATTGAAGGGGGGCTGCCAGCGATGCCCGTTGAAGCCCGCCTGTTCATTCGGGTTGACCGGCTGATAATCGTGGTCGTAGATCGGCATCCACAGTTCCTTCTGCACCTGCGGAGGCTTGCGAGCGATGAGTCCGTCGATATAGATGTCGCCGTCGATGATCTCGATGGTCTCCCCCGGCAGTCCAATCAGGCGTTTGATGTAGTTCTCCGACGGGTTGACCGGGTTTCTGAAGACGATGACATCCCAGCGCCTGGGCTCCTGGAACTGATAGATGCACTTGAGGACGAGAATCCGGTCGCCATTGGCCACCGGGACCTTGTCGCCGTCGTTTATGTTATACCCGCAGCTTGGGCAATGCGTCTTCTGGTGGATCGACACGTCGCCGGGCGGGATCGTATCCTCCGCCATGCCGTAGTTCGTCGGCACGAAGCCATAGTCGTATCGATACCCGCACTGGGGGCAACGGAGCCGAAAATGGGCGCCCTTGAGCGTGTCGGCCATGCTGCCCGTCGGGATTCGGAATGCCTCCATCACGAACGCCCGGAACACGAACGCCAGGATGAACGCGGTGATCAGCCATTCGAAAGTATTGGCGATTTCCGCCGCTCGATCCTTCTTCTTCACGACGGGTTTCTTTATGTCGGCCCTGTCCGCTCGATTCTTAGCCATTCACTCTTGTCCTGTCGTCAGGAGACTGCCTGCCAGTTCTGGGGCGGTGTCGACGCTCCCATCGGTCGTTGTCTTCGGCAAAACGCGCACCCGGCGCATATAATCAGGACGGTCATTATGCCGCCGCCGGCAGCGGGGGTCAACCGTGGAAAAATTTTGCCCGAAAGTACTTGCTGCATAGAAGTCTTTACTGTATAGTGATTTGCAGAAGTTTATCCTTACTATTCCGGTGGCATTGCGTCCGGCTGTTGCGGGATTGCACCGCGGGCCAACCGCTGAGAAGGCGTCCGTCGGCATGGCTCTTTTCTTTTAGTGAGGTAACCTATGGCGACAGTCACAAAGAAAGAACTTATCGATCGCATCGCAGAACACACGCAGGCCAAGCGGGTCTCTGTGAAGCGCATCGTCCAGGCCTTCCTGGATGAGATCGTGAAAGAGCTATGTCTCGATAATCGTTTGGAATTCAGGGATTTCGGGGTGTTCGAGACGCGCACGCGAGCCTCGCGGACGGCGCAGAACCCCAAGACACTCGAGCGTGTGGAGGTTCCGACGAAGCGCACTGTGAAATTCAAGATGGGCCGGCTCATGAGGGAACACCTCATTGCTTCTGCTCGGGCATCGGCGCAGGCCAAGCCGGGGGTGTGAAGGCCGCGGTCCTTGCTGCCATGGCGCAATGCCTGCGGAAAGGACGAGTTTTCCGGAGAGTCGTCCAAAGGAGCCTCATATGTTGGAAGGAACAGTCAAATGGTTCAACCCTCGGAAAGGGTACGGATTCATCGGAACCGATGATGGCCGTGACGTGTTCGTGCACTATTCCAGCATTGCCGGAGATGGGTTCAAGACACTGGACGAGGGGGATGCGGTCCTGTTCGACATCGCCGAGGGAGAGAAGGGGTTGCGAGCCACCAACGTGGTGCCAAAACGCCCCCCTGAGAAGCAGCCTTCGCCGTAGCGTCAGGAGGGTCGGGAGGAGGCCGGGATGCAATCCCTTACATCCGTATGCCTGTACGCCCAACGGTTTCTGCGCCGGATTTCGGAAATCCGGCGTCGATGACGGATGATCTGGCCGGTGTACCGTGCCAAGCCGGGCCGCGTGTTTTCTCTTGCGGCCAATACGCAGATCGCGTATAATCTCGGACGGCAAGGGAACATTATGGTCGATGGTGAGTGCCAATCCGGGCTTGATTGTAGCGTCCTGGTGCTCAACAAGCACTACATGGCCATCCGTATTGTCGGCGCCAGGCGGGCGTTTTCCCTATTGTGTCGCGAGTTGGCCGAGGTCGTCTCCGTCGAGGAAGACACCTACACCAACTACGACTTCAAGAGCTGGATCGAAGCCAGCCAGTCCCGCCATCAGTTCGAGCCCGACGCCTACGATTGGGTTTCCACCGTGAGTTTGTACGTCGCGGTGCCGCGGATCATCCGGCTGTTGTTCTACGACCGACTGCCCCGTACCGATGTCAAATTCAACCGCCGCAACATCTTCGCCCGCGACAGGAACCATTGCCAGTATTGTGGCAAGCGTTTCCCCACGACGGAGCTTTCGCTCGATCACGTGATCCCCCGCACTCTGGGCGGCAAGGCAACGTGGGAGAACATCGTCTGCGCCTGCACGGGCTGCAACGTCAAGAAGGGCGGTCGGACCCCGAAGCAGGCCGGCATGGTCCTGATCCAGAAACCCATCAAGCCCAGGCACAGCCCCATGCTCCACATCCACCTTGGCCATCAGCGTTACCGTTCCTGGAAACAGTTCCTCGACCATGCCTACTGGTCCGTTGAATTGAAGTAGGGTCGGATTTGTCCTTGACTAATTCGCAAGGATACGGCCTTATGACGCCATGACAATCGAGAAGAATCACGCCCAATTCTCATCGCTTTTCAGTCCTGCTGAGGTGATTTGCCAGATTCAGGAGAAAGAACGCGACAAGGTCCTTTATGAAATCCTGAAGCGGCTGTCCCATCAGCGAGGGATTGGCGATGTCGACGAGGCCTATCGGGCCGTCCTGACGCGCGAGAACGATCTGGCGACGATTGTTGCGCCGGGAATGGCGATGCCCCACGCTCGCCTGGAGGGAATCGACGAGTTGGTCGTGGGAGTAGCGACCTCCCGCGAAGGGATCGTGTACGACCCCGGCAGGCCGGAGAGTCTTGTGAAGCTCGTCGTTCTGACCCTCGCGCCGAAGGCCGCGCCGGGAGCGTATCTCCAGGCGATCAGCAGTCTGGCCAGGATCTGCCAGGACCCTTCGACCCCCGACGTCGTCGCGACCCTGCCGACCGCCGAGCAGGTCTGGGCCTTTTTCGACAAAGGGGGAATGGTCCTGCCCGACCATCTGCGGACGCGGGACGTGATGGACCCTGTGAAGGTTACGCTCCAGGAGCACGATACCCTGGAGCGGGCCATCGACCTGTTCGTCCGACACAAGCTCAACACGCTGCCCGTGGTGGACCCGGAAGGAAACCTGATCGGTGTCGTCAGCACGTACGAGCTGCTCCGCGTGTGCTTGCCCGACTACATCCTTGGGATGGACGATCTGACGCCGATCATGAATTTCGAGCCGTTCGCCGAACTCCTCCGCAACGAGAGCAAGACCTGGCTGGCGGAGATCATGACAAAGGACTTCGCCAAAGTTGATGCCGACTCGCCGGCGATCCAGGTGGCCAGGGAAATCACTCGGCAGCGGACGAATCGAGTCTACGTCGTTCAGGACGGGAAGCTGCTGGGCGTCGCCTCCCTGGAGACCCTGCTGAAGAAGATCCTGCGCGAGTAGTTGCGGCGCCGGCGCGAGCAACGGGGGATTGGGGAGCGGGGGAAGTGGTCTTTGCTGCATCCTCTCGGAATTCCGAAATTCGAAACCCGAAATCCGAAACAAATTCAAAACACGAAATCTAAATGACCGAAACGCTCCAGCCTGTCAGATAGTCCATTTCGAAATTGGGATATTGGTCATTTGTGCTTGTTTCGGATTTCGAGTTTCGAATTTCGTGCTTGTCTTACGCCACCGGCGCGTAGATCTCCGTGAGAAGCTCCTCTGGTGCGACCTTCTGGGGATCGTTCAGGTACACCTCCCAGGTCGGTCCGGCCACCTTCTTGTGGTTCTCGGCGAGCCAGGCGAAGAGCTTCTTGTAGGAGGAGGCCGATTTCTCATAGGGGCCTTTGTGCGTGATGACGGCCATCGGGCCGCCGGAGAGTTCGTAGCAGGTGATTTCCTCATTGCCGGGGATCTCGACCGAGACGGGGATCACCACCTCCACGTCGGCGTTGTGCTGCAGGTTGGCCCGCACGACGTCCTTGGGGGTCTCGTGGCAAACGAACACGGACGGCCCGACGACCTTGGCGCCGTGGGCCTCGATGTACTTGCGGACGCCGGCGAGCATCGGACGAATCTGGGCATATGTGCCTCGCTTGCGCATCCCCACGACCAGCCGGGGTTCCACGTTCTTGATGACCACGTTGCTCATCGCGTGTTCTCCAACAAACCGCTACGGCGAAAGCCCGCAGCCGGGATTCACCGGCACGGTGCTATTCTACACGGGATCGGCCCGCGAGGAAAGCCTATTTCAACGCAGAATGCGGTTGGCCTGCCGGGATGGCGTCACTACGAACCATCGTGTCGGAAGCAGGGTGCGTATCACGCACCATTCTCCTCACCGTTTGTTCGAACCGAAGGTACTCGGATCGTGAAAGAGAAGCGAATCCGTCTCGCTCAACGGCATGGAACCGAGCGCGGGCATGACGCCCTTTGGGTGGCCTCCATCGGTGGTCCCTACGGCGTAGATATTGTCCTGTTCCACGCCGCACCAAGATCGCGTTTCGAACCTCACCTGGCCGTCCAGGAATAGGACGTTCTGACCATCCAAACCATGCGAGATCGCGTTGCCTGCGCGGCCTGACTCCTCGTTGCCGCCGTATGGAGGGAGGTCAGGTGTGAAGAACACCCAGGCCGCTGCATCAGAGGCCGGGCTCTTCATCCATGGGTTGCGATCTGCGGCGACAGCCAGATTGGGGTCGTCGTAGAGGGTCAGTGCATACGGAGACCCAAACGGCAAGTGATACGAGTAGCTGCAACTCTTCCACGAGGTGCCGCCTGTGCCCGAGGGACCGAAGTCCCAGGCGTCTATGAGTTCGAAGCCCGAGGCCAGGCCCCAAACGTCTGAGAGCTTGAACTCCGTGGTTCCCTTGTCGCCCCCGCAGACAAAGAGCTTTGGAGTGGCCTCGACGTACTTCACGAGCAGATAGAAGCATGAATTGATCGTCGCCTTCCCGCCGCTGCCGTCTGCCGCGAGACCGTATGCCAGATAGCGATTGGGGGCCGTCCAATTGCCCAATGCCCCATACAAACTCGTCGGCCCGCCGGCGCGGGGCAACTCATCGTCGTAGTCGTTGGCGTAGATGAGCATCATTCTGCCGATCTGAGAAAGGTTGTTCCCACAAGTGCTTCGGATGTAGTGTGCTTCCGTCATGGCCTGCACGATCGGCACCAGAAGGACAAGAACCAGACATATCACGCCCGCCACGAGCGCATCCGCCCGCGTGAATCCCCGTGACCTGTGTTGCTCCGCCATCTTCGTGCTCCCTCCAAAGGAGTTTCGGTATATCCAAGAACAGGCTCATCGCCGATGCTGTCCAATCCTCAGGCACCGGCATTGTACCCGATCCGTGCGCTCGTGGCAAGACGAGGACGGTGCGTATCACGCACCGTTTCCATTGTCTACTTGGCCGGAGCGATTGGGTCGTTGACGAGGAGGGAGTCCTTCGCATCGGCGGGCACGCTGCCGAGCTTAAGCGGCACGCCGCGAGCCTTGTCGTCGCCATTCCAGGCTGTATAGACGTTGTCGTCTTCAAGGCTGCAATATGGCCGTCTCTCCCATTCCACATGCAGGTCAAGGAACAACACGTTCTCACCGTGTCGCTGGTGTGCGACGGCGTTTCCCTGTTCGGCCTGCTCCCACGTACCTCCATATGGACTGAAATCCGGCGTGAATTGCGAGAACTCGGCGGCTTTGCCGGATGGTGGATCTATCCACGGGTTGCGATCGGCGGCAATCGCGAACCCCCAATTCTCCGACTTTTGGGACAACGTATACCCGCCATAGACCGTCTGATAGGCATAGCTGCAGTGTTCCGTGGAATTGGGCCCGAAATCCCACAGATCGGCGAGGTTCTTGTCCCGGAGATCACAGTCCGCCGGGTCGAATTCCTTCACGCCTTTGTCATTCTTACACAGGAATGTCCGGGGTGTCACGTCTCCATATGCGTGTCGGATCAGCAGGTAGAGGCTCGAACTGATTGTCGCCTGTCCGCCCGTTCCATTGGGGTCCAGGCCGAACGCCTCGTGGTGGTCGGCAGCAGACCAGTTGGCAAGCGAGGCAGCCCATCTCGTGCCTTTCCCGCCTGCGACGGGAAGCATGTCTTCATACTCGTTGGCATAAGCTGACATCGCCTTGCCGATGGCTTGCAGGTTGTCCCCACAGGCGGCCATATTGTGGAGTCTTCGTTCGCGATTGATTGAGGGTAGCAGCACGACGCACACACCCGCCAGAACCAACGCGACGATGAGAACATCAATCCACGCAAAGCTGCTTTGTCTTGCCTGATCTGTCATCTCAATCCTCTCTGGGAAGATGGCCCAGTGAACGAGTTACTTTGACGGGCCGACGGGGTCGTTGACGAGTAGGGAGTCTCCCGCATCGGCGGGTACGCTCCCGAGCTTGGGCGGCACGCCGCGAGCCTTGTCGTCGCCATTCCAGGAGGTGTAGATGTTGTCGTCGTCCAGGCCGCAGAAGGGCCGCTTCTTGAACTCCACGTGGGTATCCAGGAACATCACATTTTGGCCGTCTTCCTGATGGCTGCTGGTATTGCCAAAATGAGCTTGTTCGCTTGTGCCAGTGAACGGAGGTATGTCGGGTTGGAATCCGGAGAAATCCCCGGCTGCGGCAGGCGGCGAATCCATCCACGGGTTGCGGTCGGCGGCGATGGCAAAGCGGTGATTGCCCCAAGTGGTTAACGTGTCGGTGCCGTAGAGCATGTGATATGCATAACTACAGTGCAACCATGGACTCGGGCCAAAATCCCAGAGATCGGTCAATTCCCTTTCATGCAATTGATACCTGTCCGCCTTGAAGATGCTCATTCCCTTCTCGACGATCCCCTTGCGATCGATGCACAGAAACCCCTTCGGCGGAACCTCGGCGTATTTCACCAGGAGGTACAGATTTGCACTGATGGTTGCCTCTCCGCCTTCGCCGTTCGGGTCCAGGGCAAATGCGTCGAAACGGTCCTTGGCCGTCCAGTTCGGCGTACGGGTGGCCCATGACGAGTTGCGTCCGCCGGCGCGGGGCAGTCTGCCCTGATAGTCATTGCCGTAGACGAGCATGGCTTTGCCGATGCCGGATAGCTTTATGCCGCAGGTCAAACGCATGTGCGGGGAGCGTATCCGAGCGGCCCAGGGCAGAAGAATCGTCGTGGCAATCACGAACAGAAATATCAGGACGAGAACTTCCGGCAACGTGAGCCCTTTGTGTCTGCACCATCTCACCATCTTCATCGTTTTGCTCTCGCAACTCAGTCTTCGTTGTTTACTTGGGCACGCCGACGGGGTCGTTGACGAGGAGGGAGTCCAGCCGCCCAGCGGGCACGCTGCCGAGCTTGGGTGGTACGCCGCGAGCCTTGTCGTCGCCATTCCAGGAGGTGTAGATGTTGTCATCGTCCACGCCGCAGAAGGGCCGCTTTTCGAATTCCACGTGGGTGTCGAGGAACAAGATGTTTTGACCCTGTCCCTGATGACGGAAGGTGTTTCCAGCCAGACCCTGCTGTGTCGTGCCGTTGTAGGGAGCGATGTCGGGCAGGAATCTGGAGAAGTCCCTGGTCTTGGCGGAGGGCGAATCCATCCAGGGATTGCGGTCGCCTGCGATTGCGAAGCCGGGTGGTGAGGAAACCGTCAGGCCGTGTGGCCCATACAGCATGTGATAGGAGTAGCTGCAATGCTTCGGCGGATTCGGACCGAAATCCCAGAAGTCGATCAAGTCCGCCGCTCTATTCTGAACGCGGTACGTGTCCGCCTTGAACTCAGTGACTCCTTTCTCTGGCGTGTTCCGCTTGCTGTCTCTGCAAAGGAATGACTTCGGTTTGACCTCGGCGTATTTGACGAGCAGATACAGGCTCGCGCTGATGCTCACCTGGCCGCCGGACCTGTCGGGCGACAATCCATAGGCACTTTGACGATTCGAGGCCGTCCAATCGGCAATCCGGCCGGTCCACTGGCTGCTGGGTCCACCGGCTCGCGGGAATTCGTCCTCGTAGTCGTTCGCGTAGATCAGCATGGCCTTGCCGATGCCGGCGAGGTGTGTGCCGCAGGTCATGCGAAAGGCCCTGCTCACAGGCAGGGCCGGGACTATGACGAGTAGAAAGAGGAGCCACTGGACGGCCGGGGCCAGAATGCCTGCCCAGGCAAATCCTCTGCCGGTTAGCCGCCCCCTACGCAGCCCAATCCGGGCCAGACTGACCACACCGAGCACCGCAGCACCAATCGCCGTGCCCCATGTGATGAACTGATAGACCTCCCGTACACTCTGCGGCGTGCCTTTGC
>JBDKRX010000003.1:0-4288 GCA_039683175.1 Phycisphaerales bacterium
GAAGGCTTGATCGCGACCTGCCATGCCACTGGCAAGGTGACTGGGGACGAGTAACTCGGCGGCCTTGTGGGCTGGGACTCGTGTGGAGAGGCTGACGCATCCTTCTGGGACATCCAGACCAGTAGCATGGCTGAGAGCGAGGGCGGCGTGGGCAAGATGATAGCCGAGATGCAGATGGCCGGCGCGTTCCTGGAGGCCGGGTGGGACTTCGTGGACGAGACCGCCAATGGGACCGAGGATATTTGGTGGATCGACGAAGGGCAGGACTATCCACGGTTGTGGTGGGAGCCCAGACCGCCTGTGCGGCGGCCTGTGATCGATCTGGATGCGACGACGTTCGACGCCGTGATTGCCGAGGGCATCGTGCTTGTGGACTTCTTTGCGACGTGGTGCTCGCACTGCACGACCCAGGCCCCCATCCTCGAAGAGGTCGCCGACCGGCTCGAAGGCAAGGCGCAAGTCGCCAAGCTGGATGTCGACAAGGCACGGAGCATCGCCCAGCGATACGGCGTCACCGGCGTCCCGACGCTCATCCTGTTCCACGAGGGCGTCGAGATCGAGCGGTTCGTCGGCGTGACCAGTGCCGACGTGCTCGTCGCGGCCATCCTGGCGGCGCTGGACTCGATGTAACGGCCAGGTTGTGATTTGGGATGCAGAGAAACGGGCTGGAACCGCAGACGCCGTCCTGAGCGGAGTCGAAGGATGAACGCGGATGGACCCTGTCAGGTCAAGAGCCTCTTTCGTCGATCCGCAGTCTCCCGGCTTCTTGTCTGCCGGTCCGCCGGCCGAGGGCGAGGAGGATCGTCAGGAGCACCGGGGCCGAGATCGCCAGGCTCAGGAGTGGGTTGAGGCCCAGCGCGCTGGGGACATAGGCGCATAACACAGCCACTGTCGCGACGGTCAGGCTGTAGGGCAATTGCGTGCGGACATGCTCCAGGAGGCCGCAGGAACTGGCGGTCGAACTGAGGATTGTCGTGTCGGAGATAGGGGAGCAGTGGTCGCCGAAGATGGCGCCGTCCAGCACAGCCGCAAGACTGACCATTGTGGTCAGGCCGTAGGTGTTGCCGTCCAGGGCGAAGGCGGTGGGCAGTGCCGTCGGGATGAGGATCGCCATGGTGCCCCAACTCGTCCCGGTGGCAAACGACACGATGCAGGCGACGAGGAACAGCAGCGGGGGGAACAAATGCGGCGGGATGCGCTCTGCCAGCAGGCCGGTGAGGAATTGCCCGGTGCCGAGGTCGTCGCAGCAGCTCTTGAGCGACCAGGCGAGCGTCAGGACCACTGCCGGCAACGAGGCTCGCTTGACCCCTCGCCAGACGCAGCCAGGAAGGGCGGAACGCCGAAGCGAGCCGGTCAGCCTGCCGCAAAGCAGGGCCAGGACGATTCCAAACAGGGCCGCAGACAGGAGCATGTGGTTGCTGTGTTTGGCGGCGCTGATGACCTCGCGCCAGTAATCGGCGCTGGCCAGCGAGCGGATGCCGGCGAATCTCGCGATGCCGCCTCCGTCGAGCCACAGGCCCGTCAGGTGGAATGTCACCAGGCCGCCCAGCGGCAGCAGGGCGTTGATCGCCCGGCCTGCGGGGGGCGACGACGCTCCGCCTTGCGGATCGCGGCCGGATGGGGCGCAGTTGCCGCGAGCACGTTCCTCCGCGTTTCGCATCGGCCCAAAATCCCGGCCCAGGAGGATCTGGGAGAACATGAACCCCAGCATGAGCAGGCAGTAGAAGCGGAAGCTCAGGGCGTCGAAGAACATGGCGTAGCCGGTCTTGCCGAGCCCGAGCTGCTCGCTGACGTCGGCGAACAGGCCGACTTCGTATGCGATCCAGGTGCTCACGATGGCCAGTCCCGAGACCGGGGCGCTGGTGGCGTCCACGAGGAAGGCGAGCTTCTCCCGGCTGATCCGGAATCGATCGGTGATCGGCTGCATCATGGAGCCGACGATGATCGCGTTGGCGTAGTCGTCGATGAAGCAGACCACCCCCATCAGGCCGGTGGCCAACTGGGCGGATTTTGTGCTGCGAATCCAGCGGAGCAGCCAGGCGACGATCCCGAGGAAGCCGCCGGAGGCCATGATGATCTCGACCATGGTGAAGATCGGCGGGATGAACGAGAGGATCAACAGGTTCGTCTTGTCGCCCAGCGTGCCGGCGAGGTATCCGCCGGTGGCGCCGAGGCCCTGTGCCCAAGCCGTGACGTGTCCCGCATCCGCCGGCACGATGCTGAGCAGCCCGCCGACGAGGAGCGCGACGCCCAGGCTGAGGATCACATGGTGTGTCAGGAAGGCCAGGATGATCGCCAGTGCCGGGGGGACGATGCTGTACCAAGGGAACTGGGACGATGCGTCGGAGACGCTGCCGAGCCAGGCAGCGAGGCACAGAGCCGCGAACACCACAGATGCCACCAGTATCCTGATGTAGATCCTTGCCTTCAATGTGCTCCCGGCTCTGAGACGTTGCCAATCGCAATGACCGGAACTCTACGCGTCCGGTGTGCCGCACGCATTTTCGCTGAAACGCGGGAGAAATCAAGTCCAAAGAAGTACTCATGACAAAAGGCCTTTGGAGTTGTCGTAAAGCCTTTCTGGGAATGTGTTTATGTGCGGTTCACTGGTGGGCGTGGATCCAGGGCCTGTGAGGCTGGATGGTCTGCCTGTAACTGCCTGGATTCTCGGACTCGCCAACGGTGTCTCGCCTCGCGGGAATCGGAGTGGTTGCATGTGGCCAAGTGTCCGATCTGCGATATTAGTGCTGGTAAATCATTTTTTCCTTGCTAATTGTCTTGACATCGCGTATAATACGGTTTTAATGCTTTTTCGACGTCGGAATCAGTATATCTGCATGGGGGTGTTCTCTCCTGCAGGGCGGTCACGGGAGGCTTTGGAGAACCGGGCATGAAGAAGGCTGTGGTCGTGTTGTTGGTCTTGTCGTTCGTTGCGGGCTGTGTGTCGATGGATCGCAAGGGATTGCTTGCGGCCGGGTACAGCAATGAGTATGCGGATGGCTACGTCGATGGATACTCCGCCGGATGTCATACCGTGGGACATCCGTTGTGCCGGTTCACCAGAAACGTCGATCGATACGAAGTGGATCGCCAGTACAAGAAGGGCTGGAACGACGGATTCACCATTGCGCGGACCGATTACGCCGCCGTGTGGTAGAGGTCGTTTGCCGCGAGACGAAATGCTTCTTAGACTCTCGTTGGAGGCTCGCACAAGGGCTGTCCAGACGGGGCTTCCCTTGTGCCATTTGCCTGTCCGCCAACAGCCCTTGCTTCTCAGGGGGCTGCTGAGTGTGAATCCAGCGAGAGCTGGATCAATCTGTTAGTGGCACGCACCGCTCCGCCGCCTCTGGTGCGTGCCTCTTTTCATTCCAGGTTGGGTCCCAGTCAGGCAACCGGTCTGTCCTCGTATTGAGACCTGTCATCGGTTTGTGAGGCGCCGAATCGCTGGGGTGTGATCGACGCGTGCGGAATGCGAAGACGGTGCCGGGGGAACAAAAACAGAGGCGGTGGAAGGCATCGGAACGCCATGCCTTTTCCACCGCCTGCAGCATCTATGCTGTGGACTGAGTTACGCCCTCTACAGTGGATCTGCGAGGGACGCGTCGGATTCATCAGAGGACGACGACCGGCTCTTCCTGGGGGATGGGCCGGCGTTTCGCGTGTGGCTCCGGGTGCGGTTCGGCCTCGTCGGCGCTGTCGTCCGGGTTGAACGGACACCAGCGATTCTTGGCCTTGTTGACGATTTCGATCAGCCGGCCGATGACGATCTCCGGCGTGTCGTCGAACGGGTCGACGACGAAGCTCTTCAGTTGTTCGTACACCTCATCGGATACCTTGAAGGTTCTCATGGTTTTTCTCCGTGCAATATCGACCTGTACCTGTGCGAGATGATGCTCACGCCATGAAAAGTGTAAGAACAAATCCATGGGCAGCCAACCGGACTGATCTCAGGAATGGGGTTGATGAGCGTTGCGTATGGGATGGAGGCTGTCCGGCAGGGTGGGGAATACGCGTGGCAGGTCAAGGATGACGTTTGCCTGATCCGGCCACAACCGTGACGTGATCCTGGACAGAGGGGCTAACCGGCCGGCACGGAGGCCATGCGGGCCGCGGTCCTGCCGCCCAGGACGGAACGGTAGGCCGGCGGCGCCGCACGTCCAGCCGGGATACCCAGGGCCCGCTCTATGTCTTTGCGATTGGCGGTGGCCGTGGCCAGAACCGGCTCGAATCCCAACCGTCTCCACAGGCCCTCACCCACCCGGTTACCCTCTACGTAGCTGACGATGAT
>JBDKRX010000004.1:0-36383 GCA_039683175.1 Phycisphaerales bacterium
ACGATCCCTCGCTTGCACAAACGGCCAAGGATCATGGTCTCGACGGACTGGATGTCCACTATGCCGGCGTGACCGAGGAATTCGTTCGAGCGGTCCGGGCCGCCGGACTGGGACTGTACGTCTGGACAGTAGACGATCCCGACGAAGCGGCCAGGCTGGTCGCGCTGGGCGTGGACGGGATCACGACCAACCGTCCCCAGTGGCTGCGAGAACAGTTGAAGAATAGGAGAACCGTCCCGTGAACATGTTGCGAGTCTGGCCGATCGTCTGCGAGTTCGGCGTCGGCGCGGTGCTGTGCATCATCGGCATTTGGGCCGGGCTGCGAGGCGGATATCTCAACCTCAAGATCTCCGAGGACCGCCGGCTCTTGGTGGTGCTCATCGCAGGGTATCTGCTCCTGCTGGTCGCGGCGTGCGTCTTCACCTTCCTGTCGCCCCACTGGGCAGAGGGAGGGTCGCTATGATTGCCGAGGTTCTTGGCGGTCCGCTCGATTATGTTGTTCTGTTGGCCTATTTCGGCGGCATCATGGCGTTTGGCCTGTGGTTTGGACGCTATACAGCCACCACGCGAGATTTCTTCTTCGGCGGCCAGCGATTCTCCTGGTGGCTGATCTCCTTCTCGTGCATCGCGACGCTCGTCGGAAGCTACAGCTTCATCAAGTACAGCCAGGCCGGATTCGACTACGGCATCTCCAGCACGCAGACCTACTTCAATGACTGGTTCTGGATGCCCATCCTGGTGCTGGTCTGGATCCCGATCATCTACTACAAGCGGATCGTCTCGATTCCCGAGTATCTGGAGGCCCGCTTCGACAAGAAAACGCGCGTGGCGGCCACCTGCGTCATCCTGCTCTACATGGTGGGGTACATCGGCATCAATCTTCTGACTCTGGGCACGGCCCTTCACACGCTGCTGGGCTGGAACGTCATCACCGGCGCGACGGTTACGGCGGTGGCAGTCGCCCTGTACGTCTGCGCGGGCGGGCAAACCGCGGTCATTATGACCGACCTTGTGCAAGGCATTATCCTGCTGTGCGCCGGTCTCGGGCTGTTCCTCGGCGGCATCTATCACTTCGGCGGCTTCGGCGACTTCTGGTCCCTGCTGCCGCAGACGCACAAGTACGCCTTCTCCGATTTCAATAACCCGCCCAAGTTCAGCTTCATCGGCATCTACGTCCAGGACGGCCTGGCCAACACCGGCGCTCTCATGTTGATGAACCAGGCTTTCATCATGCGTTTCCTCTCGCTCAAAAGCGTGAAGGACTCCCGGCGGATGGTCGTCTGCTGGATTCTCGTGCTCACCCCCCTGGCGGCCGTGGCCACCAGTTGCGGCGGCTGGCTTGCCAAGGCGCTCGTAAACAACGGCGAACTGACCACCAGTTCGGAGGATTCCTTTGTGAAAGCCGCTGATTTCCTCTGTTCCCCCGGGGTCTTCGGCTTTATCCTCGCGGCCCTGACGGCTGCGTTGATGAGCACGGCGGATTCCCTCGTGAATGCCGTCAGTGCGGTCTTCGTCAACGACATCTGGCGACCGTACATTCGGCCCGCGGCCAGCGACAAGCATCACCTGCTGGTCGCGAGGATCACGAGCCTGGCCGCGGCGGGTCTGGGCCTGGCCCTGGTCCCCGTATTCATGGCAGAAGACTCGATCTATGTCGCCCACGGCATGTTCACCGCCGCGATCACACCGCCGGTCGTGATGGCCATTCTCCTGGGGATTCTCTGGAAGCGGTACACCCCCACGGCGGCCTTCGCGACCATCGCGGGCGGGGGCGCCCTGATCGGCTTGTCCTTCGTCTGGCCCGACGCGCTCGTCGGTCCACTGGATTTCGGAATGGGTCCCAGCAGCTACACGTTCATGCGGGCCCTCTTCGGGCTGCTGGCAGCCGGCGCGGTTGGTGTGGCCGTCACGTGGGTTACGAAGCCCAGGCCGCAGGGCGAGATCAAGGGACTCGTCGCGGGGACCCAGACGGACGCCATGCGCCAGTACAAGGGGGGCGAGCCCAATCGCCGGTCCGGCGGCAAGGTGCGGCTGACCGCACAGTTCGACGCGAGCCTCTCGGGCACGAACACGGTGATTGTACCGCAATCCGCGCTCGACAAGATGGCCGCCGAGCCGGGCGACCTGCTCTATGCCGACGACGTCCGCTGGTGGTATGGGGGCCTGCGCTCCGTTCACGTCAAAGCGGGCTCACCCGCAGATTCGGACTCGGGCGAACGGATGCACATCAGCCCGGAGGACGCTGCCACGGCGCACTTCGTCCAGGGGCAGCAGGTGGTGGTCGAGAAGATCATGTAGGCGCGAGCGTGGTCAAAGAGGTGTTCTGGTCAAACGGGGCATGCCATGCGGCACGCGAGAAGTCGTCCCAAATGAAGGACGCACGACGCGTGACGCACCGCGATTCGTGCAGGATCATTCCCGGCCGTACGCGAAGACCAGCGTGGCCAGGACTGCGATATGGAGAATGACAAGCACCAGGTTCATCTGAACGTCCTTATGTCAATGCCCTTCGCTCTTATAAGGCACGACGAGGATTCGTGGTAACAGGAATGAATGACCGCCTCTACAATATTCATGACCCCGCAGGAGTCCATTTCTTCCAGCCCACAGCCGTCTGATAGGGTCCGTATCCACGGGTGGCTTCGCGCGGGATACAGAGAGCGTAGACAGCTCTCTTTGGCACGCCGAACGATGCACGACGCACGACAAGCCGCATTCCTTTCGCCCGGACCTTCGGACCTCGATGGTCAACTGACTAAAATATACGATAGGAACCGGGCGATGGGGCCTTTGCCCTAACCATTTTCCGACAAATCTCAGCAAATGTCACAGGGCGCGTTGTGCGACGGGCTATCGATTGGTCTCGCCGAGTCCTTCAAGGATGGCTTGAGTAAAGAGGGGTGCGGCCAGTGGCCCGGTGGCGGTGATGATGTGCCCGTCCTTCTCGGCGGGATTTCCCGTGTAGACCGCGCCGGCGCGGGTCATTCGATTCTGTTCGCTGAGGTACGCGGTGCACCGGACGCCTCGCATCACGCCGGCGGAAGCCAGGATACTCGGGGCCGTGCCGATCGCGGCCAGGACTTTGCCTCGCACCGAGGCCTGCCGAGCGAGGTTCTGGGCTGTGGGATTGTTCTGATAATCCAGCGCCCCGGTGCCTCCGATGAAGACCACGGCGTCATAATCATCCACTTTGGCCTGGTTCAGGAGCATATTGGCCTGCGCCGTGCCGCCGAGC
The DNA here is from genome assembly GCA_039683175.1 of Phycisphaerales bacterium. Taxonomy (GTDB): domain Bacteria; phylum Planctomycetota; class Phycisphaerae; order Sedimentisphaerales; family Anaerobacaceae; genus PLanc-01. The sequence goes on from JBDKRX010000004.1 coordinate 3,236, forward strand.
ATGCCCGCCAGCGGACCCATGCGCGCGCTGGCGATAGCCACCTGGACGCCCGCCAGTTCGAGCGACCGCTTCGTGGCGAACAGCTCCTCATCCTGGAATGCCATGGGCGGGACTACCAGCAGGGCCCTCCGGCCCGACTGCGCCGTCGTGACAGGCTGCACCGCCGTCACCGGCGCCTGGCCGGCCGGGTAGCCGATGATCGCCGCATACAGCGGCTCGTAGTTCCTTGGGATCCGTGCGACGGACCGCACGTCGGCCCCCTCCACGGCGTCGATGCTCACGAACGCCAGACCCAGCGTCGCGGCCTGGAGCTGGATGTTCTGCGAGACCTTGCCGGCCTGCAACGCCATGACGGTCCTGGCCCGGGTCCCGTAACGCGAGGAAAAATCGCGAGTGGAGGCCGCAACGATGATCTGGCAACCGCCGGCCGGCGCCGCGGCCAGCTTCAGCATCGTACTGGCGGCCGCTGCACGGATGTCCTTGTCATTGAGCGGCTGGAGGGTGTGGCTCACCGGCTCGTATGCGAAGAGGCCGTCGGGCAGAACGAAGTAGGCCCGCATGGGTGGTTCGGAGACGACCTGCGCTTGTGCCGGCGTCAAAGTCGCAGCGACCGACGGGGCCATCGCCCCCTGCGTGGCCCAGGCCAGTTGGCTGATCTTCGCGAGATCGAGGCGCTGGTCGCCCGGCGTCTGCATCTTTCGCTGTTCGAGCACCGCCTGCTCGAAGCTGACCTCGCTGCTCGTGGCCGGCTCCGGGAGCTGGATCGGCGACATATTCACAGGCGTGGTCCGTCGCGTTCGCTGCGTCGTGGCCTGCTTCTGGACTCCGGCTGCAACGACCGAAGCCAGGCACAGGATGGCCAACGACACTCCGCAAGTAAATGAGAAGTACTGCCCTGCCCACAATAGCCGGCGTCTCATGGTCTTATCCTCCATATCTTCTTCCGAACGCCCTTAGCTTACCGAATCCGTGGCTGTTGTGCCAAGAGAAATCAGGTGTCGGGCGCGCCGGTGCTCCGACGGTAGGGCGGACGGAAGGCCAGATGGCTGAAGCGGGTGAAGCCGATCCGACCCGGCTTTCCCGAGAGGATGGCCTTGCGGATCTTCGCAAAATCGGGCGGTTGACTGGGCTCCCAAACGCGACGGATCGCGCTGGGTACAACTCCCGCAGGCAGGGCGCCGCCCGTGGAGACCTGGATCGTATCTGTTCTCATTTCATCACCCGTTTGGGCCGGGGTCGCCGCACACGAGGGATCGTGTTCAGGCGCCTGGGTCGATGGTCGGTTCATTGGGGTCCTCACAAAGATCGCCTTCGACTTCCAACTCCATGATCGTGGTAAACCGTTTCGAGCCTCCCGGCACGCCGATGATGCGGACCGCGTCACCGACGGTTGGAGCGAAACGGAAGGTAATCTGCTGATACATTCGGAGCCGGTCCAGCTCCGGGGACATTTCCAGGTCCGCCGGCTCGCTGTATTGGCCGTCCTGCCGGACCTGCACGATCAGGTCCTCGAAATAGCCGCCGAGGGGTTCGTCGTCCCTGTAGTACGTGTTGAGCTTGCCCCAGACGATGTCGCCCTCATGGAAGGTTACCGCCTCGAACCGGACGGGTTGTGAGAAACTCAACTCGTACCAATCCACCTCGGAGGGTTCGGACGCATCCGGGACGTACGTGTAGTACGGCCGGCGGCCGTTGTACGAATTGTCCGTGACGCCATCGATGATGGAGTGGAGATTGTTGCGGTCCCGCGCGGGATCGTATCGCTGCACAGAGGCGCCGGGCGTCACGGCAACGCCGGCGGCGAGGGCCTTGCCGACCAGGCCGGAGGGGCCGTTCGGATCGGGATTCTCGGGCTCCGCGACGACGGCGTTGGGGTCGGGAATCAGATAGACTGTGCTCAGGCCGTTGTTCGCGAGGGAACCGCCATTTCGCAGGATGTTCTCTTGTGCCAGGACCACCATGTAGATCGCGATCCTCGTGATCGCGTCGGATTGCGGCAGGGAGGCCGCGGGATTGGGCAGGCCGGGACGCGAGACGTTCAGATAGACATTGCCGCAGAAGGCTGCGTCGGTCAGGTCGCTGGGCAGGCCGCTGAAGCCATAGAGAATTCCCAGTAAGCCACCGGATGTTGCGGGGTTGCAGTCACAGTCCCAGCCGGCCAGGACCGCCATCTGGACGGTCTGTTTGAAGTCGCCACCGCCGTAGAGCAGGGCCAGGACCGTCGCGCCGACGTTGATCGTGGATTCGACCCAGTTGTAATAGCGTCCGAAGCTGTCGGCGCCCTGATATGTGTCGTAGAGCTTCTGCCGGGTGGCGCGCCAGTCCAGGGTGCCGTCGTTGGCGTCCTCGCGATACCATTCGAGGACATCCCTCACAACGGCGGCGGTCCGGCTGCTCACGGGGATCGCCTCCAGACCCTGTGAGACCAGCTCGACCACATTCGGTTCGAAAAAGGCCTGGGCGTACATCGCGGCATAGAACTGCGCCGCGTGGAGAGCGAAACCCTCGTTCGTGATCCGTCCAAACCGGCCGGCCAGATCGATCGCAGCTTGAGGCAGTCCGGGCGAAACCGCCCCGAGGATCTCGGTGCAGATCTGGCTGTCGATGGAATACGAGTGTTCATTGTATGTGCGGCTTCCTGTCTCCGGCGGGAGCAACCCGTCGAGCATCAGATGCCAGGCCTGCCTGTTGGCTGCGTAGATTCCGTCGGTGGTCATGTGTTCGAGCCACTGGCCGGTAATCTCGCTGGAATTGCAGTCGAATCCGTGATTGAATAGGGTGTGCAGGGTGATGTACTCGACATCCGTGTCGTCATCGGCGTCCCAGATGAGCTTGATCTGCCAGGCAATCGTCTCCGCGGGGTTGGGAGAGGAGTTGCTGTAGTCCCCTTCGGTGTCCCGGCCGGCAGCGTTGCCGATGAGCTGCCCGAGCCACATCCCTCGCATCCTGTCGAACAGCTCGGCTGTCGTAATCGCCCGCTCGGCGTGTGCGACAGAGCACACGGAAGCGGCAATCAGGAGCACTCCAGACAAAAGCGGACGCGTGCTGTGCAAGTGAACCCCCAAGATCACCCTTCTCAACTCTCGCATTGTACCCGTTTTTCACAAGAAATTCAAGCATATTGCCTCCCAAAATCGCCAGATTGCCCATATATACAACAGATTTGTCACTCCAGGTCCAATACCCCTCACTGCCGCCTCGCAGGGCCGGGACATGAGCTGGAGCATAAAGGGGGTTTGGGGGAATCCGACCCTCCGACCGGTCTTCCCCGCCGATTTCATGCGCAGTTGTCCGGTCCGGCACGTACCTTTGCCGGAGTGCCGAGGGCATTTGCGGTGGCGTGGTAAGGTGGTGTCTTCTCCACGGTCGCAGACGTGCCCTCGCAGGCACACTGCGAACCGCTACCGCCGCAGTCCGGACGGAGCCGAACCACTCTTGCTCGACTCTCGCCTTCTTCTTCCATGTTCTTTGTCTTCGGATACTTATGTGATAAAAGGAGCGGCCGTTTGCCGATGAATAGGATATTGCGCCGACGGCACGGGTGTATGGAGTCCCCAAGAGCGATGCGCCGCCGGACCAACGGATACGGCAGGGATGCTCTCTTTTCCCCCTCGCACATCCGACGGGCACGGAGTGCGCTCAAATTGCGGGTTGCCCGCATCCCACGGATCGAGTAACCTGGTCCGTATACGGTTGGCACCACAATCTTTTCCGGACGTAGGACGGCATTTGCGAGGCCGTGCCAAAGCGGGCTTAAGTAGAGGCGAAATGGGTATGAAGGCACTTGTCACAGGCGGAGCAGGGTTCATCGGTTCTCATCTGGCGGAGCGTCTGCTCGAAAACGGCGACGAGGTCATCGTCATCGATAACCTCAGCACGGGCAGACTCGCGAACCTGGAGACCCTCAGGCGCCACGCCGGGCTGCAATTCGTAAAAGGCGATATTCGAGACGCGAACCTGATGCAGTTGCTCGTCTCGCAATGCGACGCGGTCTTTCACCTGGCAGCCGCGGTCGGTGTGCAGCTCATCGCCGACGACCCGGTCCACACGATCGAGACGAATATCGCCGGGACGGAGGTCGTCCTGGAATCGGCGAACAAGTTCGGTCGCAGCATCCTGCTGGCATCGAGCAGCGAGGTCTACGGCAAGAGCGAGAAGATCCCCTTCGGTGAAGATGATGACTTCGTGCTCGGCGGCACCGCGTTCTCCCGCTGGGCCTATGCGTGCAGCAAGGCTATCGACGAATTCCTGGGCCAAGCGTTCCACCAGCAGTACGGCCTGCGGGTGGTCAGTTCGCGGTTCTTCAACACCATCGGCCCTCGACAGACCGGCCGCTACGGCATGGTCGTGCCTCGCTTCGTGCAGTGGGCCCTCAAGAACGAGCCCATCCAGATCTACGGCACCGGCAAGCAGACCCGGTGCTTCTGCTATGTGAAGGACCTGGTCGACGCGGTGATTGCCCTGATGGACTGCGAGCAGGCAGCCGGCAAGGTCTTCAATATCGGGTCTTCGGAAGAGGTCACGATGGAAGTCCTGGCGGACAGGATCATCGAGATCACCGGCAGCAGGAGCCGCAAGGAATTCGTGCCCTACGAGGTCGCCTACGGCCGGCCGATCGAAGACCTGATGCGGCGCGTGCCGAACACCGAGCGAATTCGGGCAGCCATCGGCTGGCAACCCCAAACGACCCTCGATCAAATGCTGCGGATCATCGTGGAGCACTATAGGAAGTGCGATTGTTGATGTTTGATTGTTGATTTGGAGAAGTCTTCTCCTCGCCTCTCAAATCAACCATCAACGATCAAACATCGCAGATCAGCAGAGGAGGTACTATAGAGGTGAAGACAAGCTCCTGGGACATTCTGATTGTCACGGCGTCGAACGAGCGGCAGGCGGGGGCCTACGCGACGCAGTTGAACCTGCGCCGCGAGCTGGGTCTGCTCAGCGACGTTCGCGAGGTCATCGTGGTCGCCGATCCCGGCGGCAGACGGGTCGGCAGCGGCGGCAGCACGCTCTGTTGCCTGATGGAAGTCCTGTACCGACGTCTGGGACCCAAGCGGGCAAGATCGGACCCGCGTGCGTGGGAGCAGGTGCTGAGTGAGCTTCGTATTCTGGTTGTCCATGCAGGCGGCGATTCCAGGCGCCTGCCGGCTTATGGACCCTGCGGGAAGATCTTCATTCCCGTGCCGGGTGAGAACGACAGCGCCGTCTGTCTGAGCCTGTTCGACCGCCAGTTGCCGACGTACCTGGCGCTGCCGGAACCCGCGCCGGGGCGGGGACAGATTGTGATCGCCTCGGGCGACGTGTTGCTGCGATTCGATCCGACGCAGGTGCGATTCACGAGGGAGGGTGTCACCGGCTTGGCGTGCTACGCACAGCCGGAGCAGGCAAGCCGTCACGGCGTCTTCTGCTGCGGCCCGGCAGACGACGTGAGACTGTACCTCCAGAAACCCTCCATTGCCGAGCAGAAGAGGAGGGGCGCGATCGACGCCTACGGGCAATCGTGCCTCGACATCGGCGTGATGCACTTCGATGCGGCCACCGCGGTCCGGTTCCTGCAACTGTTCGGGGCCCGGCCCGACGCCAGGGGAAGGCTCGTCCTGGCCGGCAAACGCGGCCAGGCGGTCATGGACCGCGGGCTGGACTTCTACCGCGAGATTTGCTGCGCGATGGGCAGCCAGGCGACTGCCGATCACCATGCCCGGTCGGCGCAGGACAGCGGGTCCCGGTGGACAACCGCCATGCTAAGCGATCTGTTCAAGACCCTGTCGAGCATCCCCTTCAACGTGCAACTGCTGACCCACTGCGACTTCCTGGATTTTGGCGCGAGCCGGGGACTCCTCAGCAGCGGGACCCGCCTGCTCCAGGAGGATCGCGGCGTCTCGCAACTGCGGGCCTTCCTCGACATCAACAACGAGATCGCCAACGGCGGCGCCGTCCAGGGCTCTGCGAGCTGGGTCGAAGGCTGCCGGATTCGGTCCTCGCTGACCCTGGGCGGCAACAACATTGTCGTGGGCGTCGATCTGGATGAGCCGGTGTCGCTGCCCGCCGGCGCGTGCCTGGACACGCTCGCCGGACACGACCCATCGGGTCACGACGTCTGGTTCGTCCGTTGTTACGGCGTGGACGATGTCTTCAAGGAACCGGTCGATCGCGGCGCCGTCTTCTGCGGCGTACCGTTGTCCGCGTGGCTGGCGGATGTCGGCGCGGGGCAGGAGGAGGTCTGGGACGACAGGGTCTCGCCCGAAAACCGAACGATCTGGAACGCGAGGCTCTTCCCGGCGGTCCCGGAACGCGGGCAGTATCGTCGATGGCTCTGGATGTTCGACCCGGGCAACGCCTCCAAAAACCAGCGCCAGGCATGGCGGTCCGCCCGGCGGTACAGTCTCGAACAGATCCTGGCATTGGCCGACCACAAGGGATTCTACGAGCGGCGCAGCCGGATTCGGGCCCAACTGATCCGCAATTCGCTCCAGCGAGCTTTCCGGCCGGATAGCGGCCTGTCCTCGCGCGAGCTGGCCTGGCTGATGAGGAGGGACGAGCAACCGGCCGCCTGGGTCGCCGAGACCTTGAAGCAGGCCTGTCGATGTTCCACGGAGGAGCAGGGACAGGGGACCGCGACTTTGGTTGTCCCCCGGATGATTCATACGCTGGGCTCGGCGCTGGCCGAGGTGTATGGGAGTAATGACCGAGCGGTGTCCCGCGTGTTGCCCGGCCTTGCGGAGATGCTCGATTCCGCGACGCTCCGGCGGCTCCAGTCGCTGGACCTCGGCTTGGACAGCGGGACCACTCTGTCCCAGTGGCGCCGCCGGATGCAGGAGATCGCGTTCGAGGGCCTGGAGCGGGCGATCGTCGCCAGTGGATTCGAGGGCGAGGCCCTGCCGCACAGTGTGCTGCGGAGCGACGAGATCGTGTGGGCGCGAGCCCCCGCTCGACTGGATATCGGCGGTGGCTGGACGGACACCCCGCCCTATTCCCTGGAATGGGGTGGATGCGTGACGAACGCCGCAATCGACCTGAACGGCCAGCCTCCCATCCAAGCCTACGTGCGGGTGATCGAGGAGCCCGTGATTCGGATCGGCTCGATCGATCTGGGCGTGCGAATCGAGGTGCGCGGATTCGACGATTTGATGGACTACCGGCACGCGACGGGCAGCTTCGCGCTGGCAAAGGCCGCCATGGTCCTTTCCGGCCTCTCGCCCAACGGCGGCCGAACGGCAAAAAGGAGTCTCAAGAAAACCCTCGAAGCCTTCGGAGGCGGCATCGAGCTGACGACGCTGGCGGCGATCCCGAAAGGCAGCGGACTTGGGACATCCAGCATCATGGGCGCCGTGATCGTCGCGGCGCTGGGGCGGGTAATGGGCAGGCCGTTGTCCCAACGCCAATTGTTCCACAGCGTGCTTCGGCTGGAGCAGGCCCTCACCACCGGCGGCGGCTGGCAGGACCAGATCGGCGGCGGCGTGGACGGCGTCAAGATGATCGTCACCGCGCCCGGCATGGTCCCGGACGCCCACATCCACTACGTACCCTCGGACATCCTGGACCCGAAGGTCAACGGCGGTCGAACGCTGCTGTATTACACCGGGATCACCCGCCTGGCGAAGAACATCCTCCATCAGGTCGTCGGAAGGTACCTGAACCGGGATCGCGACGCCGTGGCGACGCTCCAGCACATCGGCTCGGTGGCGAGGGACGTCATGGACTCGTTCATCCGCAAGGACATCGAGCAGTTCGGCCGGCTCATGGACGTCGCCTGGCGGCTCAACAAGCGACTGGACCCCAACAGCAGTAACGACGAGATCGAGGCTCTGTTCGCGAGGGTCGCCCCGCACATCCACGGCGGCAAGCTCCTCGGCGCCGGCGGCGGCGGCTTCATGCTGATGATCTGCAAGTCACCCGAGGACGCAGCAGTCGTGCGGCAGATGCTCGATGACGATCCGCCGAACGATCGCGCGCGATTCTTCGATTTCGATGTCAGCAACGATGGACTGGTCGTGACGGTCTGCTGAACAGGCAGACGTACACTGCATGAAGCACAAAGGATCGAAATCCAAAACTCAAAACGAGCCGTCCGAGAGACAACAGCGTTTCTGTCATTTGAGTTTCGGTCCTTTGGATTTGTTTCGGATTTCGAGTTTCGATATTCGTGCTTGCTAAGGGGAGAGATCCATGCCAAAGGCATTGATTACCGGGATTACCGGGCAGGACGGATCGTATCTGGCGGAACTGTTGTTGAAGAAAGGCTACGAGGTCTGGGGCATCATCCGGCGAAGCTCGTCCTTCAACACGGACCGGATCGATCATCTGTATCGAGACCCGCACGAGCAGCCCAAGCTGCGACTCGTCTACGGCGACCTGACCGACGGGAGCAACCTCTCGGCGATCCTGAACGACCTCAAGCCCGACGAGGTCTACAACCTGGGGGCCCAGAGCCACGTGCGAGTCAGCTTCGACATGCCCATCTACACGGTCAACGCGGACGGGCTGGGCACGCTTCGGATGCTGGAGGCGGTACGCTGCTGTCACGCGCCCATACGCTACTACCAGGCCTCCAGCAGCGAAATGTTTGGCAAGGTTGTGGAGACGCCGCAGACGGAAACCACACCCTTCTATCCGCGAAGCCCCTATGCCTGCGCCAAGGTGTACGGGTACTGGCAGACGGTCAACTACCGTGAGGCGTATCAGTTGTTCGCCTGCAACGGCATCCTGTTCAACCATGAATCGCCCCGGCGGGGAGAGACGTTCGTCACGCGCAAGATCACCCGGGCGGCGACGCGGATCAAGTGCGGCCTCCAGGACACGGTCTACCTGGGCAACCTCGACGCCAAACGCGACTGGGGGTTCGCAGGCGACTACGTCGAGGCCATGTGGCTCATGCTCCAGCAGGACCGGCCCGACGACTACGTGATTGCGACCGGCGAGTGCCATTCCGTGCGGGAGTTCCTGACCGAGGTCTTCGGATACCTTGATCTCGACTGGGAGAAACACGTCCGCACGGACCCGCGGTACTTCCGACCCAGCGAGGTGGACTTACTCCAGGGCGATTCCAGCAAGGCCCGGCGGATGCTCCAGTGGCAGCCGAAGGTATCATTTCGCGATCTGGCTCGAATGATGGTGGACGCGGATATGAAGATCGCCGAACGGGAGAAGCTGCTCGGCGACCACGGAATGGACGCCGATCGAAACAGAGGGAGATCCGGATGAGCGATTTCTTCGCCGACAAACGAGTCGTGGTGACCGGGGGAGATGGGTTTCTGGGCCGGTACGTCACCCGGCGGCTACGCGAAGCCGGCGCTCAGCACATCGACGTCCCGCGGGTCCAGCAGTACGACCTCGTGAAGATGGCCGACATCGTTCGGATGTACGACGACATGAAGCCCGATGTTGTGATCCACCTGGCCGCGGTCGTCGGCGGGATCGGCGCCAACCGGGCGCACCCCGGCCGGTTCTTCTACGAGAACCTGATGATGGGCGTGCAGCTCATCGAGCAGGGCCGGCTCCGAGGCATCGAAAAATTCGTCGCGATCGGCACCGTATGCGCGTACCCCAAGTTCGCCCCGGTTCCCTTCAAGGAACAGGACCTGTGGGACGGTTACCCCGAGGAAACCAACGCGCCCTACGGCCTGGCGAAGAAGATGCTGCTGGTCCAATCGCAGGCATATCGCCAGGAATACGGGTTCAACTCGATCTTTCTGCTGCCTGTGAACTTGTACGGACCGGGTGACAACTTCGACCCGGCCAGCAGCCACGTAATCCCGGCCCTGATCAAAAAGTGCGTGGACGCCATCGAGGCCGGCGCCGACTCCATCGAGTGCTGGGGCACGGGGCAGGCTTCGCGAGAGTTCCTCTACGTCGCCGACGCAGCCGAGGGGATCGTGCTCGCAACGCAACACTACAATAGTCCCAACCCGATCAATATCGGCACCGGCTCGGAGATCTCGATCCGCGAACTCACGGAAACCATCGTCCGGCTCACGGGCTTTTCCGGCACGATCCGCTGGGACCCGTCCAAACCCGACGGCCAGCCCAGGCGATGTCTCGACACCTCCCGAGCCAGAGAATGCTTCGGCTTTGAAGCCCGAACGCGCCTGGAGGACGGCCTCAAGGCGACCATCGACTGGTATCGCGCCAATCGCAAGTGACTCGTGGGTTCTTGACCCACTCGCAAAATGCTCGTGCCGTTAAAGGGCCAATCGACTGGCAAAGTCCTATTTCCTCGTGTTGATGGCAGCCGGGGTTTTGTATGGGATCAGTTGTGCGCCCGGCGCAGTATGGCAGGACAGCGGACTGATCCAGTATCGCATTTGGCACAGCGACATCGAGGGCCGTCTCGGGCTGGCGCTCTCGCACCCGTTGTACTACCTCGTCGGCATCGCCGCCAAATCCGTTCCGCTCGGCGAGTTCGGTCACCGCGTGAACTGCCTCTCGGCGCTATTCGGGGCGGTCGCGGTAGCCAATCTCTACCTGCTGGTGCGGCTGTGGCTTGGCCGGGCCTTCCCCGCAGGGATTGCGGCCATCGCGCTCGGCCTGTCCCACACGTTCTGGTGGCACGCAAGCATCGCGGAGACGTATACGCTCTGGGCGGCGCTGTTTCTCGGGGAGTTGATCTGCCTCCTCCAGTACACGAGGACAGGCAAAACGGGATTCCTCTATCTGCTCGGGCTCCTGAACGGCATGGCGGTGGCGGTCCATATGCTCGGCTCGATCCCGCTGGCCTGTTATGTCGTCTTCATCGCGATCTTGCTCGCGCGCAAGGTCATCCGTCCAAAGGACGCGGCAGTCGTCATTCTGTTGTGGATCGTCGGCGCCTCGGCTTATGAGTATCTGATCGCAAGGGACATCCTCCACAGCGGCGACCTCCTCGGCACCCTGGCCTCCGCTGCGTTCGGCAGCCGGTGGCAGGCCGACGTGCTGAACACAACTCCGTCGTGGCAAATGGCGGGGGAGAATCTCCTTCTGATCGGGTTGAACTTCCCGACGCCGAACCTCTTGCTGCTCCTTGCAGGCTGCTATGGTTTGCGGCGGGTCAAACCCGCGGCCTTTCGCAATGTGCTTCTGGCGATGGGAACGCTGTTCCTGCTGTTTGCTTCTCGTTACACTGTGCCGGACCGCTACGCCTTCTTCATCCCGTTCTACTGCCTCGTTGCGGCGGGGATCGGCCTGGGGGCATACGAGCTTGTGTCACGAGTCGGCCACAGCCTTGTGACGTGCGCGTTGCTGGCGTTCTCTCTGCTGCCGGTCGGTATCTACGCGATTGCGCCGCAATTGGCACAGCGAGCGAACCTGCGGATCGGGACCCGCCAGGACATCCCATACCGCAACGACTACGAGTACTTCCTGCATCCGTGGAAGACGGGGTATCGCGGGGCGGGGCGATTCGCCACGGAGGCGCTGCAGTGCGTCGAGCAGGGCGCCATCGTCTGGGCGGATATCACGACTGCCCCTCCGCTGCTGTATGTTCAGGAGGTCAAAGGCATTCGGCCGGATGTTCGAATCGTCTCGGGAATTGCATCCGCCGAGGGAGTCCCACCGCTCAACGAGCAGACGATTGACACCCTGCTCGCCGAGCGCCCGATCTACGTTGTTTCGCGAACGCCAGGCTATTGTCCCGCATTCGTCCTCGCGAGATACTCCCTGGTGCAGGCGGGTGTCTTGTGGCGCATAACCGAACGGACGTAACATGGCCAAGACTGTCACCACGCCGCGAGCGATGGTTCGCAATACGTTCTTCAATCTCCTGATGCTCGTAAGCAACGCGGTGATCGCGTTCCTGCTGGTCCCGTTCTTCGTCGGCCGGCTTGGCAAAGACGGTTTCGGCGTGTGGCTTCTGATCGGCGACCTCTTTCGCTATCGCATCCTGCTGGGCATGGGGCTCAACAGCGCGATCAATCGAAGAATCCCCATGTACCTGGCGAAGGACGACGAGGACGGCATTCGCAGGACCGTCAGCACGGCGCTGTTCTTCTTCACGATTATCGCCGTGGTGCTGGCGGCCCTGACGTTCGTCCTGGCCGTGAAGGTGGGCGACTGGTTTGTGATCCCGCCGGAGTGGGTTCGCACGGCCAGTGGACTGGTCCTGGTCGTCGGCCTGGGATTCGCGGCCTCCACGCCGCTGCAACTGACCACCGCCGTACTCAGCGGATTGCAGCGATACGACATGGTGAGCATCGTGACGCTCATCATCATGACGATCCGGACGGCGATCACGGTCATCCTGCTGCTTCGCGGTTACGGCCTGATCACCCTGGGGCTCATCTATGGCATCAGCGAGATCGTAGCCAGGGGCGCCCAGCACGTCCTTGCCCGACGGCTGTTGCCCATCGGCTACATCTCGTGGCAAAACGTGGATCGCGGACTGCTCAAAGAGATGCTCTTCTACGGCATGAACACGTTCCTCTACGCGATGGGGGCCCTGATCATCTGCCGGGCCAGCGGGACCGTCATCGGGATCTTCCTTCCGCCGACCCAGGTCACCATTTTCTCGACGCCCGCCATGAGCGTGCTGATGCTCTCGGAGTTCCTCCAGGCCTTCACCGCGGCGATCAAACCCGCCGTCAGCGATCTCGACGCACGGGACGACCACTCGGGAGTCAGGTTGATCGCCTTCCTGACCCAGAAGTACAGTCTCCTGGTCCTCATCCCGGCGGCGGCTTTTCTGATCGTGATGGGACGCCAGTTCCTGACCGTCTGGGTGGGCGATGAATTCGCCGAGCCGGGGATGATCCAATCCATGGCCAACATCCTGACGATCCTGACCGTGGGCTACTGCATGGTCCTGAGCCAGCACAGCAACTTCCTGGTCCTGGCCGGTCGGGGCGAGCACCGGGTCTTCGGAATTCTGATGGCGGTGGAGGCGGTCCTGTGCATCGGCTCGGCGGTCTTCACCCTCGCGGTCCTCCACTGGGGTCTGGCAGGAGTCGCCTGGAGCAATCTCGTCCCGATGACGTTGGTGGCGGGCATCATCCTTCCGGTGTACTTTCATCGCAAGATGAACATACGAGCGAGGGAGAGCCTCTCGCAAGTCTGGCGTCCGGCGCTGCTGAGCACGATCCCGAGCGTTGCGCTCATCGTCGTGTGGAAACACATAGCCCCGCCGGAGTCGTGGTTTGGCTTATTCGCGGTCGTAGGCGCTGCGGCGGGCGTGACGCTCGTTTCCGCCTGGTTCTTTGGTATGGGAGACATCGAGCGCCAACGTCTACGCTCTGTCTTGAAACGCGTCCGCTGAGCTTTGGACAACACGCTGCACATTCTGATCGCGGATTACGTGCCGCTTGCCAACAAAGGCGAGGAGGCCATCGTTCGCGGAATCGAGGACATGTTGTCGGAAGGTCAGCCTGTCGCGCTCGGCCTGTTTGACAACGTGCGCGAGGTGACGCAACGTGGGAATATCACGGTATTCCCCAGGCGGTGGCTCTTCCGATTCGAAGGGAATCCCGCCCTCTCTTCGCGGGGGCGGGTCCTCGTGCAGATGTGGATCTCGGCGCAGCTTCGGATGGGACGCTATGGCCCGCTGAAGAACCTGACGACGCGAGGGTCGGATCTGTGCCGGCCCCTCCAGGAGTTCTTCGAACGGGCCCGGTACGTGCTGGTGGGTCACGACGGCGTCTTCTGCGTGGAATCGTGCGGAATCATCCATCTGGCGAAAAGACACGGCAAGCGAACGGGCATCCTCGGCGCCAGCACGGGGATCGCAGGCGGCCGACTCTACAAAGCATGGCTCTACCGCAGGACGATGGAGGAATCGGATTTCTGCTTCTTCCGCGAGGAGCATTCCTGCGAGAGCATGAAACAGATCAGCCGCGATCCGGCCAAGCTGCAAATCGCTCCCGACCCGGCTTTCGCGATGCGGCCCGAACCGTCCGAAACGGCGAGGAACGTCCTCGAACAAGACGAACACTACCAAGAAGCGAAGCAAGCCCAGAGACCCATCGTGGCAGTGACGGCCCTCGAAAAGGGCCGGGTGTATGCGGGGTTTTGGCCCGATCTGCACGGCCCCGCGAAACAACAGGCCCACGCGGCGTACCTGGCTGCGAGCCTCGACGCCCTCGTCAAAGAGCATCGTGCCTTCGTGCTGTTTCTGCCGCACTCTGTCGAGGAGACAGGCAGCGATATCGTCGCGGCCAGGCACGTCGCCGGGCAGATGAAGGCGGCGCCAAGTGACTCCACGGTCTTGGAGCACGACTGCGGAGCACGACTGCTCAAGAGCATCGTACGTGAGTGCGATTTCCTCATCGGTGAGCGAACGCATTCTCTGATCGGCGCGGTATCGGTCGGAACGCCCTTCGTCGCGATGACGAATCGCCAGGACACGCGCACGCACGGCATCATCGGACGGATGTGCCGGTGCGAGGGACAGATCATCGATATGGACGCAGTCGGTGAGAAGGACGCCGCGCAGAAGGTTTGCGGGCTGTTCGAGAAGCGGGATTCGATCGCGAAGTCTCTCGGACTGATTCGAGAAGAGCTCTCCGTGCAGATCGAAACGGTAGTACGCACCATTAAAGGGCCCTCGGAACGGTGAAAGACCGTGTGACAATCGAGTCGGTGGTCAAACGCAGGCTGTGCACCGGCTGCGGCACATGCGCCGGCATCTGCCCGCACGGCGCGATCGCCATGGCAGTGGATAATAGGAAGGGCTCCTATGCCCCTCGTCTGGACAGGAGCCTGTGCAAGCAGTGTGGATTGTGTTACCAGGCTTGTCCGGGACACAGCGTCGATTTCGAATCGTTCAATGATGCATTGTTCGGCGAGGTCCCCGAGGACGTTGCGCTGGGCCGGCACCTGGGTTGCTACATCGGCCACGCCGGCGACGAGACGGTGCGACACAATTGTTCTTCCGGCGGGCTCGTGAGCGCCCTGCTGATCTTCGCGCTCGAAGAGGGTCTGATCGACGGCGCCCTGGTCACGCGGATGCGCGAGGACAATCCGCTCCGGCCGGAGCCGTTCCTCGCCAGGACGAAAGACGACATTCTCTCGGCGGCGGGCTCGAAGTATTGCCCGGTCGCGGCCGGCGCGGCCCTGCACGAGATCCTCCAGACGCGCGGGCGGTTCGCGGTCGTGGGTCTGCCGTGCCATATCCAGGGGATTCGCAAGGCCGAAGAACACATGCCCAAGCTCAAGGAGCGGATTCGATATCGGATCGCCATTCCGTGCAGCCTGGACTACAGCTTCCGTGGCACCGAGCACATCCTCCAGAAGCTCGGCATCCGGCCCGACGAGGTCGAGTCTCTCCAGTACCGCGGTCGCGGCTGGCCCGGCAGCATGCGGATCGGCCTCAAGGACGGGACCGAGCGCACCATCGCGCTCGCCGACTACTTCCGGCAGCTTGGTCCCTATTCGCTCGGACGGTGTACGCTGTGCAGCGACATGCTGGGCGAACTGAGCGACCTGACCTGCGGCGACGCCTGGATTCCCGAGGTAATGCGAACCGACAACGTGGGCAGCTCCTTCGTCGTCTCGCGAACCCCCGGCGCGGAGGAACTCCTGGAGGCCGCCGCATCGAAGGAGGCGGTCGTGTTATCGGAACTCGGCCTGCGAGAGCTATTGGCCTCGCAGGGAAATGCCCTGTTCAAAAAGAGAAAGCTCAAGGCCCGGATGCGGATCGTGCGGTGGGCCGGCCGGAGTGTGCCGACGTACCGGCAGAAGTTGCTCGAGCCCACCCGCGAGGACTACGTCAACACGCTGAAGCTCTATGCGGCCCGATTTGCCCTGTCCCGAAACCGGTCCATCTTCGGCAGGCTCTTCCGCACCGCACAGTCTGTGAAACATCGAAGACCAGACGATCCTCCGGTGCAGGCGGAAACCCTGGCCCGACGACGATAACGGGTAGGCCACGACCGACCGATATCTTGAATAATGTACACTGCGTATGCCAACGAGCTGATTGACGACGGTTTCTCGCACGAACTGCGGGATCGCACGTCCGATATCCAGTTCTCGCCGGCGATGAACACCATGCTGTTGGCGGCCTGGCTGGTGATCTGCGCCATCGGGTTCGCCATCATCTTCCTGGCCAGGAACACCATCGCGGGCGCCGCGGTGATCGCCATTCCTACCCTCGTCGGCATGATCATCAAGCCGACGTTCGCTCTGTGCATCCTGATGCTGGCCCTTCCGACGGGCGCGGGCGTCGGGTTCCGCGAGGCGTTCAGTCTCGATCGCGCCGTCGGCGTGGCGGTGGCGGCCAGCTTTTTCCTCAACGTGCTTTTGACCCGCCCGGGCCTGCGCATCCGGCACAAGGCCCTCTGGGTCGCGGCGGGCATGAGCGTCTGGATTGGCATCTCCTCGCTGACGCAGCCCAATCTGACCTGGGAGATGATCCGGGCGTTCACGCAGTTCCAGCTCGTCGTGCTGGTCCTGATCGTGTACTGGATCATCGAGACGAACCACGAAGGCGCCTTTCGCTGGGCGCTGCGGTCGTACGTCATCGGCATGGTGGGTTCCATCGTACTGGCGATCAAGTCGGGCCAGGCCATCCGCGCGATGCAGGAGACGCGCGATGCGCGATACGCCGCGACGCTCGGACGAGCCATCGACGCGAACATGCTCTCGGCGCTGATCGCCATTGCGTTTATCTCGGCACTCTACCTCTTCGCGAGGGATCGGAGCCTCTTCTGGCGGGCGGTGTACTTCGTTGCCCTGTTGTTCCTGCCGCTCATGATGATTCGGACAGGCTCTCGCGGCGGCCTCGTGGCGCTGGCTTTCACGATGCTCTCGCCGCTGTTGTTCGTCCGACAGGTTCTTCGCCGGCCCGGCCTGATGGCTCTGCTGCTGATCGCAATCGTCATGGCATCCGCCTCGGCGGGCATCCTGGTTGAACACCAGGGGCTCGACACCTCCGTCCTGATGCGTCTGACGGACATCGGACGGGCCAGACAGGCGCTCGAGTTTCGAATGGTCCCCGTCCGAAACGCCCTCGACGCGGTCCTGGCCTGGCCGATGGGGACGGGTTACTGGAGCTGGTTCGAGCGGACAGGAAGCCAGATCTGGCCGCACAACGATCTGATCTTCTGTCTCGGCGTTTACGGTGTGCCCGGCGCGATCCTCTTCACCGTTCTCGTCGTCCTGCTGATGCGCACCGTCAAGCGGATACCTCTGACCGTGGAGAAGCTGTACGCGCGGGCCGTGCTGACGTTCCTGCTCGTGATGGGGCTCAATATCAAACAGGTCTCCGCAAAGTACTATTGGGTTTTCGTGGCCTTCATCCTGGCGGCCGAGCGGATCGGCTGGTGGCACGCCGAGCCCGAAGAAGAGCCGAGTGAAGAAGATGAGGGGAATGAAACCGCTGCGGATACTGGCGATTAGTCACATGTTCCCCTCGGCGCTCTTGAAGCGGCATGGGGTCTTCATTTGCCGCGAGGCGCTGGTTCTTCGCAGGCACGGGATCGAAACCTCGTTCCTGGTCGGCCGTCCATGGGCGCCGTGGCCGCTTCGTCACGTTCCACGATGGCGAAAATACGGGTCCGCGAATCCTCTGGTTGCACCCGATGGATTCCGGGCGGACCCGGTCGCTTATCTGCGGCCGCCCGGGTTCGGCTTTCGCCGGTTCGAGGGCAGGTCGATGGCCCGCAGCCTCCTGCCTGCGGCGCGAGATTGGCATAGTTGGGAGCCATTCGATCTGGTGATGGGTGTCTCGATGCTTCCCGACGCGGAAGCGGCCGTGGTCGTGGGCGATGCGCTTGGCCTGCCGGTCGTGAGTCTGGCGGTGGGCAGCGACGTAATGGTGTACCCGGACCGGATGCCCGTCCTGTGGCGACGGCTCTGCGATACACTGACTCGTGTCGACCTGCCCGTCGGCGTGAGCGAATCCATCTGCGCGAAACTTGCGGAGACGGGCAAATGCCGACAGAAACCCTTGTGCATCTATCTGAGCCGGGATACGACGCAGTTCGCGCCGGCCAGTGACAAGAGCCAGGTCCGTGCCAGGCTCGGCTGGTCTGCTGAGGGCGTTGTGGCTGTCTACGTTGGCGGGCTGGTCGAAACCAAGGGCATGAGCGAGCTGGCAGTCGCGGCCGAAGGGTTGCTGAAGAAGCATCCTTGTCTGAAACTTGTCTGCGTGGGGGATGGGCCGGAGCGCGATCGGCTGACCGGCCTCGCAAGTCGCATCGGCCGGGCGGATGCCGTCGTCCTGGCGGGCAGTATCCCGCCTGACGAGGTGCCCCTGTTTTTGCAGGCGTCTGATTTCCTGGTGCTGCCGTCGTACAGCGAAGGATTGCCCCAGGCGGTGCTGGAGGCGATGGACTGTGGGCTGGCCGTCGTGGCGACGCGCGTGGGCGGGATCCCCGAGGCGGTGCTCGACGGACGGACGGGCCTGCTGGTCGACACGAAGGACCCCGACCAACTCCGCGATGCGATGGAACGGATGATTGTCGATGAAGCGTTCCGCATTGCCGCGGGGCGCGAGGGCTTGGCGCGGGCCCGCGAGGTCTTCGACTCCGAGCGCAACGCCCGGAGATTCGCCGAGGCTCTGAAGTCACTGGCCGAGGGACAAGCACAATCGTGATGGGTGACACGTCGAAACAGCGCCGGGCCAAGGTTTGCGTCCTGACCTCGGTCCATATTCCGTTCGACGGCCGGGTTTTTCATAAGGAAGCCCGCAGCCTGGCGAAAGCGGGCTTCGACGTGGTCCTCATCGCGCGGCACGACAAGGACGAGATCGTCGACGGCGTACACATTGTGCCGTTGCCCAAGCCGAAGAACCGGTTCCAGCGAATGACGAAGGTCCTCTGGCGGCTCTATCGCCTGGCGGTCAAGGAAGACGCCGATGTCTACCACTTTCACGATCCCGAGCTGATGATCGTGGGTTTGCTCCTGAAGCTGCGGGGCAAGAAGGTGATCTGGGACGTGCACGAGCACTATCCCAACGCGATCCGTGACAAGTACTACCTCTCCAAGCCGCTGCGGCGTGTCATCAGCAAGTCGTTCGATCTGTACGAGCGAGCCGTGGTTCGGTTCTTCGACTACGTGATCTACACCACGCCGTTCGTGGGGGCTCGCTATCAGAAGATGAAGGTCCGCTCGGGCCGGATCGAAAACTATCCGATCATCGAACTATCCAGAACGTTTGCGAGAGACCCGCAGGAGAAGATCATTTACCTGGGCGGGATGTCGCCGACTCGCGGGCTGGTCGAGGTGATCGAGGCCTTCAGTCTCGTGGTAAAGGACCATCCGAGTTGGGAGCTCTACCTGGTCGGATTGTATCACCCGAAGTCGTTCGAGCAGGAATTGAAAGACATGGCGGCCCGCCGCGGCATCGCGGCGAACGTGAAGTTCATTGCCTGGGTGCCTTACGAGGAAAAGGAGCGACTCTCGTCGCAGGCATCGATGGGCGTCATCACGTACCTGCCTTATTCGAACAACACGAGCTGTTTGCCGAATAAGCTGTTCGACTACATGCTGGTGGGCCTGCCGGTGATCGCGTCCAATTTTTCACTCTACCGGGAGGTCGTGGAGCCCGAACGCTGTGGGATGATTGTCGATCCGTCGAAGCCCGAGGAGATCGGCCGGGCGATGGAATACCTGATCGAGCACCCGCAGGAAGCTCGGGAAATGGGAGAGCGCGGCCGGAGGGCTGTTCTGGAGAAATACAACTGGGAAGAGGAAAGCAAGCGATTGCTGCAGATCTACGACGCAGTCCTCAACATAAAAGGAACAGTGTAGCATGTCCAAGATCCTGTTGGTTGTCGGCGCTCGGCCGAACTTCATGAAGATGGCCCCGCTGTACTTCGAGATGGTCAACGCCGGCGGACTGGCCCCATCGATTGTCCACACGGGCCAGCACTACGACTACGCAATGTCCCAGGCGTTCTTCGAGGACCTGGAGCTGCCCCAGCCGGACCATTTCCTCGGGGCCGGATCGGGGTCGCACGCAGAGCAGACAGCCAGGATCATGGTCGAGTTCGAGAAAGTGGTCCTCGCCCAGAGGCCCGATCTGGTCGTCGTCTTCGGCGACGTGAACTCCACCGTCGCGTGCAGTCTGACGGCCAAGAAACTGCGGGTCCCGGTCGCCCACGTGGAGGCGGGCCTGCGCAGCTTCGACGAGACGATGCCCGAGGAGATCAACCGGCGCGTGACCGACGCCATCTCGGACCTGCTGTTCACCCCCTCGTCCGACGGCGACGAGAACCTGATCCGCGAGGGCGTCCCGCGACAGAAGATTCACCAGGTCGGAAATATCATGATCGACTCGCTTCGGACGATCCTGAACAAGATCGACCGGGACCACCAGGACCGGATCGTCCGACAGTTCGGCGTCGAAAAGGGCCGGTATGTGCTCGTGACGCTGCACCGGCCGTCGAACGTCGATGAACGCGGCAGACTGGAACGCATCCTGAGATACCTCAAGCAGTTGTCCGCACGGGCGCCGGTGATCTTCCCGATCCACCCGAGAACTCGCAAGAACATCGAGGCCCTGGGCATCGACGCTTCGTCCGACGACAGCCTGCGGATCGTCGAGCCGGTGCGGTACCGCGAGTTCATCACGCTCGAGACGAACGCCCGATTTATCCTGACCGATTCCGGGGGCATCCAGGAGGAGACGACGTACCTGGGTCTGCCCTGCCTGACGCTGCGGCCGAATACCGAAAGGCCCATCACGATCAGCGAGGGCACGAACGAGCTGGTCGATATGACCAACATTGAGGAGCACACGGCGCGAATCCTCTCAGGTCGATGGAAACAGGGTAAGGTCCCGCCGCAGTGGGACGGCCGGACCGCAGAGCGGATCACCAAGGTAGTTGCCGAGTACACAGCCGGCAATTGAAGCCGGCAAGGCGGGCAGAACGAGCATAGAGCTACAGGTGGTTTCCTTTTTGGGGATTTCTGCGCATGAGGATTCTGTACATTCATCAGTACTTTGCTTCCCGTAAAGGCCGGACCGGGACGAGATCGTATGAGTTCGGCCGCTACCTGGCCGGCAAGGGCCACGAGGTGACGATGATCACTTCCGGCGTGGCCAACGCCGAGTTTCCCCTGGACCCAAACGGGAAAGACCGCGAGTACTCGGTGGACGGCATTCGCGTTCTGTCCGTCGCCGGCGGGTATAACGATCCGCACATGGGCACCACCATGGGCGGCTGCCGGCGGATGCTCAAGTTCTGTGGATTCTGGCAGGCCGCTGTGCGGGCGGGCAAGAAACGAATGCCGCCGAACGTGGTCTTCGCCACGCACACGCCGTTGACGGTCGGGCTGGCGGGAGCGGCCTTGGGTCGCCACTTCGGCGTTCCCTTCGTATTCGAGGTGCGGGACCTCTGGCCACAGGCATTGGTCAACGTCGGCGCCCTCCGCAATCCGGTCGTAATCCAGTTGATGAAATGGACGGCCCGGCACATTTATCGTGCGGCGGATCACATTATTGCCCTGTCGCCCGGCATGAAACAGGGCATCGTCGAAAGCGGGATCGAAGACGAGAAGGTCACGGTGATCCCGAACGCCAGCGACCTCGATCTGTTCCGGCCCGATCTCGACGGCGCCGCAGCTCGCGAGCGACTGGGGTTGGGGGAGCGTTTCGCCGGCATCTACTTCGGCGCGATGGGGCTGGCAAACGGCCTGGAGTACGTCGTCGAGGCAGCAAAGATCCTGGCCGAGAGGAAGGAGGACCGAATCGTGCTCGTCCTCCATGGCGACGGCGGCGCCAGGAGCAAACTGGAATCGCTCGCCAAAGGCTACGGACTCACGAACGTCGTATTCAGCGATCTGGTGGCGGACAAAGGCCAGGTCGCCCGCATCGTGGCCGGCTGCGACGTCTGCCTGACGATCTATCGCGCCGCGAAGGAGCAGAGCTGGTCGCCCAACAAGATGTTCGATGCGCTGGCGGCGGGCAGACCTGTGCTCATCAACGTCGGCGGCTGGCTCGGGGAGACCATCGAACAGAATGAGTGCGGCTTGAGCCTCGACCCCGCCCGGCCGGAGGCGCTGGCCGACGCCCTGGTGAAGCTCTCGCGGGAGCCCGACCTGTGCAAACGAATGGGCGCCAACGCCCGCGCGCTGGCCGAGCGGCAATTCGACCGCAACCTCCTGGCGGGCTGTCTCGAAGAGGTGCTCGCGGAGGCCTCGCAGCGATACCTGATCGAGGCGGTGTAGCATTCGAAGCAACCCCATTTACACCAGGGCCGTTATCGAGGATGATATCGGCCCTGGGACCGGGATGTCCGTCGAGAACGGCGGGTCATCCTGAGCGTAGCATTCGTGTGAGGTAGACCTGATAGAAGGTTGAAGGAACGATCATGGAAGTACCGTTGTTGGATCTGAAGGCGCAGTACAAGACGATCAAGAACGAGGTCCTGGCCGGCATCGCGGAGGTCCTGGATTCGCAGGTCTGCATCGGCGGGCCGAAAGTGCAGGAGCTCGAGCAAAAGATCGCCGCGGTCAGCGAATGCCGCTTCGCGGTCGGTGTTTCGAGCGGGACCGATGCGCTGCTCAATTGCCTGATGAGCCTGAACATCGGCCCGGGCGACGAGGTCATCACGACGCCGTTCACGTTCTTCGCGACCGTGGGCTGCATCGCGCGCGTGGGCGCGACGCCGGTCTTCGTCGATATCGACCCGAGAACGTACAACATCGACCCGGCCCAGATCGAGACCGTTGTGACCCGTCGGACCCGGGCGATCATGCCGGTCCACCTGTTCGGGCAGATGGCGGACATGGACCCGATCATGGGGATCGCAAGCCGGTATAACCTGGCGGTCATCGAGGACGCGGCCCAGTCGATCACGAGCACGTACAAAGGCAGGAAGGCCGGCAGCATCGGCGCCGCGGGCTGCTTCAGCTTCTTCCCGAGCAAGAACCTCGGCGGCATCGGCGACGGCGGCATGGTCGTCACCAACGACGAGGCCCTCTACAAGCGCCTGATGCTCATGCGCAATCACGGCATGGACCCGAAGTATTATCACAAATTCATCGGCGCCAACTTCCGACTCGATCCGATCCAGGCGGTCGCCCTGCTGGCCAAGCTGCCGCACCTGGACGAATGGTCCGAGGCCCGCAGGCGCAACGCCGCCTACTACAGCGAACGGTTCGCCGGCACCGCCGTGCAGACGCCGCACATCAGCCCGGAGTGCGTGACAATCTACAACCAGTATTGCATCCGGGTGCCGCGGCGCGACGAGGTCGTCGCGCACCTGAAGGCCAGCAAGATCGGCTGCGAGATCTACTACCCCGTGCCCGCTCACATGCAGGAGTGCTTCTCCTACCTGGGCTACGGCGAGGGCGATTTCCCGCAATCCGAGAAGGCGGCCGATGAGATCATGGCGTTGCCCGTCTATCCCGAGCTGACGGATGAGATGAAAGACGCCGTCGTGGACTGCGTCCTCGCGTTCCTGCGCTGATGGCAAACGGGACCGTCGTCTGGATTATCAACCACTACGCGGGCAGTCGCGTCCATGGGATGGAGTACAGGCACTACTACCTCGCGCAGCATTTCGTGAGGATGGGGTTGCGGCCCGCGATCATTTGCGCATCGTTTCACCATCTGCTGACGAAGCTGCCCGAAGGCAGGACCGCCGAGGTGGATGGCATTCCGTACGTCTGGATCAAGACCCGCCGCTACGCGAAGAACGACGCCAGGCGGGCTTTGAACATGGTGGATTTCTCCGCCCGGCTGCTGTTCGACAAGCTCGCGTGCCTGCCCAGGCCGGAGGTCGTGATCGCCTCGTCGCCGCATCCCTTTGTCGCCTTCAACGGGCATCGAATCGCCAGGAAATACGGCGCCAAGTTCCTCTTCGAGGTGCGCGACCTCTGGCCGCTGACGCTCACGGAGGTGGGCGGTCATTCGTCCCGGCATCCGTTCATCCGGGCGATGGCCTGGGCCGAACGGCTCGGCTACGAGCGCTGCGACCACACGGTCTCTCTTTCCGGCGGGACCAGGAGCTACATGGTCGCACACGGACTCGACGAGGGCAAATTCGTTCACATCCCCAATGGCATGGACCTGCCGGCCGAAGGAGAATGCGTCGAGCCTCTGCCCGAGGGGCATCGTCGGGTCATCGGCGAGCTGCGGGAGCAGGGCAAGCTGATCGTCCTCTACGGCGGCAGTCACGGCGTCGCCAACGCACTGGGCAATGTCCTCGACGCCGCCGGGCTGTTGAGAGACGAGCCGGCGGTACACTTCCTGCTGGTAGGCCAGGGACCCGAGAAGGAATCGCTGCAACAGCGCGCGCGGCAGGCGGACTTGCCGAATGTCTCCTTCCTGCCGCCGGTCGGCAGATCGCAGATGCCGGCTTTGACGCAGTCGGCGGACCTTGGCTACATCGGCCTGCAAAAGCGAGATCTCTTCCGCTACGGCGTGAGTCCGAACAAGCTGTACGAGTACATGGCGGCTGGCTTGCCCATCTTATTCGCCATCGAGATGGACCGTGATGAAGTGGCCGAAGCGCGGTGCGGCTTCTCGATGCCCGCCGAGGACCCGCTCGCCTTGGCGGCCGTGTTGCGTCAGATCGTGACCATGCCGCGAAGCGAGCTGCGAGCGATGGGCGAACGCGGGCAACGCTATCTGCGAGACACACACACCTACGAGACGCTCGCCCGGCAGTATGCCTGCCTGTTCTGAAATGTATCCCGTATTCAAGAGACTTTTCGACGTGCTGGCCGCGGCCCTTGCGCTGGCGGCGCTCTCGCCGCTGTGGGTCGCGATTGCGATTGCGATTCGCCTGACGAGCCCCGGGCCGGCCCTCTTCCGGCAGGAGCGGGCGGGGCGGGGCGGCAGGCCGTTCGTCTTGCTCAAATTTCGGACAATGCGGCTCGACGCAGACCGATTTGGTCCGAGCCCCCGATCGGGCACAGATCCCCGCCTCATTCGGATCGGCCGATTTTTGCGGGAATCCTCCCTTGACGAATTGCCCCAATTTGTTAATATACTATGGGGCGATATGAGTCTCATCGGTCCACGACCTTTGTACGTTTCGCAGATCTCCGAGTGGAACGAGCGGCAAAGGACACGGCTCCTCGTCAGGCCGGGATTGACCGGCCTGGCACAAGTTTCCGGGAGGGGGGAGCTGACTGTTGAAGAAAAACTGGAATTCGACGCGCGCTACGTGGAGCAGGCGGGTTTCCGGCTGGATGGCCGCATCCTGCTCGCCACGTTGATGCGGGTCTTCGCGCGCCGGGACGTCTACGAAAAACGGTATTCACGGGCCGAGGGCACCCGCGGGCAGTCGGGCTCTGGTCAAAAAGAGGATGTCAGGCAGAAGGAGTGACTCTTATGACCATCAGCACAACCCAACCCAGGCACGTAACGAGGGTGGACCAGATCGAGCGGCTCAGCGAGCAGGAGAAATCCGCTCTGGGCAAGGTCTCACAGCGATTCGCCTTCCACAGCAACGACTACTATCTGTCCCTGATCGACTGGGAGGATCCGAACGATCCGATCCGCCGGGCCATTGTGCCGGACACAGGGGAAATGGACGACTGGGGCCGGCTCGATCCGTCCGACGAAAAGACGTACACGATCATGCCCGGCGTCGAGCACAAGTACAACTACACGGTCCTGCTGCTCGTCAGCGACGTGTGCGGGGGGATATGCCGTTATTGCTTCCGCAAACGGGTCTTCATGGGCTCGCAGACGGAGCGCCTTCGCGACGTCCCAGCGGCCATGGAGTATGTCGCGAGCCAGCCGCAGGTGACGAATGTCCTCCTGACGGGCGGCGATCCGTTGGCCCTGGCAACGCCGGAGCTGGCCGACATCGTGGGTCGTCTCCGCAAGATCGAGCACGTGCAGATCATCCGCATCGGATCGCGGATGCCTGCCTTCAATCCATATCGGATCATTCGCGATCCCGCCCTGCTCGACATGATCGGGCAGTACAGCACGAGCCGCAAGAAGCTCTATATCATGACGCATTTCAT
The DNA here is from genome assembly GCA_039683175.1 of Phycisphaerales bacterium. Classification (GTDB taxonomy): domain Bacteria; phylum Planctomycetota; class Phycisphaerae; order Sedimentisphaerales; family Anaerobacaceae; genus PLanc-01. Next base: position 29,075 of record JBDKRX010000004.1, read on the forward strand.
CCATCCGCGGGAACTGACGGATGCGGCTGTGGAGGCGATCTCGCTGCTCCAGCGGGCCGGCGCGATTACGGCCAACCAGGCGCCGCTCATCCGCGGCGTCAACGACGACCCGCAGGTCCTGGCGGAGCTGCTTCGCAAGCTGTCTTTCGTCGGGGACGCTCCCTACTACATCTTCCAGTGCCGTCCGGCGGTGGGCAATCGTGTGTATACGGTCCCGATCGAGGAGGGCTATGAGATCGTCGAACAGGCGAAGGCCCACATCTCCGGACTGGCGAAGCGGGTCCGTTACGTCATGTCCCACAGCACCGGCAAGATCGAGGTCCTGACGGTCGCCGGCGGGCAGACGTACCTGAAGTATCACCGCGCGGCGGACGACAAGGACAATGGGCGGGTCCTCGTCTTCAAGAGTGATCCGAACGCCTGCTGGCTGGATGACTACAACGAGACGGCCTCGGACTACCCGAGGACGTTGCCGTACCGATCCCTGGGGCCGGACTAAACTCTCGTGCGACGAAGTGCGACAATCCGGATCGTCCTTGCTCTGGCCTGCTGCCGGGCGGCTTTCGCTCTGGAGCCGAACCAGATCCTCGTGGTCGCCAATACGGACCAGGGCGACTCGACGAGACTGGCCCGCTACTACTGCCGGATGCGAGGCCTCCCTTCGGGCAACATCATCCCGGTCTCGCTGGGGGCGCAGCTTCGGGATTCCATCAGCCGGGCTGACTACGAGAAACGCCTCGCAGGCCCGATCCGCCGGACCTTTGCCACGCGAAAGGACCTCTCACACATCCAGTGCCTTGTGACGACCTATGGCATTCCGTTCAAGATCGGCCGGCGCGAGCCGCTCAGCGGGTTCGACGCCCAGCTCGCAAAGCTGCGCCAAACGCTCCAGGAGGAGAAGGACGCGATCGCACAATTGGAGCAGAAAGGCGAGACCGACCCACGCGCCCGGCGGGAGCACCAGCTCCGCGTCGCGCAGCTCCAGATGGATATCGATCGCATCGACGGGATGGAAACGGATGCCTCCGTCGATAGCGAGCTGTCCTTAGTGCTGCGCGGCACGTATGAACTCTACCGCTGGCAGCCGAACCTGCTGCGAACCGCGGGACCCCACCCCTACAAGACCTTCATGGTCAGCCGGCTCGACGGCCCGAGTTGCGACATCGCGCAGGGACTGATCGACAAGGCCCTCGCAGCCGAGCAAAAGGGCCTCGCCGGCAATGCCTGTATCGACTCGCGAGGGCTCTCCAGGCAGGACTTGTACAGCCGGTACGATCAGTCGCTCCGCGAGCTGGCAGTCTTGACGCGCCTTCAAACCCCTCTGACCGTCCAGGAGGAACAAACCGACGCGTTGTTCCCGCCGGGGAGTTGTCCACAGACGGCCTTGTATTGCGGCTGGTACAGCGTGGGGAAGTACGTCGATGCTTTCGATTTCGTCGAGGGGGCCGTCGGTTTTCACATCGCCAGCTACGAGGCCGCCTCCTTACACGATCCCAACAGCACGCAATGGTGTCCCGCCATGCTCAGAGACGGGATTACAGCCACACTCGGACCCGTCAACGAGCCCTACCTTCATGCCTTCCCCGAGCCGAGGGCCTTCTTCGGCGCCCTCTTTGACGGCCACTGCCTCGTCGAAGCATACTACCTCACGCAGCCCTTCAACTCCTGGCAGATGCTCCTGATCGGCGATCCGCTCTACACGCCGTTTCGAAAAGAAGGGGAGAAGTTGAAAAGGTAGGGCGCGTATCATCCACCGCACAAGCGCCGACGGCAGCCCAGACGGTGCGTGGTACGCACCCTGTGAAGGCTGACCGTTCCTCTTTCCAAGGTTGCGCCCCATCCCCTGTTCCATCCCGCCGGGGCGACAGTCTGCGCACAGGCTACTTCTTTGCGGCGACGGCCTTTTCGCCCTTGATCTCGTTGAGGATCTCCTGGGCTCGCTGCGGGTCTTTGGGCGGCCATTCACCTGCGGCCTGGAGCTCCTTGAGCCGATCGATCCCCTTGGCGCTGACGATCGTCCGGCACCGCGGGAATTTGTTGCAGCCGAGGAAGGGACCTCGCTTGCTGTTGCGGATGACCAGCTCGCCGCTCTTGCACTTGTGGCACTTGATCCCCGTCGACTCGGCCGGCGGCTTCGGCGGCAGGGGGTTGCCTTCCTTGTCCAAGCGGAGCGTCGTCTTGCAGGTCGGGTAATCGCTGCACCCGAGGAACGCCCCGAACCGGCCGTTCTTGTGAATCATCGGCTTGCCGCAGTTCGGGCACTTGTGCTCGCTGACCTTGTCCTGCATCATCTTGCCCTCTTTGTCGCAGGGGCAGGCGAATTTGCACTCAGGGTAGCCCGAGCAGCTCAGGAACTTGCCGTTCTTGCCGAATTTGTAGAAGAGCTGCCGGCCGCAGTCCGGGCAGTTGTACTCACTGGGCGTGGCCTCCGCCTTCGCGTGCTTCATCTCCGCGGTGGCCGTGTCGAGGTTCGCCTTGAACGGGCCGTAGAACTCCTTGAGGACGCGGACCCAGTCGAGGTGCTGCTCCTCGATCTGGTCGAGCTGCTCTTCCATCTGCCGGGTGAAGGCGATGTCCATGATCCGAGGGAAGTACTCGTCGAGCTTGGTCGTGACGACCTCGCCCAGGTCGGTGGCGAAGAACTTGCGATCCTTCTGCTCGACGTAGCCGCGATCCTGAATCGTGCTGATGATCGGCGCGTACGTGCTCGGCCGGCCGATGCCTTCCTTTTCCAATGCCTTGACCAAGGACGCTTCCGTGTACCGGGCCGGCGGCTTGGTGAAATGCTGCTCGGGGTGGATGTCCACAGTCGCGAGCGACTGGCCCACCTCTGTCGGTGGGAGCTGCTGCTCGCTGGAGCCGGTCTGCCACACCCGGCTGTACCCGTCGAAGACGAGACGCCGGCCGGAGGCCTTGTACGTCGCGGCGCCGACGCTGGTGGGCGTCGCGATGCTCAGCGTCGTGACATCCCAGCGGGCGGGCTCCATCTGGCAGGCGACGAAACGACGCCAGACCAGGTCGTAGAGCTTGAACTGCTCTTCATTGAGATGCTCGCGAATCTCCTGCGGCGTCAGATCGACGTCGGTGGGACGAATCGCCTCGTGGGCCTGCTGCGCCGATTTCTTGTCCGCGTAGAAGTTCGGCTTCTCGGGCAGGTACGTCGGTCCGAAGTGGCTCTGGATGTAGTTGCGGACCTCGCCGAGGGCCTCGCTGGAAACGTGCGTGCTGTCGGTACGCATGTAGGTGATCAGACCGAGCGAGCCCATGGAGCCCAGGTCGATGCCTTCATAGAGCTGCTGGGCGACCGCCATCGTCCGCTTGGCGGTGAAGCCCAGACGGTTGGCCGCCGCCTGCTGGAGCGTGGACGTGATGAACGGCGGCGACGCCTTCGACGTGGACTCCTTCGTCTCGATATCGGCGATCTTGAACTGCGCGTGCTGGAGTTCCTGGAAGACCTTCTGCGTCTGCTGCTCGTTGGAGGCTTCGAACTTCGCATCGCCGATCTTGAACAGCTCGGCCTTGAAGGCATTGTGCTCGGCCAGCCAGGCGCTCTGCTGCTCGATGGTGGGACCCTTGCCTTCCGGGGTCTTGGGCGTGACAAAATCGATCCACTGCTGATGGAAGCTATTCGCCAGGTCGGTCGTGAAGACCGCCGGGATCAGCCAGTATTCTTCCGCCTTGAACGCGCGAATCTCGCGTTCCCGCTCGACGATGATCTTGACCGCGACAGACTGCACGCGTCCGGCGGACAGGCCCCGCGTGACTTTCTTCCACAATAGCGGGCTGATCTCGTAGCCTACGATCCGGTCGAGCACGCGGCGGGCCTGTTGGGCCATGACCTTGTCCGTATTGATCCGGCCCGGCTCGGCGAACGCCTCCTTGATCGCGGTCTTCGTGATCGCGTTGAAGATGACGCGGTAGGTGCGGTCCTCCGGGACGCCCAGGACCTGCGCGAGATGCCAGGCGATCGCCTCGCCCTCGCGGTCAAGGTCTGTCGCCAGGTAGAGCTTGTCGCACTTCTTGGCGGCGGTCTTCAGTTGCGTGATGACGCGCTTCTTGCCCGGCATGATATCGTAGGTGGGCTCGAAGTTGTTTTCGATATCCACGTTGAGGCCCTTCGAGGGCAGATCGCGGACATGGCCCATGGACGCGTAGACCTCATAATCCGGTCCCAGGTATCGGTTGATCGTCTTGGCCTTCGCGGGCGACTCGACGATAACCAGCGATTTACTCGAATTCGATTTTGCCATCTGCCTGCTTCACCCTGCTGAAATAACGGGTCTGCTCCGATGCGTCGTTTGCCTCCGACGATGCTTACCTACTGAGACCATTGCGCTCGGGTTCGGACGCGATCGGGGGCCTTTGCGGTCTTTATCGGTTATTCCGCCGCCGACGTTTAGATGTGGACAGATAATGGGGGACGGGAGTTCTGTCAATAGCAATGGCAGTCGATAATTCGCGATTGGTGAAATCACCGTCGCGAAATCCGTTACGAAAACACGCCGGTGTGGCACTGATAGGATAGCGTGGGAGGTCAGAATTCGATGCTGCCGCTGCACTACGCCAGGGAGGGCATCGCAGATCGACGACGATCATCGGACCCGATAACAGTCACGGATGATGGGCTGAGATCGTCGGTTGCAGATGGCAGATGGCTTTACGGGCCGGGGTTCCCTGACCTTCACATCCTCTCTCCGATCCCCGGCCTATTTTTCGCAGTCCATGCCGGCCGCGAACAACCCGGCATGTTGAGCCGTAGATATAGTGGTTGCACACAAAGGCTGAGGTCAAAAAGTCCTCCTTCCTCCTACCTCAGCCTTTTCTCATGCGCATCGGCGGCAATCCGTATCACATCAGCGCCGTGTTGGAATATCGCTTGGCGCGGTCGGGCAGGACGGTCGTAATGCTGCCCGGGATCTTCTCGGTCAGACGCCGGGCAGCCCAGACATTCGCTCCCGCCGGGATTCAGGAATTCCGCCTTGGCAAAGACTCGCTCGCCTCGAAGCTGAACCAACGGCTTATTGCCGATCAGGTTCAGAATGTTGTCTGTCAGCATGGGCAACCCTCAAGAACTATCCTTTCCCTCGCCGAGAGTTCTCCGGCTTATGAGCTCCACCTCTCAAGATGTTGTGCATTATAACAAAGGGAAGGCAGAAACTGAAGAATCTGAGTACACGGCTCCATGACACTCCCCCAACTTCACCATCCGCAAGATATGGGGCTGCGATGACTATGGTGCCCAATATATGGTAGACCGTAAAATCCCACCACTGTAATGGTGTTTTCATCAAGAACCTCGTATGCAGAAATTAACTGAGTTTCGTGAATAATTTCGCTTGCCTGAACTGAACTGCCCGATGTATAGTGCGTAAGTAAATGGGTGTCCTGAATAGGCATTGCACTATAACAGGGCTGGGGTTATCTCGCTTTTCCTCTCCCTCCGCTCCTCAGCCCTGTTTTTCTTTTGCGCACACAACGGCGGACGGCCGCTGCGCAGATCTTGTGCGTGGTGCGACGACAGACGTCCCATTTGTCCCATGAGTCCCGTTCGTCCTGAGAGATCGATAGGACAAATGAGACATATAGGACAAATAGGACCTACCTCGCTCTCAGTACTCGTTGTTGAGGAATTTGATCAGCTCATCGGGGACGTAGTCGCCGGCGAAGGCAAGGATGTCGGTGATTTCCGCCTTCGTCAGGTCGCCGCTGGTCTGGCGATTGTTGATATCGACATTCACGATAATGCCGAACTTCGTCTCTTGCGTCGCGGCCGCCTCCTGCGGGCCCATCCGTTGCAGATGGGTCGGACGAATCTCGATGTTGACGTTCTTGTCGTCGCTGGGCGCTTCGAGAACAAGACGGAGGTTCTTCACCTTCTCGCGCCACAGCTCGTGCTTGAGACTGCTCGCGATGACTTCGAGCGAATCCGTGAACCCGGTGTCGAAGACGATCTCGTGGACGACGCCGACGCGGGGCACCGCCCGCTCCGCGAACCGGGTCCGCAGCTCGTCAAAGGCCTTGCGGAAGATCTTGTCCTTGTCCGGAATGGCCAGCTCGTGCGGCTGGTCGATATACAGCCGCTCGGGGAACGTGAACACCGGGCCGCGATTCGTCAGCACGAACGTCGCCAGCTCGATCCGCTTGACGTTGGGCAGCAGGAACGTCCGCTGCACGCGCAGCTCGCGCGGGCCGACCAGCATGGTCTCGAAGACCTCCGGGAACTGCTGGACGAGCCAGTTCCCGTAGTCTTGCAGCTTGGTCCGGTCCTGCTCGGGCGACACCGCCGGCCGCATGTCCACGCCGTACTTGACGATGTGCTGCGAAATCTTGTCCTTGTCGAACTGGTAATTCATATCCATCCCCGCCAAACAGGTCTTTGCCGGAGTATAAGGCCGCCTCGAAACGAAGTCAAAGAAAAGCCCCAGGTCGGATGAGGATCGAGGACGATGCCTCACGGCGTCACAACAAATGGATCGTGCAGGGTGCGTACCACGCACCATTCGAGCGATCACCTGGATTCGAGCAGTCCCTTCAGGAACTCGTCGGACAGAGGCAGGATGAACTCCTTTCCGGCGTCCTCATCGCCCGCGACCAGGTACGCAATGCCCTCGCGGACCGTGTTCCCCGTCTGGTCGTTATCGTACTCTGCGACGAGTTGCCCCTGCGAATGCGGCGGCACGTAGACATGGGCGCAGCCTTCGACATCCGTCACTCCACAACGGTTCGCCGTGTCGAGTCCATCGGGAAGACACCGGATGGCGATCCCTTCCAGCGGCTTGCCCGCCGAGTCAATCACCCGCGCGACGACCTGGATCGCGGGGGGGAACTCCACACGGCCCAGATCGAGGACTTCGTTTTGCCCCAGGCGGACATTTTCGATCACGACGGGAGCGAACTCTTCGAGGTGCCTCCCAATAGTCAGCGTTAACGTCACGTCGGCGGGGACGTAGACGCTCTGCAACCGGTTGATGGGCAGATCGAATGTGCGGAAGACGCTGCAACTATCGTCGCCGGCCGTCGCCCAGAGGTCTTCCAGCCACGGCGTTGGATCATCTGCAGCGGTGGCGTACAGGAATCGCACTTGCTCCATGCTCCCTTCATTCTGCTCGGGCACGCACGGATCGATGACGACCGTGCCGGCCGGGAACAGTCTCATGTCCGGCAACGGCACCTTGCCCGTTCGATCGGCTTGTGACTGCAGATAGTGTACCTGCAACTCGGCTCCGAGAAAGTCCTCGCGGATTGCGATGATGCTGGTCGTTGGATAATCCAGCTCGCTCGTGGGCAAGGCAATCTCAAAGCAGCCTTC
>JBDKRX010000005.1:0-17970 GCA_039683175.1 Phycisphaerales bacterium
CCTCGATGGTCTGTTTCAGCAGCTTGGTGTCGTGGACGTTGGCACCCGCCACGACGACGCCCAGAGGACCGCCGTCGGCCTCGACAATCACACTTCGCTTGGTGCCGTTTTTCCCGCGATCCGTGGGATTGGGGCCGACTTTTTTCCCCGCCCAACGGGGCTTTGGTCATGGTGCCGTCCATCGACTGCCAGGACCAGTCGATTCCTTTACATTCGTCGTACTCTTGCAGGCCGGCGGCCCAGAACTTCTGGAAGACTCCGGCCGCCACCCATTCCTGGAATCGGTCATGGGCGGTACTGCTGGGACAGATGCCCGTCTCGTTCAACGCATTCCATTGGCAACCCGTCCGTAAGACAAAGAAGATTCCGTCCATGCACTTGCGGTCGTCGGCTCGCGGCCGTCCCCCGCCGAAACGATGCGCGTTCACGTGTTGGGGTAGCAAGGGGCGGATCTGCTCCCATAATGCATCCGAGACTCGATATCGATTGTTACCCATCCCTGATCTTCTTCGGGGGCCACCATGACCCCCTGAGCGATATCGGCAGATCAAGGGTTATTCGGATAGGCTCCGAATGCAGTTAGATGCATAAACGAAGTCGGATGACCGCTGATCGGATCGACGAGGCGGGCTTCGAGCTGTGGCCGCCGGGTGCCTATGGATCGCCCGCTACACGAGCCGTAGCTGCAGGTGCTGGCAACCAATACACTTGATGAGATGTTCTGGTCGTCCATGGCAGTCATGCATGGAAAGCTGCTGTTACAAGGCGTGGATCATCTCTACCGCATCGCACCCTGCCTTGACTTCCACCATCTCCGAGCCGCCCTTTGACGATCTCTGTCAACGGTGTTCGTCCGCGTGCTCGAACATGGCGAGGATCCGTTCGAGGGCATCGTAGGGCGCGGTCCCGATATTCACCGTGAAAGCATCGTCGCGGTTGGGGAGGGTAGACACGTTGCCAGCGGCGAAGAGGACGTTGCTGGCCGCCCGCTGATGGCTCGTTCGCGTCTTCACCTGAAATGCCGCCAATGAGGGATGCGCGAGGAACTGTACGTCGGCCACCAACGCGCCGATCGGTTGGCCTTTGCTGTTATGACCCAGATTGCTCAGGCGAATGTGGAAGCTCTGTGGCTTGCCCGTCAGCAGAGCCACCGAGGCATGGCGATAGTAGTAGTCGCTCTGGGCCTGCGCCGACCCTACTCGGGCCAGTTGCTCCTTGGCTTCCGACGGTTGATCGGCGCCGGGGCAGAACAACACCAGCGGCTGGCGGGACAGGTAGTCCTTCAGCAGCAGTCCCAATCCGACTGGCGCGCCGTCTTCGAGCGACAGCAGGCTGGTGACGTCTCCAGTGACCGTGTAGAAGTTGGAGCCCGTGACCGGTCGGCCCGCCGGCCCGAATGGAATTGAGTCGTCAAAGTCGTGGGCGTAAAGGTGAATCGCCACACCCACTTGGTGGAGGTTCGCGGCGCAGGCGGTCCGGCGGGCCTGGTGCCGCGCTTCGTTCAGGGCGGGCGAGAGGATCGCCAGCAGCAGGGCCAGAGTGGCAATCACCACCAGCAGCTCGATCAGGCTGAAGCCGCTCTTGGCAGTTCGAGTCTCACTTGTCGCTTGTCGATTCATCGATCCGCATCACAAATCAATCAGATCGTTCACTCTTGGACCAGCGGCAACGATTCGGCCAAGCGGACGTTGTCCAGATCCCAGAATCCGCCCGCTTCACCGGCCGATCGCAAGGCAATTCCGATGGGCTTTCCGACCCAGACGTCGTCGGCCTGCACCGGCGGCAGGCATACTGAGAAATCCTGCAACCGCCTGGAGGACAGACCCGCCGGCTCAACTGTCTGAGACACGATATCCACGGGGGTATCGCCATCCCGGTAGTACAGAACCAGTACGAGCGTGTCGGCCGGCGGTTCTGCCGAGGGCGGGTATCGGCTCGATATGCCGACCGCCGCCGTCAGCCGATAGCCGCAACCTTCGTGATACACCGCCACCAGGTCCTGCTCCAAGCCGTTGCCTGTAGCCGAGGCCAGGAACGCCAGTTGGGTCCCGTCCGCATTGGCCATGTGGTCCCAACTGTCCGCCGGGGTATTCGCGAAAACACCGGTATTCGTGCTGCCCAGAGTATCCGGGTCGAGTTCCTTCCAGCCATCCATATAGGGCAGAACCGGAAAACCGGTCAGGTCGACGGCCGGAGACTCAAAGGAAGGATTCACAACCGCGTCCAATTCGGGCATCAATTCGATCAGACGGACGTTGTCCAGATCCCAGAACCCGCCGGCGGACCCTGTGGCCCGGATCGCCACGCCGATGGGCTTGCCCGCCCAAGCGTCACCGGGGCGCACGGTTGCCAGCACTGCCGTGTAGTCCCTCACTTGCGTTGAGGATTGCCCCTTCGAGCCGATCGTCAGACGCACGATGTCCACGGGTTGATTGACATCGAGATAGTAGAGGACGAGATCGATCGTATCCACCGGCTTGATGCCCGAAGGCGGGAACCTCGCGGAGACGCCTACCCCAACGGTCAGTCGGTATTCACAACCAACCCTGTAGATGGCCGCCAAGTCCTGCTCCAGGGCATTGCCCTGCTGCGACCCCAGGAAGGCCAGTTGCCTGCCGTCGGCGTTGGCCATGTGATCTTCGCTGTCCGTCGCCGTATTGGCGAAGACACCTGTATTCTGAGATCCCGCATCAAGGTCCAGTTCGATCCAGCCGTCAATGGCAGGCCAGGCCGGAAAGGCGTTCGAATCGATTGTCGGGGCCTCAAAGGAAGCATTTTCAATCGCAATACTGGCCGCAACGTCTGACGCCCTCACGGCCGCATTGCAGACCGTCAATACACTCAAGCAGACAACATAACGTAGCATCCCATTCCTCCCTTCGACGAATTGTCGTCGCACCAGGGTTACTCATAACACACTCAAGACATTTTCAGACACGTAGTATCCGATTATGCCAGACGATCTTGCCGTCTTCGGCCTACAGACACGCCACGCAGCCGCCCATGCCCTCGGCATAGAGACGCTCGTCGTCGACGGTCGGCGTACATCCCGGCCCCTCCTTCGACTGCGATGCTCGCTGCGCAAACGCCGGGCCGAGGCGGGTTACCCAGAATTCCTTGCCCTCGACTTCGGACAGGGCCCAGACGACCTCCTCCTCGCCGCAATGGCTCATACCGCAAATACACTACACTCCGCTTCACTTCCGCTCCCCAATGCAGAACAGATGCCTCACACCTCTTATGTAGATCCTGTCGCCAACAAAGGCCGGCGTCGCGTAGGCCTCTTCCCCTATTGTGGAAGCCCCAAGCCGTTCGAACTTGTCGGCCATCCTGAAGATTTGCATTGTCCCGGCAAGGTCGATGATATAGACGCGATCGTCCACCAGGATGGGAGAGCTGTAGAAGCCGTTGTCAAACTCCTGCTCCCAGAGCCGCTTTCCCGTCTTCCCAGCGAGACAACTGACGACTCCAAAACCTGTCGGCACAATCAAGTAATTCTCGTTGGCAAGAGGGCTGGCCGCATCGGGCAGGGCCTCGTCCCATTGCCAGAGAATCTTCGGTTCCGAACCGTGAGTACCGACATCAATAGCTGAGGCAACGGCGCCGTCGTTGGCGACAAACACGACGCCATCCGCATAGGCCGCTGACGGAGCGACTTCCCCGGCAAGGCACTCCACATGCCAGAGATGCCTTCCATTCCTCGGATCGTAACTATCAACGGCCTTACTGTTGGTCAGAATGAGTTCCATCCTCCCCTTGTTGTCGATGAGAATGGGAGATGACCATGCAATGCCGCCACGCTTGACTTGCCACACGGGATTGCCCGACGCCAGATCGAATGCCAGCAGTCGTGAGCCCTCCGTCTGATCGTACTGAACGAACAGCAGACTCCCATGACTTATCAGAGAGGAAGCATGACCATAGTGGTTCTTCGGAATCCCCAGATGCTTCGCCCAGATGCGCTGCCCCTTCACATCCACACAAACGAGTTCACCGGTGCCAAAGATGGCCGCGACATATTGACCGTTCGTTGTCGCGGTGGGCGCTGCGAATCCGGTTTCGTCCAGCACCTTGGGCAGCTTGCCGCCGGGAGGAGATCCGGGAATGCCATGCACATCATGCTGCCAGAGCAGCTTGCCAGTGTCTGTGTCAAGACAACAGATCTGGCGGCTTGCATCGTCGGCACCGGTCAGGAACAGCTGATTCTCCCAGACTACGGGGGAACTCATGCCATGCTTGGGCACCTCGGCCTTCCAGAGGACATTCCTGCCGTCTTCCGCACTCCAGTTCAATGGCGGATTCGCGTGAGCGGTGTGTCCGTTACCGCCCGGGCCCCGGAAACTGGTCCAGTTCTTCAGAATGTCCTGCGGAGAAGTTGGATCGCTGGCGACGTTCGGATCGGCGAATTGATCTGCTGCGATTCCAACGCCAGCGTGAAGGGCCAGTGACATCAACGCCAGTCCTATGCCCCAGGCAATAGTCCATCTTCCGGCCCGGACCTTCAGAGAAACGGTCATCATGAATCGTCTTTCATTCCGCGACTTTGACACACTTCAACTGCCGTTGATCTCGGATCAGGAGCCTGCCATCGGCGAGAGCAATAGGCGCCCAGTTCTGATTTGAACCCCCGACTCGCGCCGCTATCCCTTCGCTGTCTGTGCCGGCCTCTGAAAGAAGCTCGGCTGACGCAAGGGGCTTGAATCCGGCTGGATTGGGCTCAATAAGATATAGTGAGTTGGCTCCGTCAGTGGCCAGAATCAGGCCATCGGCCAGGATCATGCTGCCCTTGTTGAAGCTGGGTGAGCGACTTGTCTTCCACAGGATTTTGCCGTCCATGGCCATGCACACCAGGCCGTCCCGTCGGTTATTGGTGCCGTACTGAGCGTAGAAATGACCGTTGTGCAGGATGGGCGGTTTCGTTTGATCGCCGAATTCTTCCGTGGTGAACAGTTCTGTTGCGCCGTAGCTGCCGTCTGCCTTCTTCTCGACCTTGATCATCGTGGCGCCGAGTTCGTATCCGCCTACGACAAGCACCTTGTTGTCGCCGGCATCAACGGCACTCGGTACCGAAATATGACATCTCCACTGCTTGTACTCCCAAAGGACTGCTCCTGTCAGGGGTTCTATTCCAACCACATTCCCCAGCGTCTGAGGCAACCCTCGATTTCCAAAAGGATTCGTGGATGAAATGACCATTACCACATGGTCCCTTCCGTCTATTTTCACAACGGCAGGACTGGCATATGATTCATTGCCGAGATTGGGCGTTTTCCATTTTACGTCACCTGTGAGTTTGTCATAGGCAACGACACCGGCCTCGGGAGCCTGCGAGGCGACGATAACCAAATCGCCGTAAACCAAGGGGCACTGTGTGATGGCCCAGATGGGAAAACCACCCGGTTCACGCGATCCAAATCCCCCCGAGGAGCCACTGGCGGGTTTGCCGCCGAAATCCGTCCACACGTTCTTGTTCCAGACGGGCTTGTGGGTGTTTGTGTCGATACAATACAGGTCCCCGTTGTGGCCGCACGAATAGACATAGTTGCCGTCAACGGTCGGCACGCTGCGCGAGCCGGGAAACATGACAGATCCGGGAGCGTCATAAGCGAAGTTCCAGAGTTCCTTGCCGTTGGAGAGATCGAAGCACCGCAGGCTCTCGCCCACCTTATCATCCCGGTCGAGCAGATAGACCTTGCCGTCCTTGATGACAGGTCCGCCGTAGCCTCTGCCGACGCCAACAGTCCATAGCACCTCCGGCCCCTTCTCAGGCCAGGAGCGCAGCAGACCTTTCTGGTCTGAGGTACTGTTTCGCTTGGGTCCAAGATACTGCGGCCAATCCGCCAGACTGCTGCCAGTCGTCACCATCGCAACCATCGCTGCCAACACAACTCTCGCTTTCATTTCGTACTCCTTTCGCAAAAGGTTGTAGCCATGTACTTCCGGGTAACCATCGGAACGCCGTCCTTCACAACATCGCTTAGTAGTCGTCGAGAACACCAGGTGAGCCCCCGGACTCTGTGCTCGCCCGCCAGGCGTCCTTCTGCGACCACTGCTCCGGATCGGAGCCAGCCGGGTTTGCTGAGATCAGAGAGTGCCCCTGCCCGTTGGTCAAGTCATACCAGTCGTCTTCGTATTTGAAGCTTTGAATCGTCACGCCGGCGGCATCCACCAGCGTGATCCTCTCGCCCTCGTTGGCCAGCGAGCCGGCATACTCGCCGACAATAGGTAATCCGAAGCCGTACGTGGTCTCGAAGGCAATGGTGTTCTTGACGACCAGGCAGCACGCGCCGGGCGACAGTTCAACGTTGGGGAACGTGAAGTCGACGCCGTTTGTGAATCTGACCAACTTGAGCTGAATCGGTTCGGCCCCCACATTTGTCAACTCGACGAACTCGGTGTTGGGATCATCCGGATTGCCTGTCTCGACCGGGTGGTACATGAACTCGCTGATGCGCAGACCTTCGGCGACCGGTCCGACGGCAAACACCGCATCATGGACCGCGCTCCAGACGCTGCCGAACGCGCGGGCCTTGACCCGTGTCGATTCCGTCAGGACGACGGGGCCAGTGTATAACATAGCGTGCGCGGTATTGACTGCCCCGCCGGGAAGCCGGGGATCTTCGCCGTCGAGCGTGTAGTAGATGTCGCCCGACTGCGCCGTCATCACTATGCCGAATCCTGCCTCGACTGCTCCCCCGTGCTGATTGAAGGTCGGCGCGTCGGTACTCGGATACCACCCCTTGCTCTTCAACTGGTTTAGCACAATGCTCGTCCGTTGTGGGAAGTAGTCGTTGAGCAGGAAGTTGACCTGGGGCAGCCAGTCGTCGTCCTTGGTTCGCGGCCTGGCGACCTTGGCGTCGCCCCAGCGAGCGGATTCCGCGATGATGGCCAGATCGATTGTGTCCTTGCGAGCAGTCAGGAGGCGCGCCGCGGCTTGCGGCGTCATGGGACCGTCGTTGAAGAGGTGCCTGTACACGTGGTCCGCGAAACGCGTCTTGTATTCCGCGTTGGCCGCGAGCTGCTGGTGCAGCCATTGCGGATTGAAGTGCTGGGACTGCGAGCCGGCCGGATAAGGGCCGGTTCGGTTCTCGTTCACATTGAACAAGGTGTGCTCGCAATCGTGGCGGAAGAACTTGAAGCCATCGGGGTCTGCGCGATTGTAGACGGTGTAGAAGTTGTTCGGCCGACTGTTCTGAAAGAAACTCGAGATGGGAGCGTCGAGGTCGCCGACGTAGAACGTGCAGATCATGTAGTCGATCACGTTGTCGACGTCGAGAAGCCGCTCGTAGGCGGGGTTGACCGTGCCGTCCGGGTTCAGTCCTTGCGCCTTGTAGTACGCCGCATCTGCGCTGAACCCCTGGCTGGCCGCCTGCCAGAGCCGTGTGCAGGCGTCCAGAGTGCCATCCGTCACCTCGATCGTGTAGGGCGCCCCGGGACCGGCGTTGATCTTGGCCACATCATAGTCCTCGCTGGATCCCCCGAAGTACGAAGCCGCGTACCTCGCCTCAGAGCGTTCCTGGGTTTGGTAAACTCCCCAGTACTGTCCATCGAGATAGAGATGGTAATACCGGCTCCTCGTGTAGGGTTGCCCGGTCGCCCCCTGCAGGTCGCGGGAAAAAACATCCCGCAGCAGGGTGTTCTTGCTGCCGTTGTCGTCGCCCGAACTGCCCTTGAAGGCCCAGGAGTAATTGCTCTCGGTTCGCAGGTCCACCTTGTCGAACTCATCGACCCCTTCGTCGCCGAACAGAGGGTACTTCAGCTTGGACACTCCGTACTCGGCCCGGAAGAACAGCCGGAATGCATGCTTGGCGTTGTCGCCGCCGCGGCCGTAGCCCCCGCGAATCCGCAGGCCCGCGTCGATCTGAAAACCCGGCGTTCCATCCGGATAGATCAGTTCCATCGAGACCGGACGCTCCCACGCGATGCCGTCCTGCAGGGCGTTGACGTAGATCCCTGTGGTCGAATTGAACAGGTTGGCCAGGGGCGTCACCAGCGACAGTGATGGAATCGACAGCAACGCGTCTTTCATCAAGTCCTTGTATCTGGGGTCGTTCACCACGTCTGGGTCCATACCGTAGTCGATCACCTGCGCTCCGCCGCCACCCCAGGGAAAACCGCCACCACCGGCATATGGAGCAGGCCAGTTCGCGCTGGGCTGGCCGCCGGTAGACGACTGCTTGATCACGTCGCTGACGAAGATATAGGTTTGTGTGTAGAGGGCCGAAGGCTTCCAGCCCTGGCGGATCGCCACAGCCCGCAGGCAGGTGGTCTTATCGATGGTGATGGGGGCCGTGTAGAGTGTCCCCGATAGGGCCGGGGTTTCCACTTGGCCGGATCTTGGACGTCCTGATGTGGTGCTACTCGGGGGCGTCTGGCCGGGCAGCTCGCCATCGAGCGTATAGTAGATCGTCGCATCAGGCGTATCCGTCGCGAGAACAAGCGAGAATGGCTCACGGTGGAAGCCTCGCCCTTGGCTGAACTCGATCCCGCCGACCAACCCTTCATATCCGCCTTGATTCGCCTCTGCGGGTGTGGCGTCGACGAAGTACCGCCAGTCATCGCCTCCGTCAGGAGAACGACCGTAGGAAATATCCGTGAGAAGTTCCGGAAAGGCCATGCGGTCGATCGGGGTTGCGCCGTCGGCATCAAAGAGGCAGAGTTCCTCGCCGCCGGCGCTGAGCTTGAAGCTCGCGTGCAACCCCGGAGCTTCGGTGTCTCCGTCTGCCCAGATCAGCAGATAGCCGCCGGGGGCGATGGTCGTCAGGATCGGATCGGTCGTGGGGATTTGCCACTTGGCGGGCTTCTCCGGATCGTCCGTCAGGTACAAACCGCCAGCGTCGACGGACACGCTCCCATAGTTGTAGACCTCGATCCAATCATCATACTGACCCTGCGGATCGGCTTTCGTCGAGCTATTGGACGCCATCACCTCGTTGATGACGAGTAAGATAGGCGAACCTTCCTGCGCCGGAACACAGGCCGCAATCATCAAGACCAAACAGCTCGCGAGTACGAGACTTCTGTCCATCGTTCTTCCCACCGTTGGTACCCTCTCTTTGCTCATCGCACCATGCTTATTCATAACACACTCAAGAAATGTGCCGACGCGGCGTTTCCGATTACAGCGATCGAAATACGACCGCGCCGGCAACACCCGTGGAGGCAAATTCAAGCCGGACACAATATCGTTGCGCTCTGGCGCACACCACTTTCGAACGGCGGCACAGCAAATGTCTGCCATGCTGGTCAGACTCACACTGGACATGACCATGGACCGTTCTCCGTGCGATAGTAGGGTCAGCCATTCGTCAGGGGCCAGCGAGCCTCTTGCCCGGTGTCGGCTGCTGTCGCACGAGCCCCATGGGACTTTGGCGGTCTGGAAGTCGAGACAGACGAGGGCAGCATGCCAAATTCATAAGCGCCGATGTCCGGGGCAGAGCCCACGGCGCGCCACATGCCGTCGATCTCGACATCCATCCACATGATGACGATGGGATTGCCGGCATCGATACAAGGCGAGCCGGCCTTCAAGTGATAGTCACCTCCCACCCAGACAGCCTCTGTCTCACCCGCCCCGGCGGGCTCATTGGGATCGGTCGGATCTGCCCAATACCCTGGTTTGACGAAGTCGGGGTCCACGTCGATATTGTCCTCGCCGGGCCACCCGCCTTGCACATTCGAGTAGCTGACGGTCGGTGCATTGGCGATGATCTGGGCCGTTCCGGGCTCGCAGCCATTGGCGCGAATGATCGTACTGTCCACTGTGGGTATGCCGCCGCGAATGCCGTTGCCGCGATTGCTCAGGATATCGCAGTGCAGAATCGTGGCGTGGCTGTACACCACTTGCCGGCCCCCTTGCGTTGCCGACATATCGATGCCATCGCCCCCATTGCCCGCAATGACGCAGTTGGTGAGCAGTGGATTGCTGCCCGCCGACAGCACAATGCCCGACTCTCCATTGCCCACAATGCGACAGTGATCGATCCACGGGAAGGCGGCTTCGCAGGAGACGCCTGAGCCGGGACCGCTGATCGTAAAACCCTCAAGCACGGAGTTGGCGTCCGTGCCGGCGGCGAACGTCGCCCCCTGGATCACCGTAGCCGCGACCACATTCGAGTCCCACGGGTCCTGCGAGGTGATCCGCAAGGCCTTCCCGCTGAACGAGACTGTCTCTTCGTAGATGCCGGGCGACACTTCGATGATATCCCCATGGCTCGCCTGGGACACGGCATCAAGGATACAGCCATAGTGTATGCCGGTTACGGTGTTTGTGACCGCTCCATCCTGCACGGCCAGCGAGGGCGTGACGAGTTCGATGCCTTCACTTTCTCCGAGGTTGCGGGAGTACTGCTTGTCCACCGCGTTGTTCCAATGTTCGTGGACGCCCAGACTGGCAAGACGAGATCCGGTGCGGCTTGGATCGTAGAAGCTGCCCGAGGGCGGATTGTCCGCCAGGGCTGCCTCATGGAGGTAATTGTCCACGCCTTGGCCGGAGCAGTTGTTGTTCAGCAGCGGTTCATTCCGCAGGAAGTCCACCACGACCGAATCGATGGCAATGGAGTCCTGCGACGCAAACACGCTGGCTGTCCAATTGTTGCCAAAGGAGCTGAAGCGGAGCACCCTGGTGATCGCGTTGTCGGAACCATAGAGACCATCCACCAGGAACAGCAGCGTCTTACCGCCGAGTTGCGGATGACCGATGAGATCGACAATAGGGTTGTAGGTGCCCATGGGATTGTTGCGAAGACCGAAGTTGTGCAGGGGCGAGGGCGTCCAGCCGCCGTTCCACGGAAAATAATTGGCATTCGTTCGCCAACAGACCGAGCCAAACCAGTTTTTGCCGCTCACGGTAAAACCGTACATGCTATGCCCCGAGAGCGGGGCCAGATTGATCAGATATTTGGCTTCGGTCACACAGGTTGGCAGATAAGCCGTGGCGTTGTTCGCGGGGGCCACGCTCGGGTTGGCGAAGTGGACGGGATAAGCGGGGTCATAGACCGCACCGATGCGGCCGTTGCCCGTAGTATTGGCAACGAACCTCACGTTCTGGAAATTCGGGTCCGCATCGCCGTGGATCCGGTTGTAGAGCGGATTGGCAATAGCCCGCGAGGCATCATAAATGGTGACGTCTGACCCGGAAACACGCACGTTGTCGAAAAGTTGGGCAAGGAGGGAATGAATCATCTGCGGGCTTGGCATGCGGCCGTTGCCGCCGCCGGTGTCATAAGCGGGGCCGTATCCCTCCGCGTTCAGGTTGATCTTGATTGCGATTCTTTCGCCCGGCTGATAGCCGACGTCGCCGGCGCCGTGAGTGCGATTGAAATAGCGAAAGATGGCATCCCAGGCGGCGGCATCATCCTGCTGTCCGGCCAGAGTCCGCAGGGCACGCGAGACCATGTTGTCCACCGCCTGCTGATCCAGATTCTGTTCCTCCCACCAGAATCCGGTCACGCCGTCCCACGTCGTCGCGCTGGGATCGTGCACCCACACGACCCGCCCCGGATAGATGCCCTGGCCGATACCGATCGGGCTGTTGGGCGGATCGATCGGGACGAAATCGGCAACCGCTTCGACGTCTGCGGTGATGCTGATCGCCCCCCAGATGGCCGCCACCGCCACCGTCGCGAAGAGTCCGGCGGCCACGTAGCGGGCTCGGCCTGCAAGACGCCTGGCCTTGCGGTACGCCAAGGTCGACACGATGATGCCGGTCAGCCACACCACGAAACCTGAGGCCAGGGGAAAGGCCGCCCGTTGGCATGGATAAGCAGCCCGCGAGGGCTTGGGAATCACACGGATCAGGAACCACAGCAGCGACGCCAGCCCCACGAAAGGCAGCATCCACGATGCCCAGCGGTGTTCCCTTTCTCGCTCGATACGACGCCCGGTCTTCGGACAGATCCTCTCAGCATGCTTATCATTTCGCCATGACATGACTAAACCCTCCAAAAGCAGCACTTACCATAATGTTGTGCCGACGCGGCGTTCCCGATCACACCGACCGGAAGTGCGACCGCGCCGGCAACAACGTATAGGAGGCAAATTCACGCTCTACATAACCACGGTACTTGGCTGACTCTCACTTCACCTTGATGTCGTAGCAGAACAAGACATCCTGGTCTCGGATGTACAGTTTCCCGTTGGCGATGACCGGGTGCGCCCAGGCCGGCAGCCTGGTGCGATCCGGCTGTTCAAAACGACCCCGCTCGACGTATTGCTGCGGGTTCGGCTCGATCAGGAGCACGGCACCGTCCTCCATACGGTAGTAGAGTCGGCCATCCGCCAGGGCGAGCGAACCTTTCGCGCGACGACCCACGGTGGCTCGCTGGTCCCACAGAACCTTGCCGGTCTTGAAGTCGAGACAGACGAGGGCGCCGCCCTCATTGCCGCCGCTGGCGCCGTAGAGGCAACCATCGAGAAGGATCATGCCGCCGTGGTGGTTCTGCATATCGGCGGTGGCATAGACTTCCTCGGCCTGGACAGCACCATCGGCATCCTTGCTCAGCTTGACCAACCCGGCGCCTGCGCCATAGGCGGACGAGGCGAACACCATCCCATCGTGGTACAGCGCCGTCGAACAGTTGAGACCCATGCGGTTGGCGGGTTTGTCATACCGCCAGAGGAACTTGCCGTCCGAGGCCGCGACTCCGATCAGTGCCCTTGCAGTCATTTGCACAT
This sequence comes from Phycisphaerales bacterium, assembly GCA_039683175.1. Lineage (GTDB taxonomy): Bacteria > Planctomycetota > Phycisphaerae > Sedimentisphaerales > Anaerobacaceae > PLanc-01. The sequence goes on from JBDKRX010000005.1 coordinate 12,676, forward strand.
ACTGACGCTGCCCGTCGAAGTCGATGGCGATAGGCGAGGCGTAGGCCGCTCCACCACCACCGCCGAAACCGCCAGGACCTCCTCGACCGCCTTGACCACCGCCGGGAAAACCGCCAAAGCCGCCGGCACCGGCTCCTGAACCACTGGCCATCGGGTTCGTCATGCCTCCCTCAAATCCCTGATCCGGCTGCCAGACATTGCCGCTCGAATCCGTGAATGCCGCAGCCGAACCGGCCTTGATCCGGACGGTCGTTGCGCCAGAGGCCGCACTCTCTGCCTGTGGAAGGATTTCGATCGCCTTAATCGCCGGGTTTTCGACCTTGGGCGTGAAGACAATCCGAAACTCTCCATTGGTCACTTCCACGGGCACGGTTTCAATATAGGCGCGATTGGGACCGCCGGCCTTCACCCAAACGTCAAAGTCCTTGAAGTCCTTCCCCTGGACATTGAAGGAAAAAACGCGCTGGCCCGGGCCGGCGATGCCCTGGTACGTCTCCGCAAAGTAGAGCTTCGCGAGATACTTGCCGTTGGGAATCTTACAGGAGAAGGCGGTCATCGAAAAATGCTCGCTCGAGAACAAGCCCGGATCTTTGGTCCCGGTGACCCCCGCAGGCGAACCCGCGCCGGCTCCACCGGAACCGCCTCGACCACCACCGGGTCCGCTGGCACTACCCGGACCGCCTCGATCGCCGCCAAAGCCAGTTGGTGCTCCGGAATCGCCGGCCGGGCTGTCGGGCATCTTGACCTTCCAGATCGTCTCACCGGTCAGCTTGTTCAGGGCCACCAGGATCGCGTCTGTGCCGCCGGGGGTAACGATGACTTTGTCGCCGTCAACAAGCGGCGATTCGCGGTAGCTCCACATGGGCATACGCCCGGCGAAATCCTCTGTCAGGCTGCGCTGCCAGACGATCTTGCCGTCTTGGGCCTGCAGACACGCCACGACGCCGCCCATGCCCTCGACGTAGAGGCGCCCGCCATCGACGGCCGGCGTACATCCCGGCCCCTCCTTCGACTGCGGTACTCGCTGGGCAAATGCCGGACCGATGCGGGTTAGCCAGATTTCGCTGCCGTCCCTCTCGGACAGGGCCCAGACGACTTCGTCGCCGCCGCGATGGCTCATGCCGTAGACCCGTCCGTCAACGACGGCCGGAGCGCTGTCGCCCCCGCCAAGTTTGTCGATTCTCCAGGCGAGCGGCGGACCCTCTTGGGGCCATTGCTGGAGCAGGCCCGTGTCCGCAGACTTGCCGTCGCGGTTGGGTCCCTGCCATTGGGGCCAATCCGCCGCCCCGGCGTGTGCAGTGAACAAACAGCAGCAGCCGGCGACAGTCAACGCCAGCCAACGACAGGATCGATTCGACGATGTTCTCATAAGACTCCTCTGCATTCTCGTTATTCGGTTTTACCTGTTCTCTTGTGGCTCATTGGCCGGCAAGGTGATCGTGCCTGCATCGTAATAGACGTCCTCCGTGAGAGAGACCTCGTTAGGATCCTCGACGCCGTCAGCGTCAGAATCGTGCCAGGCAGCCACGGAGCTGCCGGCTGGGCAGTTCTTGGCGGCCTCGTCGGCGTCCGCGTACACTCTGACCTCGATTCGGTCATAACCTTCCTGGGACTCTGCATCGATCGCGCGTAGCTCCAAGACATACACACCCGTCTGGGTGAAGCTGGCCGTGGTGGCAGGCTTGGAGGTGTCGGCAAACTCGACAAGAGAGCCATCCGGCGAAGAGAGGACAGACCAGCTAATACTGGTGACGTCATTTGTGTCGTCCGCCACGGAACCGTTCAAGACCACGGTGGTTTCGTCGGCCTTGAGCCAGGTGAGGACACTGCTGCCGGCATCGACCCTGGGTGCGGAAGTCGTCAACTCCACGCAGGCCAGGTTGCCTGCCGTACTGCGAACGTAGATCTTCCCGTTGGCCAAGACGGGCACGGAACGACACTCGCCACTCAGGATCTGGGCTCTGACAGCAGGCACGTAGCCTTCAGGCGACGCCTCGCCGACGCTCAGCACCCCTGTCTCGCTCAGGACGATCAGGCTGCCATCCGCCAGGGTAACACAGGCACGGCCGAAGCCCCCCTGGTTCCAGATCACCTCGCCGGTGCTGAACTCCAGGCAAGTCAGGTTCGATCCGCTATCGTTCGGACCGTACAGATATCCTTGCCAAAGCACGGCCGTGTTGTAGCAGGTCTGCATGTTTCTCTGGAGCCAGACCTGGGCGACCTGGCCGCCGGACACTCGGAACAGGCCGGAGCCTTTGTTATAGCCCGACGAGACAAACAACTCGTTGCCATCCACGACCGGGTCCGCAATGTTCCCCGGAAGACCGTTGACCCAGGAATACTCCCACATGACGCTGCCGGTCAGGGGCTCGACGGCCGCAAAGGTCCTGTATCCCATCACGACCAGGAGTTGTTGACCGTTGTCATCCAGTGGCACCGGCGTGGAGTATCCCGATACGTCGGTGCCGGTCATCCAGGCCAATGTTCCATCGCTGGCGTGCAGGGCCAGACCGTGCTTGCCCACGTTGTAGACCACCAGGTCCCCTTAGGGATAGGGCGACCCCGCAACAGACCATGTCGGCGCGCGGACGCCGTGCTGGGCAACCAGATCGACCTGCCAGAGCACCGCCCCGGTCTCGGCGTCGAAGCAGTAGGCCAGGCCCTGCTTGCTCAGGGTGTACACCTTGTCACCCACTACGGTCGGTGTCGTGGTGGTGCCGCCCTCGTAGAGGTGGGCCCCCAAGGCCGCCGGGTAGGAGTAGCTCCAGAGGGGGACGCCGCTGGCCGCATCCAGGCAGTAGACCACGTCGCAATCCCTCCTCGCGGAGCCGACCAGGAGCTGGCTGTTGCCCATCGTGTGGAGCCGCCCGTCAGCCACCGCGACCGTAGAGGATCCCATGCCCACTGTCTTGGTCCATCTGACCTTCAGTGAGCAGTTGGCCCAATCCTCTCCCCAATGGCGCTCTGAAGAGATGCCGTTGTGCTGGGGGCCGCGGAAAATCGGCCAATCGCTCGCCATCACATGGACAGGCATCAGAGCCCCCATCAGGATCAGAAAAGACATCATCGTAAGTCTATAAGTACGGGTTGGCATATCCAGACTCCTATATCAACAGTTACCAGGCCGTAAAACAGCCGCTCTCATCCCAGAGCCTCGATCCCCGATAGATCTTCATGTCTTTCATATGCTTCCAGGAGACAGAGCCATCCAAGCACCCGACGTGACCACCGACCGCGCCAATCTGCTCGGAGGAAGCTCCCTCCCGGCTCATATTGGTCGAATCTCTGCCCTCCAGGATCGCGCCTCTGGGTCCATGCGGGGCAAAAGTCTTCATCTCGCCTATGGACCAGGCGTTGAGCTCAGTCACTACCGGCATGGAGCCGCGATCGAACGATTTCTGTGGCGACACCCATTCGCTGGTCGCCGGCTCCACCAGGGGCCAGGGCGTTCCTTTGTGCCCTCCCAGGTAGTTGTAGCCCAGGACATAGCCGTAATTCTGACCCTCGAAAACGTAGTACCACCCGCCCGGCTGGTTGAAGGGCTCGCGAAGCCAGGGGCAGGAAAGGCAGTGTTCATCGCCGATGATTCTCACCAACGCGGTACGCATGGCCCTGGAAAGGACAGGGGTGTGCTCATCCTGCGGATTGTTGGCATCGGACAGACCCGAAGGAAGAGTCTCGCGAAAGTCGCTGGCATAGGCCTGGATGCCGACGATGAACTGCCGGATGTTCCCCATGCAGGCAACGCGCCTGGCCTTCTCCCGAGCCCTGCCCAGCACGGGCACCATGACCGCCATCAGAATGGCGATCACCGCGATGACCACGAGCAGCTCGATCAAGGTGAAGGCTGTCCCAAGGCAGTGGGATCGCCTCTCCGTCTTTATGTCGCCGTGTCTTCTTCCTGGTCGCACGATTCTCTCCCTTATGTCCGCGTTCTTCGCATTATGCTCACTTCGGGGCCCCAACATGTTGAGCACACTGTTCACTCATCTGTCGTTGCCAGAAACAAACAGCCAAGTCCAACCATCCTTCGGCATCCGTACCTGTGCCCAGACCGAAGCCGTGCCCGAGTCCTTCGTATGCGTGAAACTCGGTCGGAATGCCGAGAGCGGACATTGCGTCGATCCTTCTTTTCATCGTCTGCCAGTTGGCAATTCCGTCGTTCTTGCCGACGCAGGCAAAAGTAGGCGGATCGCTTTCACGATAGTCGGAATGTCCTGTATACTGCATGATGACAGCACCGGCACGCGGCAAGTCGTCGCCGCCGTAATACGCAGCTCCGTAGCTTCCGAGATTTGCTGCCATCCGTGCTCCGGCAGAACCGCCCCAGAGCGAATAGCAGTCGGTATTCACACCGAGTACGTTCGCATCTTCAAAGATGAAGCTGATCGCCCGTGCTAAATCTTCACAAGCGGTCGTCGCGCCGGGACGGTAGATCAGTGCAAAGGCATTGTATCCCTTCTTTGAAAGCTCCAGCGCATGGGGAAAGCTGTCGTGCATGGCACCGACATAGGCAAATCCGCCGCCTGCGTTGCAGACTGCAAACGGAGCACCTGCGTTCCCCCTGAAAAAGAATAGTCCGGTGTCCTCTTTAGCGGGATCGGCAGCTTTCTCGGCATCGGTGTAGATGTCGTAAAAGATGGTTTCGCCTGCCGAGGCGTGACTTTTCATGTAGTTTGCGATTTCTACCGTCTTGTTCGCGTCGATTCCCGTGTACCATGTCAAACGCAGCTCACCCAAAGTTTCGCCGCTGTAATAGCCGGCATCAACCGGAAATATCAGTCTGCCCCAGTCGCTGAATGCATCATCGGAAATGACATCTGCGATCTTTGTGTTCACAGTATAATCGGAACTTGCAGCTGCTTTTCTATTGCCCCCAAACAGCATCAGGCCGTTATATGTATATTCGCTTGCCGCCACGCCGCCGTGGGAATACCCTTCTTTGACGCGATAGGCAAAATTACCTTGAACGCCATCTTTAGCTTCCGTGAAATACGGCGACGTGCGCATTTTCGCAACACGGTTATTGTCATAGCTGTAGGCAAAATCTTCTGTGCCCGTCATAATAAAGACAAAATAATCGCTCTGCTCACGCCCGTGTGCAGCCTCGAAGATATTGTCGTCGTCAAGACCTGTTCCACAGCTCATCGGGAGAAAATAGCTGAAATAAGCAAGACAATTCTGGAATGTGCGCCATGTGGCGACCGAACCCATTGAAAAGCCGCCAAACCCTCTGTGATCACGCGAAGCGGCGATTCCTTCAGCCGTAACATCCCCGGCATATGTATGATATTT
>JBDKRX010000006.1:0-26227 GCA_039683175.1 Phycisphaerales bacterium
ACCACAGGGCGCCGCCGCACCACCAGACGCATCCGCCCACGATCTGACCGATGGCCCCTCGCTCGACAGCGTACTGCGTCCGCAGGTAGGAGGCCTCATGTCGCCGCTGGGTGCCGGCCACGACCGCCAGGCCCTTCTGCTTGGCGACTTCGCCGGCCGCGATTACTTTCCGGCCGCCCGGGGGGTCCACCGCTACCGGTTTCTCCATGAACACGTGCTTGCCCGCGTTGACGGCCGCCTCGAAGTGCACCGGCCGGAAGTTCGGCGACGTGGCGATCAGGACGACCTCCGCGTTGCTTTCGAGGACTTTCTTGTAGGCGTCGCCGCCGCTGAAGCACTTCGATGCGTCCAGGCCATACTTCTTGCCGGCGCCTTCCGCCCGGTCCTTGAACCAATCGGCGGTCGCGACGAGCTCCAGCTCGGCCCCGATGATCTTGATGGCTTCCGCGCAGTTGTCCAGGGCGCCGGTCCCGCGACCGCCGCAGCCGATCAGGCCGACGCGGAACTTCCTCGGCGCCGCTGCGGCGAAGATCACATTCTGGGCGGCCAGCACACCGGCCATACCCGCCGCCGAGGTCTTGATGAAGGCCCGACGGGAGACATTCGATAGCTCTTTCATGCTTGATCCTTTCCGTTACATTGCTGCTGTCATACTTCGAAGTCGTCGCAGGCCCGGTAGGCGTCGATCACCGCCCGCTCGCCTTCCTTGCCGCGCTTGCTCTTGCCGTGCTCCATGCAGAGCACGCCTTGATAGCCTTTCTTGTAGAGGTGCCGGAAGATGTTCTTGTAGTTGATCTCGCCGGTGCCCGGCTCGTTTCGACCGGGGTTGTCGCCCACATGGAATGCGCCGATCTCGCTCCAGGCCATGTCGATGTTCGGGATCAGGTTGCCCTCGGAGATCTGCTGGTGATACAGGTCGTTGATGATCTTGCAGGACGGGCTGTTGACCGCTCTGCAGACTAAGTAGGTCTGCGGGACCTTCTGGAGGAACAGGCCGGGGTGATTGGCCCACCAGTTGAGCGGTTCGAGCACGATCACGACACCCGCGGGCTCTGCGATCTCGACGCAGCGGCGGAGGTTGTCGATCAGATTGGCCGTCTGGTAGTCGATCTCCATCCGCTGGCTGATGCAGCCGGGGGCGATCAACGTCCACTTGCAGTTGGTCCGCTTGGCGACCTCGACCGCTTCCTTTGTCCGGCGGACGATTTCGTCCTGGAACTCCTTCTCCTGGGTGACGAAGGTGGGCTTGCCGAACTCGGCGTACATGACGAACGGGCCCATCGTCATGCCGAGCCGGTCCATTTCCTTCGCGATCTTCTCCTGGAGTTCCGGCGGCTTGCCCGGCAGGCCGTTGTCGAACATGGCGGAGAATCCCTCATCGGCCATGAACTTGAGCTGGTCGATCGGGTCCTTGCCGGCGTGCTCCTGGAATTGGCCGAAGCTTGGCGCATATTTGAGCTTGAATTTCTTCGGTGACTCGGCGGCCCCGGCTCCCGTCGGCGCGACGGCTGCTGCGAGGGCCGCGGCTGCGGCCGCACTTGAAATGAAACTGCGGCGCGAGACCTGGGTACTCTGGTTGTTCTTCATGGGAATGCTCCTGTCTTGGGAATTTGTACGGGTCCGCTCCTCCGCAAACCTCCAGGCGGGCCGTGATACGTCCTGCCCTCGGATGATACACGGCTCGGCGCACGCGGATTCGTGCGCCGAGCCGTGCGGATTCGTGACCGGCTTACGCCGGAGGGTTCTATGCCTTCATGGGCGTCCACTTCTGGTCGCTCTTGGAACTGGCGACAACCGTCTCGATGAACAGCAGTCCTCGAACGCCTGCCTCCACGCTCGGGAAGTCCAGGGCCAACTCGCTGGGCTTCTCGCCCGCGATGGCGCACTTGACCGTCTCGGCGAAGTTCATGTAGTTGTTGGCGAAGGCCTCGAGGAAGGCTTCCGGGTGGCCCGACGGGATACGCGAGCCGCGTCCGGCGGCGGCGCTGTAGGCGCCGATGTAGCCGTTGCCTCTCTTCCAGACCTGCTCCGGCTTGTCGATCTCTCGGACGTACAGATAGTTCGGGTGTTCCTGGTGCCATTCGAGGCTGGCCTTTTCGCCGTGGACCCAGATTGCGAGGTTATTTTCTTCACCGATGCCGATCTGGGTGGCGTGCAGGACGCCCTTGGCGCCGTTGTCGAACTTCAGCAGGCAGTTGCAGTCGTCGTCGAGGGGCCGTCCCGGCACGAATGCCGTCAGCTCCGCGCAGATATGGGTGATCTTCAGGCCGGAGATGTATTCCGCCAGGTTGGCGGCGTGGGTCCCGATGTCACCGACGCAACCGCCGGCGCCGCTCTGCTTCGGGTCGGTCCGCCAGCTTGCCTGCATCTGGCCGGTTTTTTCGAGGGCGGTCGCGAGCCAGCCCTGCGGGTACTGGACGACGATCTTACGGATCTTGCCCAAGTCGCCCTTCTTGACCATGTCCCGGGCGAGCTTGGCCATGGGATAGCCGGTGTAGTTGTGCATCAGGCCGAAGACCAGCTTCTTTTGCTTTACGAGCTTCTGGAGTTCCTTGGCCTCATCGGAGTTCAGGGTCATGGGCTTCTCGCACATGACGTGGAAACCCGCCTGGAGGAAATCACGGGCGATCGGGAAGTGCCAGTTGTTCGGGGTCGTCACGGCGACAAAATCCACGCGGTCGCCTTTCGGCAGGGCCGATTCGGCTTTGATCATCTCCTTGTAGTCGCTGTAGACGCGTTTGGAGTCGAGGGCCAGGTTCTTGCCCATATCGAGGGATTTTTGGGGGTCGATATCAAATGCGCCGGCCACAAGCTCGATCTCCCCGTCCAGCCGGGAAGCCTTGCGATGCACCTCGCCGATGAACGCCCCGGGGCCTCCGCCAATCAAACCCATTCTCAACTTCCGGTCGAGTTTCATACGTGTTCCTTTCAATTCAACTCTGGTGTGGACGACGTTGTATAGTTGTGATGTTTTTCACGGGACTTATTTGCCCGAACCGTGTTACCTCCAATTCCAGAACCTTCGGCGATTATAGGCGTTTCGGCGGGCAACGCAACCCCCCAATACTGTTTTGACCGGACTGTTTTGCACGGTCGAAACGCTTTCCGGAGAGCGTGCATTAAATCCGCACGGTCCTGAGTTTACCGCTTTGAAGCCACCCGCGCATTGGGATATAATCGCCGTGCCGTTGCGGGGTCGGTGTCCCACGGACGCCCATTCTGTAGCGATCACGCGGGTGGCGGCAATGCGACAAACTCCCGCCTCGTCAGAGGCGAAATCGGATGGGGACATGAAGACGCGGATTCGTCCAACAGCGGTGGATTTGTATTTCATCCCGGTCACGACCCGGGTGCCGCTGAAGTTCGGACCTGAGACGCTCACCTCCGTGATCTGTGCCCGGGTGTGCATGACCGTCGAGGATGGCGGCGGCAGGCGGGCGCAGGGATGGGGCGAGACGCCGCTGAGCGTGCAATGGGTCTGGCCCGGCAGCCTGAGCTACCAGCATCGATGTGATGTGATGACGGCTTTCTGCGTCAGGCTGGCTCGGGCCTGGGCCGATCTGGCGTGTGACGGTCACCCGATTGAGCTGGGCTATCACTTCATCGAGTCCGTGCTTCCGGGCCTGTTGGCCGATGAGAATGCCGAACGGGGGTACGCAGTCGAACCGATGCCCTGGCTGGCGGCTTTGGTCTGCTGCTCGGCGTTCGATATCGCGCTGCACGACGCCTACGGACAGCTTCTGGGCCGACCGGTGTACGAGACCTATAGCTCTGAGTTCATGAGTGCCGATCTGGCCCATTTTCTCGAGCCTGCGCCGGGCGCCGCGGTGTCGTTCGCGGGCAAGTACCCGGCGGATTTCTTCGAGTCGCCTCCTTCGCGTCTGCCCACCTGGCATCTGGTGGGAGGCAAGGACCTGCTCGATGCCGCCGAGCTGACGGGCAGCGAGCCGAACGATGGCTATCCGGTCCTTCTGCCCGACTGGATCGAACGGGATGGGCTCACCTGCCTGAAGGTCAAGCTGCGAGGCAATGACGCAGAGTGGGACTACGACCGGCTGGTCGAGGTGGGGCGGATCGCTATCGAGCATGATGTCCTTTGGCTGACGAGCGATTTCAACTGCACCGTGACCGACCCGGCCTACGTCAACGACATCCTGGACCGGCTGGTGACGGACCATCCTCGCATCTACCAGATGATCCTGTACGTGGAACAGCCGTTCCCATACGATCTGGAGGCGAATCGGATCGACGTGCACAGCGTCTCGGCCCGCAAGCCGCTGTTCATGGACGAAAGCGCGCATGATTGGAGACTCATCCGCCTGGGGCGCGAACTTGGCTGGACCGGCGTGGCCCTGAAGACCTGCAAGACCCAGACGGGGGCCTTGCTGAGCCTGTGTTGGGCCAAGGCCCACGGCATGACGCTCATGGTCCAGGATCTGACCAATCCCATGCTGGCCCAGATCCCGCACGTGCTCCTGGCGGCCCACGCCGGCACGATCATGGGCGTCGAGACGAATGCGATGCAGTTCTACCCGGCCGCTTCGGCGCCGGAGGAGGCCGTCCATCCGGGTTTGTACCGGCGTCGTGACGGCCAGGTGGATCTGTCCACGGTGCGAGGCCCGGGCTTCGGCTATCGGCTGGGCGAAATCAAACGGAGACTGCCTGACAAGGCGGCGAGCTTCTCGATGTAGATGTGTTCATCACGGATTTGGGAGTAACTGACATGGCCAAGCTGAGTGCTTTTGCAGATGAAGTGACCGACGGTTTTCGTGGACAGGTGGAGTTTCTGGCGAAGGAGAAGGTCGAGTACATTGAGCCGCGATTCTTCGACAAGAAGAACATCATGGACCTCAATGCCGACGAGTTGAAACAGGCGAAGAAGCTGCTCAAAGACCACGGCCTGAAAGTCAGCGCGATCGGCTCGCCCATCGGCAAAGTCAAGCTGGACCAGCATTTCAAGCCGCACCTGGACAAGTTCAAGCACGCGGTGGAGCTGGCCCAGTTCTTCGAGACGCCGTTCATTCGCATGTTCAGCTACTACGCGCCCGACGGCAAGAACATCGACGACTATCGCAGCCAGGTCATGGACCGCATGGTGGCCAAGGTCGAGGCCGTTCAGGGCACCGATGTCGTCATGGTGCATGAGAATGAGGCCCATATCTATGGTCACAGCGCGGCCAACTGCGTGGATCTCGTCAAGACCATCGATTCGCCCAAGCTGCGTCTCGCTTACGACCCCGCCAACTTCGTCTGGGGCGAGCAGATCACCAACAACGTCGAGGTCTGCTGGCCTGTGATGAAGCCCTACGTCGTACACATCCATATCAAGGACTGGAAGCTCGGGGCCAAGGACGTCGGCAGTATGCCCGGCCAGGGCGATGGACAGATCAAGCAACTCCTCGCGGAACTGGCCGCGATGAAGTACGGCGGCTGCGTCACGATGGAGCCGCACCTGATGGCAGGGGGGCAGTTTGGCGGCTCCACCGGGCCGGAGTTGTTCTCGAAGGCCATCGCGGCGGTCCGGAGCATGGCCAAAGAAGTGGGCCTGAAACTGAATTGAGCAACCTGTTTGGAGTCTGGAACATGAAGACCTGGAACTTTGGAATCGTCGGGGCCGGCTTGATCGCTGATTTCCACGCCCGGGCCATCGGCGATATTCCCAACGCCAAATTCGTGGCCTGTTGCGATACGAATCTCCCGAGGGCCGAGACGCTGGCGAAGAAGTATGGCGGCCGGGCCTATGGCAGCTATGAGGAGATGCTCAAGGACAAGGCCATCGACATTGTGACTATTGCGACGCCCAGCGGCCTGCACATGGAGCCGACGGTCGCGGCGGCCAAGGCCGGCAAGCACGTGATTTGCGAGAAGCCGGTCGAGATTACGCTCCAGCGAATCGACACCATGATCCGGGCCCACGAAAAGGCCGGGACGCGCCTGGGCGGCATCTTCCCCTATCGGTTCAACGACCTGATGACGCCGCTGCGAGAGGCCATCCAGTCCGGCCGGTTCGGAACGGTCACCTGCGCGAGCGTCTATGTCCCCTGGTGGCGGACTGACGCCTACTACAAGGACTCCTGGCACGGCACGGTGAAGCTCGACGGCGGCGGGGCCCTCATGAACCAGTCCATCCACATGGTGGACATGCTCTGCGACCTGATGCCGCCCATTGAATCGGTGCAGGCGTATACCGGCACGCTGGGCCACCAGATCGAGACGGAGGACACAGCGGTCGCCGTCGTGCGGTATGCCGGCGGGGCTCTGGGCCTGATCTACGGCACGACCGCCTCCTATCCCGGCCAGTTCCGGAGGTTCGAGATCACGGGCACCAAGGGCACCGTCATCAACGTCGAGAACAGCATCACCGTCTGGCAATTCGCCGACGAGCGGCCCGAGGATGCAGAGGTCCGCAAGCGATTCATGAAGATCGAAGGCGGCGGCGGCGTCGCTGACCCCGCGGCCATTACCCACGAGAACCACACGCGCAACTTCAAGGCGTTCCTCGAATCCCTGGAGAAGAATGAGCGATTCTGGATCGACGGCGCCGAGGCCCGCAAGGCGGTCGAAGTCATCCTGGCGATCTACCGTTCCGCCAAGGAGGGAAAGCTCGTCAAACTACGATGATCGGAGAAGCACGAATCTCGAAACTCGGAATCCGAAACAAGCACGAATGACCAAAACTCCAAATTCGAAACGGCTGCTGCCGGATCGGCGACAGCGTTTCGGTCATTCGGGTTTTGTATTTTGAATTTGTTTCGGATTTCGAGTTTCGGATTTCGGATTTTCCTGCCTACAGTGCGGCCATGACCCCTCGCGCGTAGCCGACCGATTCCGCCAATCCCGGCACGGGGTCGTCCGCGTCCTTCTCGTATTCGAATGAGGCGAATCCCGTGTAGTTGATCTGGACGAGAGCCCGCATGACCTTGGGGACGTCGATCACACCGCGACCCATCTCGACGCAGCCGCCTTTGGGGTCGGCCGCCGAGACGTCCTTGAAGTGAACGTCGTGGAGCCGGTCCGGGAACTGGAGGATGGAGTCCGCCGCATCGAGGCCGGAGCGGGTCGTGTGGCCGATGTCGTTGCACAGGCCGATTCGTTTGTCGAGGTCCTTGATCTTCTCGTATGCGCTGGATGGCAGGGGGTAGGTCTTGTCGCCCGGGCCGTGGTTGTGAATCGCGACCTTGATGTCGTATTCCTTGACCTTCTCATCGACCAGCGGCAGCAGGTCGTGTCCAGGCACGCCGATGATGACCTTTATGCCGGCGGTCTTGGCGTAGTCGAATGCCCGGCTCACCTCGTCGGCATCCTTCATATAGATGACGCCGGCGCCGTAGAGGTTCAGGCCCGCCTGCCGGACCTGATCGGCCGCCGCGAGGATCTGTTCACGACTGCTGGTCAGCGGCAGGTGCATGTCCTTGAGGGCGATGTGCTTGAGGCCGACCCGCTTGGTGTATTCGATGGTCTTGGCCAGGTCGAACTTCCGAAGCGAGTACGAAGCCAGGCCCAGTTCGAACTTCGGTTTGCCGATTGGCGACTGCTGAGCGGATGCCGCTGCGGCCCCCAGCCCGCACCATGCGGCTGCGCCCACGGCTGCCGCTTGCAGGAATTCTCTTCTACCTCGAATCTGCATCATAAGCACCATCTCCTTCACAAAAGCACTGCCCACACTACATCGGCGTCTGTCCGGCGCACGAGATCACCATGATACCACAATCCGCGGCGAGTCACAGGTGAAATGGACGCTGCGAAATTCAAAGAATGGCAGGGCAGTTTCGCCGCGTTGACAGTAGGCCGGCGGCGCGATAAGCTGGGGACCCTGACGAACGCCGTTATACTATTAGTGGGGAGTGCTTTATGAACAGAGCCACACGCGAACACACCGAAGGCAGATCGTCCAATCACCGCAAAACCTTGTCCCGCCGGGACTTCCTTCGCAGCTCGGCGGCCGTAGGAGCGGGCCTTGCCCTCCCCGCGATTGTTCCGGCGTCGGTATTCGGCGCCGAGGCCCCCAGCGAGCGGATCACCGTCGGCTGCATCGGCGTCGGGCGGATGGGAACGGGTGACCTGACAGAGGCCCTGGGCATCAAGCAGGTTCAGGTGGTGGCCGTCTGCGACCTGGACAGCAGGCGGGTGGAACTCGCCCGCAAGAAGGTGGAATCTTTCTATGCGAACCGATCTCCGGCCGGCGAGTACAAGGGCTGCGCCGCGTACGGCGATTTCCGTGAGCTGATCGCACGCAGCGACATCGACGCGGTGCAGATCTCCACGCCGGACCACTGGCACACCATCCCCACCATCGAGGCTGCCAAGGCGGGCAAAGACATCTTTCTGCAGAAGCCTCTGTCGCTCACCATTACGGAAGGACGCCTCGTGAGTGATACCGTCCGGCGGTACGGCCGGGTCTTCCAGATCGGCAGCCAGCAGCGGTCCGAGCGGAAGTTCCGCCAAGGCTGCGAACTGGTCCGCAACGGCCGAATCGGCAAGATCCATACGATCAAGGTGGGCTTCGGTACGGACCCGGGCTGCGAGGTGAAGCCCGAGATGCCGGTGCCGGAGAATCTGAACTACGAGATGTGGTTGGGGCCGGCCCCCTGGGCGCCCTATACCGAGGAGCGAGTGCACCCGCAGAACAGTATCACCGCCCGGCCGGGATGGCTTCGCATATCCGACTATGGCGCGGGGATGATCACCGGCTGGGGCAGCCACCATCTCGACATCGCCCACTGGGGCATGGGCACCGAGTTCACCGGTCCCGTCGAGATCGAGGGCCATGCCGAATTTCCGCAGAACGGACTCTGGGACGTGCATGGGGATTTCCACATCGAGTACACCTATGCCAACGGGGTCAAACTGATCGCCGCGGACGAGAAGGTCCACAAGAACGGCATCCGATTCGAGGGTGACAAGGGTTGGGTCTTTGTCACGCGAGGTGGCATTGCTGCGGAGCCCAAGTCGCTCCTGCAGGAGACGATCGGCCCCGGCGAGACAAAGCTCTACGTGAGCGATTACCACAAGGGCAATTTCTACGAGTGCGTGAAGTCGCGGGCCGAGACGATCGCGCCGGTCGAGGTCGCGCATCGCTCGTGCTCCGCGTGCCTGCTGGGCGATATTGCGATGCGGACGGGCCGCAAGCTGAAGTGGGACCCGGCCAAAGAGCAGTTCCTCGGCGACGATGCAGCAACCGCGATGTTGTCGAGGACGATGCGAGCGCCGTGGACTTTGTAGGAAAATCCGAAATTCGAAGCACGAAATCCGAAACAAATTCGAATGCCTAAAGCTCGAAATCCAAAACGGAGCGTCCAAAGTGCGACAGCGTTTCGAGCATTTGGATTTTGGTCCTTTGGATTTGTTTCGGGTTTCGAGATTCGGATTTCGAATTTGTTGAACGGGAGATCGAATGAGATCGCTGATTGTTGCGATGACGCTGGGGATGGCTGTTCCTCTGTTTGCTCAGGCACCGGTCCCGTCCGCTGAGGAAATCGCCAGGATGCGGGCCGCAATGCCCGCGCGGGCTCGCGTGGAGCCCGAGAAGCCTCGCAAACTGCTCGTGTTCTCGCGGTCCTGGGGCTACAAGCACACGGCCCGCCCCTACGGCGCCAAGGCCATCGAGATCATGGCCCGTCAGACCGGTGCGTTCGAGGCTGTGCTGGCCGAAGAGGATGACAGCCTGTTCGAGCCGGAGAAGCTCAAGCAGTTCGACGCGGTTGTTCTGAACAACACCAACGAGGAGATCTTCCTGCCCGAGGATTTCGCAAAGCTTCCACCGGATCAGCAGGCCAAAGCCCGCCAACGCGACGAAATGCTCAAGAAGAGCTTTGCCGATTTCATCCGCGAGGGCGGCGGTCTCGCGGTGATCCACGCCGGCGTCGCGAGCTTTGCCGGCTGGCCCGAGTTCGGGGACATCGTCGGCGCCCGATTCGACAACCATCCCTGGGGATCGGGCTCGACTGTCGTGCTGCGAATCGAGGAGCCGGGCCACCCGCTGACCGGCGCGTTCAGGGAGCCGTTCTTCATCGTGACCGACGAGATCTACCAGGTGACCTCGCCGTACTCGCGGGAGAATCTGCGGGTCCTGGTCACGGTGGACCCCGAGCGGACGCGGACTACGCCGGGACAGAGGGAGTTGATCCATCGCGAGGACAGGGACTTCGCGATGACCTGGGTGAAGAGTTACGGCAAGGGCCGCGTGTTCTACTGCGCTCTGGGCCACGAGCACGAGCTGTTTTGGAACCCGATCGTCTTGCAGCACTACCTCGACGGCATCCAGTTCGTCCTGGGAGATCTGAACGCCGATACCACGCCAAGTGCGAAGAGATGAAGAGCAAGGCTGCCACAGAGGGCACAGAGATCACAGAGTAGGGGAGACCGTATGAAGAAGAAGATGGTGCGGGCCGGCATCGTGGGGGCGGGGTTCTCCGCTTCGTTCCACTTCGAGGCCATCGAGAAGGTCCACGGCGTCAACGTGGAAATCAAGGGGGTATACGCCCTGGAAGGGGCGCAGGCCTACGGGCAAAAGCGGGGGATCGCGGTCTACGATTCCCTGGAGAAACTCATTGACGACGTCGATGTGATCCATTGCTGTACGACGGCTTCGTCTCATGAGTCGGTCGCCATCGCGGCCCTGGAGCGGAACAAGTTCGCCATCGTGGAGAAACCGCTGACCGGGTTCTTCGGGGATGGCTCCGAGGACTTCAACGGCCAGGATTTCCCGAAGGAGACTGCCCGGGACAAGGCGCTGGCCAGCATCGAGCGGATGCTCAAGGCCGAGGGCAAGAGCAAGGGGAGAATCCTCTACGCGGAGAATTGGGTCTACGCGCCCGCGATCCAGAAGGAACGGGAGATCATCGAGAAGACCGGAGCGCAGATCCTCTGGATGCACGGCGAGGAGGCTCACTCGGGCTCGCACGCCAGGACCTATGCCTACTGGAAATTCTCGGGCGGCGGCGTCATGATCGGCAAGGGCTGCCACCCGCTGGGTGCTGCGCTGTACCTCAAGCAGGTCGAGGGCAAGGCCCGCACCGGCAAGCCCATCCGGCCCAAGGCGGTCACCGCACGCGTGCATGCGCTGACGCGGATGCCCGGTTTTCGGGACGAGGGCCATATCCGCTGCGACTACTTCGACATCGACGATTTCTCGATGATGCCCGTAACGTTCGACGACGGCACGATTGCGACGATCTTCGCCTCGGACATTATCGTGGGCGGGATTCACAACTGGCTCGAAGTGGCCGCGAACAACCACCGCACGTTCTGCAACATCAACCCGAACACCGCGATGCAGACATACAACCCCGTGGAGGCGAACTTCAAGGATATCTACGTGGTCGAGAAGATCGGGACCAAGCAGGGCTGGACGAATCCGTCGCCCGATGAGGACTGGTTCACGGGCTATCCGCAGGAGATCGAGTCGTTCTACCGGGCCGTGGCGTACGGCGAGCCGGTTCAGAGCGACAGTTGCCTGGCCGCCGACTGTATTTCGACGATCTACAGCGCGTATGTATCCGCCGAGCGCAAGGGCGCAGAGGCAGCCGTGCGGGTGTTCTGATTTGTGATTGTTGAGGCTTGATTTGTGATTTCAGAGCGGTGCGCGATACTCCCCCAATCAACAATCGCAAATCAGAGATCAAGAATGCGTTGCTGGGACGATCCATGACGAATGAACAGTGGGAGAAGTTGCTGGCGATTCTTGCCGGCGAGGTGTTCGAGCCGCTGCCGGTGGGGTTCATCATCGACAGTCCGTGGCTTCCCGGCTGGTCCGGAATGTCCACGCTGGACTACTATTGCAGCGACGAAAAGTGGCTGGCGGCCAATCTCAAGGCCGTGAAGCGGTTCCCGGAGGCGATGTTCCTGCCTGGATTCTGGTCGGAGTTCGGCATGTGCACGGAACCTTCGGCGTTTGGCACGAAGTGCCGATGGGCACTGGACGATCTGCCGTTCGCCGAGCGGATCGTCAAGACGGTCGGTGACATCGCAGCCCTGGAGAAGCCCAATCCGAGGACTGACGGGCTCCTTCCGTTCGCCGTTCGTCGGCTGCAGCTCCATCGAGAACGCATCGAGGAGGCGGGGCACTCGATCCGCTTTGCGGTGTCCCGCGGACCGCTGAATATCGCGACGTTCCTCATGGGCACGACGGAGTTCCTCATGGCGATCCGCACCGACCCCGACGAGATGAAGCGGTTCCTGACGCTCATCACGGATTTCATCGTCGATTGGTTGCGATACCAGAAGGAATGCCTCCCCACCATCGAGGGGATCTTCATTCTCGACGATATCGTGGGTTTTCTGGGCGAGCAGGACTTCCGGGAAACGGCGCTGCCGTACTTGAAGCAGATCTTCGGCTGTTTCGACGCGCCCGTGCGGTTCTTTCACAACGACGCCCAGGGACGCGTGTGCGCCAAGTTCCTCAGAGAGATCGGCGTCAATCTCTTCAACTTCAGCTTCGAACACTCCCTCTCCGAGATGAAACAGTGGACCGGCGGCAAGGTGACCCTGCTGGGCAACATTCCGCCGCGAGACGTGCTGGCGCAGGGGACGCCCGAGGAGGTTGCCGACAGCGTGAAGAGCGCGATCGCACCGTTGGCCGACCGGAGCCGAATCCTTCTGTCCTGTGGCGGGGGGGTACCCCCAAGCGTTTCGACAGAGAACATCGAGGCTTTCATCCGGACGATTCAACGACTGTGATGGAAAAGCGAATACTGTTGATCGAACCGCCGCTTTGCAGACTGTATCATCCGGATGCACCTCTCTCGCGAGGGGCTTGTGAGGAACGGAGAAGGAAGCCGCTATGCCCTATAGAGTGCATGCCACGCGTGGCCATCGGCTTCGAGCAGGGCGTCCGCTTGTGGAAAGCTCTCGCTGCCGGCGGGATATTCGTGCGGCCTCTCGTCGCTGCGCTCCCATGATTCCAGGACCGGCATCAAGAGCCGCCAGGTGACTTCGATGCCGTCGAATCGGGTGTAGAGGGTCTGGTCGCCGGTCATGCAGTCCAAGAGCAGCCTCTGGTAGGAATCGGGCATCTCCACGCCGAAGATTTCCTGATAGCGGAACTTCATGTCCAGCGTGCCGATGCAGATCTTCGAGCCGGGACGCTTCGCCTGGAATCGCAGCGAGATGCCCTCCTTGGGTTGGATCTGGAACGCCAGGACGTTCGGCGGCATGTGATGCAGGCCCACCGAACCGAATAGCGAGTGCGGGGGCTCCTTGAATGTCACGACGATCTCGGTGTCCTTGGCGGCCAGACGCTTGCCGGTCCGCAGGTAGAAGGGCACGTCCTTCCACCGCCAATTATCGATGAGCAGCCTGGCGGCGACGTAGGTTTCCGTCCTGGAATCAGGGTCGACGCTGTTTTCCGATAGATACTCCGGCACGTCCTGACCGTTGATCCGGCCTGCCGCGTACCGACCTCGCACGATGGAACCGGCCAAATTCTCCGTCTCGAAAGGCCGCACGGTTCTCAGGAGCTTGACTTTCTCATCCCGAATCGCCTCGGCGTCGAATGAGATCGGCGGTTCCATCGCCACCAGGGCCAGCATTTGCAGCATGTGGTTCTGGAACATGTCGCGGAGCGCCCCGGACTTGTCGTAGTAGCCTGCTCGATGCTCGACGCCCAGCGTCTCGGCGATCGTGATCTGGATGTTGTCGATGTGGTTGCGGTTCCAGAGGGGCTCGAAGATCGCGTTGGCGAATCGGAAGATCATGATGTTCTGGACGGTCTCCTTGCCCAAATAATGGTCGATGCGGTAGACCTGCGACTCCTCGAACCACGTGGAGATCGTCTGGTTGAGCTGCGTTGCGCTAGGGAGGTCCCGTCCGAAGGGTTTCTCCACGACGAGCCTGGCGCGCTGGCGGCACTTGGGATCGTCCTTGCAGGACAGGCCCGAGGAACCGAGGTGCTCGATGATCGTCTCGTAGAGAAAAGGCGGGACCGAGAGGTAGAAGAGATCACAGCCTGTGATAGCGTGCTGGCTCCGGAGTTCGGCCAGCCTGTCGCCGATTCGCTTGTATGTGCCGGGGTCCGCGTAGTCGCCGCGGATGTGGTGGAACTTCCCCAGCAGGGCGGCGAGGTCTTGGGGGGAGATGCCGCCGGCGCTGTGGCGGATTGCCTCGGCGGCGAGCTGTCGGAATTGCTCGTCGGAGTACTCAGTGCGACTGCAACCCAACAGACAGAACTGCTCGCTGAGCAGGCCACGCCGGTGGATTTCCGCAATGCTGGGCAGGAGCTTGCGCTGGACGAGATCGCCGGAGGCCCCAAAGACGACCATGGCGGTCGGCGGGGCCGCCGACTCGACGCAGATCATGTCCAGAGCGGCCACCGACGGATGTATCTCTCGAATGGGCATTCCCAACCTCGTGAAGCAGGTCACGAGTCACAGGTTCGAGGTTTGATGTTTGAAGTGTGAAGTTTGAAGCGGTGAGCACGAGAATACTATGTCTCATACTGTACACTTGACACTTCACACTTCAAACTCGACCCCTCGGTTTCATTCATCTTCCACGGGCTCGAACTCGTCCTTGCCGGCGCCGCACTCCGGGCAGACCCAGTCGTCCGGAAGGTCCTGGAATGATGTCCCGGGCTCAACGCCGTTATCGGGATCGCCGACGGCCGGATCGTAAATGTAGCCGCACAGAACGCATTTGTATTTCATTATCCGCTCCTTTTTACGCAGTCAATGCGGTCAGCCGCCGACGCAGATCGGCAATGTGTCTGACCTCTTCCCGGATGATCGCTTCGACCTTGTCCCGTCCCATCCCGGCCGGCACCAGGTCCTTCAGGCCGACGTAGTACAGGACGGAGTTCTTCTCGGCGCCGATGGCGATCTCCAGCAACTCCCGCGCGGACTCTTTGCCCGTCAGCTTCTGCGTCTGGCTCTTCATGCCCTCGAATCCCTTGCTGTCCGCAAGCGCCTGCAGGTAGAGCGAGGCCTCGCCGTACGGGTCATACACGGTCTCGGCCTTCTCCTGCTCGCTGAGGCTTTTCCTCATTTCCTTGAACGTCCGCTGGTGGCCCTCTTCCATGGAGGCCATGTTGAGGAACATCTCCTTGATCTCCCGGCTGACGGTCTTGGTCGCGGCCTCCCGATAGAACCTGGCGCCGTTCTGCTCGATCTGTTCCGCCATCTCGAAGACTTCATCGGCGTTGAAAGCTGTGCTCATGCCTGTTCTCCTGACTGTCTCGACAGTGTCTATTTCCGCTCGCCCAATGCTTGGTCCATCATGAGCAGGGCGCCGGGGGCTTTCTCCGCCATCTTGAGCTTCTGCACGATGCCGTCGACGTGGGCCTCCTCTTCGACTTGCTCGTTGACGAACCACTGCAACAGGCCGACGGAGGCGTAGTCCTTCTCCGCGAGGGCCAGGTTCATCAGCTTGTCGATGCAGCCGGTGATGTGCTGCTCATGGTTGAGAGACGCCTCGAAGGCCGCCAGCGGCGACTTCCACTGCTTGACGGGCTCTTTGATCGCCTTGAGCGTGACCCGGCCCCTTCGCTCGTTGATGAATTTGAAGAACTTCATCGCGTGGACGTTTTCCTCCCGCGCCTGGGCCTGCATCCAGGCGGCGCAACCCGGCAGGTTCTCCGACTCGAACCAGGCCGCCATGGCCAAGTACAGATAGGACGAATACAGCTCCTCGTTGATCTGCTCGTTGAGGGCCTTTTCCATTTTCTCGTTCAACATGCTATTTTGCCTCCCACAATCCGTGAATATTGCAGTGTTCTCTGACCCGAACGTTTCCCGATGCGATGGGGAAGACGGCCTCGGGCGCCTGGCCGGGCTTGAGGAACTGGCGATAGGCCTTGCCGTCGCTGATTACCTCGATCCATTCGATGTAGTGCTTGTCTTCCATCGGGTGCGGCACGCTGCCGATCTTGACCTTGATGCCGCCTTCGACCTTCTCGATGACCGGCAGGTGTTTCTCCTTCCCCTGGTCGGCGGTCTTGGCGGTCAGGTTCTCCATGGGTTTGCCGCAGCAGACCAGTTCGCCGCCGCCGGCCGTAAGGACCTCCGCGATGTTGCCGCATACGGAGCATTTGTAGACCTGCAACCTCTCAATCATCTTTCTTGTCCTTTCATTTTTCAGTAGTGCCCGGCGCCGCTCGTGCCACGACGCTGTCCCGTCAAACGATCCCGATCTCCCGATGCTTTGCGAGAATCTGATCGGCCAGCATGTCCAGGGCAAGGAATTCTTCATCTTTCGGCTGCCCCTTGGCGATCACCGGGGTCAGCAACTCTACTTTCATGTTCGTGAGCAATCCCGAGAGCTGTTCGACCATCTTGCCGCCCCAGCCGAACGATCCCACCACGGAAGCGAATCTGGTCTTGGGTCGCAGAGCGTTGGCCACAAACGCGGCATAGGCTGCCTTGGGGTGGGCGCCTGTCAGGACCGTGGGCGAGCCGAGGACGATCGTCGCGGCGTCCACCAGGGCGATCGCGAGTCGGCCAAGATCCGTCTGCGCAAGGTTGAACTGCCGCACCACGATGCCGCGCCGGATCAAGGCGTTCGAGAAGTGCTCGACCATCTTCTTCGTACTCTCGTGCATGGACACGTAGGCCAGCACGACCTCGTTCTTCACCTTGTCGCCGACCCAATCCTTGTAAGCGTCCACGATGTACCCCGGCTTGTCGTGGACCGGCCCATGACTCGGAGCGATCATCTCGATATCGAGCTTGCCCACTTTCTCCAGGTTCTTCTTGATGATGGACCGGAAGGGCATCATGATCTCGGCGTAGTATCGCTTGGCCGATTCGTAGGCCAGCGGCTCATCGTCCACGTACAGGCTGCTCGTAGCCAAATGCGAGCCGAAGAAATCGCACGGGAACAGGATTTTGTCTTCCTGGAGATAGGTCGCCATGGTCTCGGGCCAGTGGACCCAGGGAACGTCGAGGAATTGCAGCGTCTTGTCGCCCAGGGACAGAGTCTGGCCGTCCTGGACGACCAGGAACCGCTCCTCCTCGATGTGCATCAGGTCGATGAGCATCGCCCTGCACTTGGCGTTTGTCACGACCTTGGCGTCGCCGTAGCGGGCGAGGATCACCGGGATGGAGCCGGAATGGTCCTGCTCCGCGTGATGGGAAACGACGTAGTCGATCTTGCTGATCCCGGATGCGAGCAGACTGCTCAAGAGGACGTCCGTCTTGGTGGGGTCCACCGTGTCGAGCAGTGCGGTTTTCTCGCTGCCTTCGATCAGGTAGGCGTTGTACGTGGTTCCCTCGGGCAACGGAATCAGCTCGTCAAAGAGCCTGCGGTCCCAGTCGATCGCGCGGATCAGGTACACGTTGGGCCTGAGTTCCTGCATTGTATCGTGATCCTCTCTGTCCAGCCGTCCGGGAGCGTGTCTCCGGCGGCACACTTACCTTGCCTCGGCGAACCTACCGCAGTTTCTTTGCCGCGTTCAGAGCGGCCTCGTAGTTCGGCTCGCTCGCGACTTCTTTCACGAGTTCTACATAGCGGACAACGCCCTGTTTGTCCACCACAAACACGGCGCGAGCCAGAAGCCGCAGGCCCTTGACGAGCACGCCGTACGACGTGCCGAAGGCCGCGTCACGATGGTCCGACAGCGTTTCGACGTTCTTCACGCCTGCCGCGCCGCACCATCGCGCCTGGGCAAAGGGCAGGTCCATGCTGATGGCCAGGACGGCCACGTCGTCGCCCAGGTTGCCCGCCTCCTGGTTGAACCGCCGTGTCTCCACGTCGCACACCGGCGTGTCGAACGATGGCACCGACGTGATGATGCAGACCTTCCCCCGGCACAGGGCCGATAGTTTGACCGTCGAAAGGTCGTTGGCGACCAACTCAGCATCGGGGGCCTTCTGCCCGACTTTCACCTCGTTGCCCAGAAGTGTGATGGGATTGCCTTTCAGCGTGACCAGGCCCGCTCGCTCTGTCATATCCTGCTCCTTTCCGTGATTGGATTGCTTGCACCCGGCCACAAGGATCATGATCCAGACCACTGTGACCGTCCAGCCCGAAACCGCGAATCGATGATGGGTTCTCATAGGCATATTGACGCCAAATCAGGATCCTGTCTGCCGTCACACGGCACCGACCATGGCCGGACCGACAGATGCTCTCCACCGACTGTGGTTGCGTGCTGTTGTTACGCGGGTCCGGGGTGATGCAGTTCGGTGAAAATGGCAAATCGTGTCATCCGCCGCGAGAGAACACACGACTCCTCCGCCCCATTCCCGCGTCAGTAATTGACCGCCTCAATCTCGAAATACGAACGCGACTTCTGGCAGGCCGGGCAGACCTTCGGGGCCTCGGGACCCTCGTGAACCAGCCCGCAATTGCGGCATACCCAGCGGACCGACGTCGCTCGCTTGAAGACCGAGCCGTTGGCGATGTTCTTGGCAAGTGCGACGTAGCGACCCTCGTGACGCTTCTCGGCCACCGCGATCTTCTTGAACACCGCCGCGATCTCCGTAAATCCTTCCTTCTCCGCTACTTGCGCGAAATTCGGGTACATCTCGGTGGTTTCATAGTGCTCGCCCGCAGCGGCGGATTTGAGATTGTCGAGCGTGGTACCGACCACCCCGGCGGGAAAGGCGGCGCGAATCTCGGCTTCCCCCCCCTCAAGGAACCCGAACAACCGCTTGGCGTGTTCCTTTTCCTGGCTCGCTGTTTCCTCGAAGATGGCGGCGATTTGTTCGTACCCCTCTTCCCTCGCCTTTTCGGCCGCATAGGTATAGCGGTTTCTTGCCTGGGATTCCCCCGCGAACGCGGTCAACAAATTCTTTTCAGTCTCGGTGCCCTTCAGATTCATCTGCTGTCTCCGTCTATAGTGATTGTGTGTACTTCGTCTTGAATCTCGAGATCTCAGGGCACACGCGCCAATCGCGAGTCTGGAACCCGGGACTCAGGACCCGTCGTCACATTGATCGCACAGGCCTTCGAGGTACACGGTTTTCCTCAGTACGGTGAACTGGCCGGCGAGGTTCTCCGGGACGGCAATTTCGTCGAACGGCTCATAGTGGAAGTCGATGATGCGCCTGCACTTGAGGCACTTGAAATGCTGGTGCGTGCAGAGATTGGCGTCGAACCGCTTGGCGTCGCCGGAACCCTCGACGACGAAGGCCGCTCCCATGTCGCTCAGGGTCAGCAACGTCCTGTTGACGGTGTCCAGGGAGATGCTGGGAAACGTGCGTCGCACCTTCCGGAATACGACCTCTGCGGAAGGATGCTCCGTGGTTTCCACCAGGGCCTTGTAAACGGCCATCCGTTGCGGTGTGACTTTGAGGCCGGCTTGATGGCATCTTGTCTGGAAGGCGCTCATTCGCTCTTCCGTCACATGTTTGCTCGGTGCTCTCGTCGTTCCTCTCATGCTCGATTCCTCAGCAAGACTCCGTTCGTCCCGCGGAACACGACCCGCCCGACCGCCCAATATAGGATCAATCGTATGTATTACTACATGCTCCGCAATCTATGTAGTCAAGGGTGCTGGTATCCGTTGAAGGCATACCCCTCCCTTCGACACATACTGCCCTCATGATAGCCGTGCGAGACAAAGAGTCCAATCATTTTCTGCCGCTTGACGCCAAATTCTTGTGACCAGGCTGAGCGGGACGCGTCAAAGGCAAACTCATCCGGCGGTCTCGTGCATTGCGGATGGATGTCTCGAAGGGCAGGCGAGCAATCCAAGCGCCGCCGTCGCGGCGAAGGCTCCGCCGGCCAGGAACGTGGCCGGTGCGCCCCATGTGGTCCATAACGCGCCTGCGATGACGCTCGCCAGCAGCAGGGCGGCGCCGCTGACAAGGTTGAAGAGGCCGAAGGCCGTGCCTCGCAGCTCTTTCGATGCGGTGTCGGCCACGAGCTTGGAGAGCAGGCCCTGCGTGAAGGCCATGTGCAATCCCCACAACGCCGTACCCGCGAACACCGACCAGGGAGAAGCGGCGGCTGCCAGCACTATGTCGGCGGCGATCAGCATCGCCAGTCCGACGAGCAGCAGGGCGCGGCGACTGACACGGTCCGCCGCGAGGCCGGCCGGATAGGCGAATGCCGCGTAGAAGACGTTCATCACGATCATCACCAGCGGCACATAGCCCAGCGCAAGGCCAGCGTCCCTCGCCCGCAGGACGAGAAAGGCCTCGCTGAAGCGCGCCAGCGTGAACACGGCGCCGAGCAACACGACGAACCAGTAGCGCCGCGGCAATCGTTTCATGCCGGCCAGGGTCAGGGGGGGCCCGGCTGATGCGTCCCCGCCGGGGTGTTCGGGCTCTCGCACGTAGAAGACAAGGATCGCCACCGTGACAAAAGCCGGCACGACGGCGACCCACATTACCGCCTTGATGTCGTTGGCGAACCAGGCCATGAAGACCACCGCCAACAGGGGGCCGATGAAGGCGCCGATGGAATCCAGTGCCTGGCGCAGTCCGTAGGCCGCTCCGCGCAGCGCCGGCGGCGTGATGTCGGCGACCAGCGCATCGCGCGGCGCGCCGCGAATGCCCTTGCCGATGCGATCGACGAAACGTGCGGCAAACACCCAATGGATCGAAGTCGCCAACGGGAAGACCGGCTTGGTGAACGCCGCCAGCGCATAACCGAGGACCATCAGGAACTTGCGTTTACCGAGGTAGTCGCTGACCGCGCCGGAAAACACCTTCGTGACGGCGGCTGTGGCTTCCGCAACGCCTTCGACGACGCCGATCGCGGCCATCGAGCTGCCCAGCACAGTCGCCATGAAGACCGGCAGCAGACTGTGGATCAGTTCGGACGAGATGTCCATGAACATGGAGCCCAGGCCCAAAGCCCAGATGCCCGTCGGCAAGCCGCGAAATCCCGCCGTCCGCGGGAGAGAAGACCGTGAGCCCTCCGTGCCCGGGTCTCTTCGGAATGCCGGCGTTTTGTCGTTCCCATGTGCCATTTTCAGCCGTCAACTGTGTCACAGATGCCACGGACTCCGCATGGGTCTGGCGAGTATCTGGTTGGCTTCGTCGCTGTCGGTGAATCGTTCGGCGACCGGGTCCCAGCGCAGCTTGCGCCCCAGTCGCATCGCGACGTTGCCGAGGTGACAAACGGAGGTCGAGCGATGGCCGATCTCGGCGGGGGCCGCCGTACGCGAGCGACTCTTGATGCAGTCGATGAAGTTGCGATGATGGTCGTTGCTCTTGTACAGATGAGTTTCGTCCGGGCCGATGACCGTCGTCTTCAGCGATGCCGGATGGCAGGTCCAGTCGTTCGAATACGTCGGCACCTGAATCCACCCGTCCGTCCCTTCGAAGCGATAGATCTCGTCCTCTTGGGTCCTGCAAGTCAGTTCAAGACCGTTCGCGTAGCGGGCCCGGAAGTGGACCTTCGTCGCCGTGGTGAACAGGCCGTCGGAGGGGAATTCGCCGCCCAGGTCCTCGATCTCGACCGGGCCGGTTTCGTCCGTGCCGTTGGCCCATTGAACGATGTCGATCCCGTGGGCGCCCAGGTTCGTTGTCTGGCCGCCGGAATAATCCAGGCCGAAGCGGAAGGTGTACAGGCACCGATCCTTGTGGTAGGGGGCCCACGGCGCCGGACCGAGCCACATGTCGTAATCCAGCCATTCGGGAACAGGCATCGGCTGCCAGTCGCTGGGCGGCGCCTGCTTGTTGTTGGCTCCGATTGCGACCAGGGCTTTCTGGAGTTTCCCAATCCGACCGTTGCGGATCACCTCGCAGATGAAGCGATACTGCTCGCTCGAACGGCGCTGGGTCCCGGTCTGAAAGACGGTGTTGTATCGTCGTGCGGCCTCGACCATCGCCCGACCGTCGGCAACCGTCAGACTCAGGGGTTTCTCGCAGTAAACGTCCTTGCCTGCGGTTGCGGCCATGATGGCCGGGATGGCGTGCCAGTGGTCCGGCGTCGTGATGCACACGGCGTCGATATCGTCACGAGCGATGATCTCGCGGAAATCGACGTAGGCGTCGCAGCCCCTGTAACTCCCGACGGCGTTTTTCTGTGCATACTCGTCCTCGACGATCTTGCGGGCGGGCTCGCGTCCGAACCAGGCGCCGTTCCAGCCCTTCTTGTACCAGTGCCCGTATTCGTCGCTGGCGGTCACCACGTCGCAGACGGCCAGCACCTGGACGTCGCTCTGGGCGAGGAAGGCTCGCAGATTGTTCGTGCCCATGCCGCCGCAACCGATCGAGGCCATCGTGATGCGTTCGCTCGGCGGTGTGCTGCCGGCATTTCCCATCGCGCCGGACGGGATGAACATCGGCAAAGCCAGGGTCCCCACGGCTGCTCCTGCCGCCTGTTTGAGGAACGTGCGGCGTTTCATCGGTTCTCCCATGACAATCCTCCGAAAACCCGACCATATTGCAGGCAGATCGTTCACGTCGTCGCCATTGTACGGGAATCGCTCGGCTATTTGAAGATGCTATCCGAGATTCGGCGTGGAATCAGGCGGGGAGGTGCGGCTGTGGCGGGCGGGCCATTGCGTGGGCAGAAAAAAAGCCCCTGCGACGGCAGTACGAGAGTATTCGAGTCGTTTTTTCAATCCGTTATAATACTCGTCTGCTACTTCACAGGGGCACGGCCCAAACTGTCGTGGCTCTTTGATTTAGTCGTTAGCTGCCCCTGGTATGCCGTCCTGCTTGCGATCTGACATGCTACTTGTGTTCACGGTGGACGACCCAGGTTCAAGCTAAGTTGACCTTGCTGGCCTCAGCTTCGAGCCACCTATTCACTTGTCTACTGAAACCCATCGGTCGTCGGCAGGAATTTTCTTGAGTGTTTTTCTTTTGGAGTTTTCCCTCCGCTGCTCGGGCGTTTCAGGACGGCAGTCCGACGCGGATGCGAGGAGGTTCGCTCGTCCTTCCACTCCACCGTTCTTCACGCTCTCGGTGCGTGAACTCGTTGTCGCAACGTCGCCTGTCTACCTCGCTTAACCCCGATAACAGCCGACTCTCGTTGCCGTCGATGACGCGAAATCGTTCGAAGAACCCGACAAAAAAAGAGGCGGACAGATGTCCGCCTCTTTCGCTGTACTGTTTGTCGGGCAGGTGATTACTGGATCGGGAAACTGGGATTGACCTGGCCCCAGCAGCCCTTGTGGATAAAGCGGAAGTCGTCCCAGTCCTCGTCGATTACCGGGGTGCAACCGCTCGCCATCCAACCCTCGTGATCGTGGCCCCATTTGACGGCTGCCGGGCCCTTCCACTTGCGGTACTCGGAGCGCCCGTCGGCGTATGAGACGTTTGTGCCGTCGCCATGGCGGCATACGGGCTGATCCCACCACTGCCAAGTGCCCTGCCAATAGGTGGCAAAGCTGTCGGGTGTGGCCCAGCCTTCATCGATGAAGACAAGCCTATCAGAGGGATACGCGATTTCGGTCATCCTCTTGACCCAGAGTTTCTTGCCGTTGGGACCCTTCGTGCCGACACGCCCGCTGAAGGTCCCGTCCCTCGGCAGGCCGTTGACGCCGTCAAAGGGGTTGTACGTGAGCAACTCATCACGCATGCCGGTCGGGCAGGCAAAGGCACCGAGTTCGTTGATGTACTTACCCTGCCAGAAGACCCCCGCCTTAATGCCATCTTCTTGGAACTGGCGAGTCTGGCGTGCGCCTCCTGGCGAGCCATACGAGTCGCTCCAGCACTTGCCGACCCAGAAGAGCTCGTTGGCACGGGCGGTGCCCGGACTGTTTCCCGTCTCGCCGTTGACGATCTTGGAGTCGTTTTCATCGGCGTACATGAGCCAGGCGAGCGTCAGTTGCTTGAGCGTGCTCAAGCACACCGCCCGCTGGCCCTGCTCCCTTGCCCTCTGGAGCGCGGGCATCAGGATGGCCATGAGGATCGCAATCACGGCGATCACGACCAACAACTCGATCAGTGTAAACCCTTTCGACCTCATGATTGATGATCCTCCTATACGACCCAGTGTCTACAAACCCATATTTCCGTAAGGATTTGATTCGTTTTACGGCTACTCACGATATAAGACGCGCTGCGAAACCCAATTGTTCCGTTGGAATTGCCTGTTTTGTCATTTAGCCCAGACCCGACATTCTGTTTATTGTACCGCCTGCCGGGCGGACAATCAATATTTTTCATGCCGCTGCCGCAAATTTGGCGAGAGACGGGTATCGTTTTTATGGGTCGCACGCCGCCGGGGACTGTGAATATCGATGCCACACGCCCGGCCCACCAAGCAATAAAGCCTTGACAAACAGGGAGTTAGATTGCATAATATAGAGTAGATAGAGGGGTTGGAGTCTTGGAAAGAACGATGGGCAGAACCCTTGTCATTACACTCTTGGCGGCCTCTTCGCTTTTCACTTGGGGTTGCGCAGGTTCGTCCCAGGCGAATCGCGTGTCCGGCCCGGTGGGCAAATCGAGTCCCTGCTTGCAGCAGGACGGATTCGCCGTGCTCTATTTCCGCGCCTTCCGGGACAACTACGGCAGCATCTCGGTCGTTGGCGAGGTGAAGAATGTCGGTTCCGCCGCTCGCGGCGTCGAGCTGCAGGCGGCGCTTCGCGACGCCGGCGGCCGGCTGATCGCGGTAGGGCACTTCTGTCCCGCATCCTACAAGAACATCGCGCCAGGCGAGACCTGGCCATTTTCCTATTCTTTCGGCAGGCAACAGGACATCGACCACGCCGAGATGAGGATCGTGGGCGCCTTCCGGACGCTGGACGTGCTGAGCGGCCCTCGCTGATCCCGCCGGTGACCACCCGACTCCGCGCAGACGGCCATCTCTTGACATTCATGGCCCGAAATACACCACCGAGGAAATGTCCCCGCCGCAATGGAGCCAATGAGATTCGAACTCACGACCTCTTGCATGCCATGCAAGCGCTCTCCCAACTGAGCTATGGCCCCGTTGTTCTATGAGCCGCAGGCCGTTCAACATCAACCATTGAGCGACCGGCGACGCACGACAGTCATGTTACCACACGCGGTTGCAGACTGGCAAGCAATTTTTTTCCTCCTATTTCTCATTCGGAGCAGGTATGATCCCTGGCGCTGCATTGGCGCCCGGCGGAAAGCGGGGCGATCAGTGCGTCAGGGGCCGGAGTACGCGAGTTGTGCCGGTCTTTACAGTTCTGTTCAAGCGGGCGTGAAGGGCAACCTTGTCCGGCGACGAGTTCATAGTCCTGATGGTTTCAATGGGCATGGCGGTGCTGGCCTGGGGCTGGTGGTACGCCACGATGCGGGTCAGAGTACTCGCGGTCCGCAACGCCGGCCGGTCGATCTTCATCGCCGGACCGGTTGTCTGCCTTGTGATGCTCTTTCTCGTCCTGCGGTGGTGGGCAGCCGACGATGTTCGCTACAGCGGAACCTACCTGACTTTCTACATGGCGATGGGGGCAGCGTGGGTGGGCTTCTGTACTCATTGGCTTGGTTTCTTCGGCATCAGCCCTCGGGACGACGTGCTCGAGCGTCAAAACCTGGCGGCGGCTTTCGCAGTAACCGGAGCACTCGCGGGAATCACGTTCTCCTTCGCCGGGGCGAACATCGGCAATGGGCCCGGCTGGTGGGTGGTCGTGTTCAGTGCCGGATTGTCCACACTGGCCTTCTTCGGACTGTGGGCGGTTGTCGAGTGCCTCACGGGGGTCAGCGAAGCGGTCACCGTCGAGCGGGCGTGCAACGCGGGCCTTCGGCTGGGCGGTTTCCTGGCTGCGGCAGGTATGATCCTCGGCCGGGCTGCCGCAGGCGACTGGGTGTCGGCGCAGGCGACCGTTCAGGACTTTGCGGCGGTGGCGTGGCCTGTCCTGCCGCTGGCGGTTCTGGCGGTTCTCGTCGAGCGACTGCGACTCTCCGACACGGACGCCCGCGATGGGGGAGCCCTGGCCGGGACGTTCGTCGCGGCGGTCTATCTGACCGTGGCAGGTCTCTATGTCTTCGTCTGGCAGGGCACGCCGTGAATCCGCCGTGGACCATTCCGGAGCCGATCCCCGACGCCCAGTTCCGCGAGATCCGCCTGAGCATGATCTTCGACCACCACAAGTGGGACAGTCAGTTCGAAGATGTCGGATCGCTCGGCTGTCGCTGCTTGATCCTCGATGGGGAAAGCTGGGCCCACCTTCGCTGCCAGTCGGAGCAACTGTGGGCGGAGGCGCTGGCCG
This sequence comes from Phycisphaerales bacterium, assembly GCA_039683175.1. Taxonomy (GTDB): domain Bacteria; phylum Planctomycetota; class Phycisphaerae; order Sedimentisphaerales; family Anaerobacaceae; genus PLanc-01. The sequence goes on from JBDKRX010000006.1 coordinate 26,021, forward strand.
CTGAGAGAGAGAGCATGGATCGGCCCGATCTGTGCAAACTGCTCGGTCTCGGCCGGCGGCTGCAAGAAGCCTGCATGCGCGCCGGTCGCAGAGTCCCCTCGGCGGCGATGGCGAGGATCATGCGGTTCGATTTTCATTTCACCGAGGAAGGCTGGCGGATCTCCGAGGCGAATGCCGACGTGCCCGGCGGGTTCATTGAATCGTCCG
>JBDKRX010000007.1:0-24424 GCA_039683175.1 Phycisphaerales bacterium
GGACATTATAGGGACGCCCACCGGTCATTCTCAAGGCAATTGTGCGCCGCGCGGCCGGGGGTCGGGGCTCCCATCCTACTCGGATGCGCCAAGGATCCGCAGGGACTCCTCAATGACAGGCAGGGTCTTGGTCGTCACGCGAGGCTCGGTGGCCGTGCCGGCAACCTCGACGCGAACGACCGCGCTCCCAAGGCCTTCCGTAAGGGCCTGGAATATGGAAGGGTCCGCCGCGGCAAGCCGCTGACCGCGGGCCGTCAACGTCAGATTCAGTTCGCCCGTGGGCAGGAACATCGTGCCCGACCCGGTGAAGGCAACGTTCCGTCCGGACATGTCGAGCTTGCGGATCAGCAGGGTATCCTGTTTGATGTAGGAATCCATCATCATCCGTTCAAACGTGTACTCGGTCGGCTCGCTCAGCCTCAACACGGACAGCAGATTCGCCAACAACGAGACCTTTCCGACCCGCATGTTTGCGATATCGAACTGGCACATCCCACGCCGCGAGGTCGCGTCTCCGGCGCGGCCTCCAAGACTCATCCAGGCGTTCATGACGCCGCCACGATAGGAATCCTCCACGACCGGGGCGGATGGGTTGGCCTGGAGAAACTGTTGCGCGTCGACTCCGTTCATTGCGATCTCCAGCCGATACTCCGACGCCTCCGCGTCGGCGCCCCCCACGTGCAGACTGCCCAGGACCTTGCCTCGACAGCAATCGCCAAGGAGGTTTTCGGTGGACCATGCCCGGGTATCGGGGTCGTAGACCGCCTCGGCGGTCACGTTGGAGACCGCTCGGCCCTTGACCACCAGGCGGTCGCCGGTCAGTTGGGCCCGCCCCTTCAAGAGCCCTTGTCTCGTACTGTACGAGCCTTCGGTCTCCACGACCCCGGACAATTCTGCGTCCAGGCCGGAAACCCGAAGGTCACAACTCTCGAAATCGGCCTTGGCGACAAACTCCACGAGCATTTCGTCCGACCCTGCCCGGGACGCGGCCAGATTCGTCACGTCCAGATCGAAGGGCCCCTGGGGCGACAGACCCCGATAGAAGCCGCCAATCGCCCTTGGCAGCGCCTCGCCAAGCGCCTTCGTGAACGTCATATCGCGTGCCTTGACTGTGAAGACCGCCCCGGTAAGATCGCCCTTCGCCAGGGATATGGACCCATCGACGCACAGACTGGCCGACGGCTGTAACTGGCAGGGATCAGCGGGCGAGGCCGTCACATTCGTCAGCACCAGGCTGTCACCGGAAAGCGAGATGCCCCCGCGGACGTTCTCCAGCGGGTACGGAAAACGCTCATGATTGATCTTCAAGCCCAGGCAATCCACTTGTGCGGAATACAGCGACGGCTCATTGCCGTCGGGCGTCTTGAGATCCAGCGTGAGGTTCACGTTGCCTTGGGGACAGAAGGCCAGGAGCTGTTCCGTGAACGGCTTCGACAGCAGGCCGATCGTGGTCCCATCGACCGGCACTTGCTCCGCCGTTACCTTCGCATGGTACTGCCGCGATTTCTTGTCCGGTGCCAGTCGCACGTCGCCGGTCAGGACGACCGGGCTCTGCCCATAGCGACCGTTGAGCCGCTTGACATTCAGCGAATCAGGGGAGACTGCCACCTCCGCGACAACATCCGAGAGGATAACGGGCAACTGCTCCAGTTTCAGCGACTTGCTGTTGCAGACGACGTCCGCAGCATAGCTGATGGGACCCGCCAGGTTCGCATCGCCCGTGCTGAAGACGCGGGCCCGCATGTCCGCGGTTCCATTTGCCTCCAACTGCCGGAAGGATTCCCGGTAGTGCGCGGGCAGAGCCCGCTCCAGGGTCGCATCCAAGGGGACGTTGGCGGCCTCAATTCCGACATAATAGATAGGTTTTTTGTCCGCCAGTCCAGTCACCTTGGCGCTGGCCGCGATCCGACGGCTGCCCGACTCGGAGAGCAGATTGGTTGCAGTGACCCCGTCGAGATCGAAATACAGCTTTCCCGTCAGATCCGTGACGGGATACGGAAACTCATGAAAGCTGGCGTTCACCCCCTTGAGATCGACGGAAAGGTGCATTCGCCTGTCCGTAGGCGACGTGCGGATCAGCCAGTAATCCGCCGCCACCCTGCCGGTCGGCTGGAACATGTCCCACAGGCGCTTCTGGCCCGGGCGCAACGCCGCATAGAGGGCCTCGTCGAGGATCATATTGCCGGTGGTGATGTTGTATCGGTACTGCCGCTCGACCCCGCGTCCCTTCGACCAGCCATCGATCTGCACGTCCACGTCGCCGTGCCTGCCCGCGAGACGCTTCAACTGCACTCCCGATTGCGTGAACCCGATCTCGCCGGTCAAATGGTCCAACGTATAGGGGAACCTCGAGTCGCAGACCGAGACATCCTCGCACACCAGCGTGCCCTCGACCTCACTGTCTTTCAGTCGTTTCAGGTTGCCGCGTGCATTCAACTCGATCGATCCGACCGTGCCGGTCGGCCGATACCGGTCCAGGAACCTCTGGAGCACCGCCAGCAGCTTGGCCTCGCCGCCCCCCGCCGGCACGATCGACTGAATCGTTCCGACCTCCGGCACCTGCTTGCCGTGCATGTCTTTCACATGAAGATCCAGCGCGTAGTCCCCGTTCTTCTCGTAGGTGAGTTGGGCGGCCAGCACATCCACCGCCCAGGCCCGTTCGAGCGAGGGCAGGTCCGTCGAGGACAGCCCGCCGGCCAGTGCGAGTTCGCCGGGCCGCCAGTATCCGGTGAGATGGCTTTCGCCGTAGCCGCCAGAGAGCTTTGAGGTCTTGATCTCGAACCCGTACCCTTGTTGCGCCAGGCCCTCGCCGAAACGCGCCTCTACCGGCACGGACATGACGACCTCCGTCTTGCCGCCGGAGACCTTGCAGTAGCGCAGCTTGCCGCCCAGGAGCTGAATCGCAGGGATGACGAAGCCGCCGCTGCGACGACGAGACCGGTGGAATTGTAGACCCTCCACATTCCACCGCCCGGTATCCAAATTCGCCTGGGCATCGAGCGTGAAATCCTCGATGCGAAGGTTCGTCACGCGAGGAGAGAGCAGGACGAGGCTGCGCCGGTCGACGCGAACGGATACATTCTTCGCTCGCAGGATGGCGTTGTCATGCTCCGGGTCCTCGTGCTGGGGCCGGATCACGAGCCCGTCAACGGAGACGGACCCATCGAGTCGAAACCCGAACGTCCCCGCCTGCACGCGCGTGTTCGTCAGCCGGCCGATCTCCGCGGCGACGATACCCGGCAGCGCCCGGCTGAGCCAGATCGCCGCCGCCACGAGCAGCACACAGAGAACCGCGGCGGCAATCAGCACGCGCAGGAGGAAACGACGCCACCGTCGTCTCCTGTCGGGCTCGACCGGTATGTGCGCGTGTGCGGAACGTGCCATGGGCAATGCTTCTGAAGGATAATGGTCACGGCGTACGCCGGATCGCCTTGTCGGCGATATCCCGACGACAATAGGCGCCTTCGAACTGAATGCAATCGACGGCCTCGTAGGCCCGTGCTTTGGCCGCCGCGACCGTCGCGCCGATCGCGGTCACGCCGAGCACGCGGCCACCGTTGGTTACCACCCCCCTGTCGCACAGCTTGGTGCCCGCGTGGAAAACAACCACCTCATCGAGCTGCCCGGCTTCCTTCAACCCGGTAATGACCTTGCCCTTCTGATACTCGTCGGGGTAGCCGCCGGAGGCCATGACGACACACACCGCCGGCCGCGGGTCCCATCGGAGCGTGACATCGTCCAGCTTCCCCTCGCAGACCGCCAGGCAGACTTCGAGCAGGTCGCTCTGGAGCCGCATGAGAATCGGCTGAGTCTCCGGGTCGCCGAACCGCACGTTGAATTCGAGCACCCTGGGCCCTCCGCTGGTGATCATCAGGCCCGCATAGAGCACGCCCCTGTAGGGTGTGCCGTTACGGTTCATCGCGTCCACCGCGGGCACGAGGATCTCTCGCGTGATGCGGTCCATCATGGTTTCCGTGACGATGGGCGCCGGGCTGTAGGCGCCCATGCCGCCGGTGTTCGGACCGGTATCGCCGTCGCTGATGGGCTTGTGGTCCTGGGAGGACTCCATCACGTAGATGTTGTAGCCGTCCACGAACGCCAGGATCGAGGTCTCCTCGCCCAGGAGCTTGTCTTCCACGACGATCCGTTCGCCGGCATCGCCGAAGATCCGTCCCACCATGATCCTCTCGGCGGCCAAAATGCCTTGTGCCGGATCGTCGCAGACGACCACGCCTTTACCCTTGGCCAGCCCGGCGGCTTTGATCACGACGGGCTCATCCCGGCTGGCGATGTAAGCTTTCGCGTCGCTGAACCGGTCGAAGACCCGGCCCTCCGCAGTGGAGATCGCGCCGGACCGCATCAACTGCTTGGAGAAGGCCTTGTCCGCTTCGAGCTGCGCTGCGGCGCCGGTAGGACCGAAGGCCTTGAGGCCCGAGGCCTCCATCACATCGACGATCCCCCTGGCCAGCGGCTCTTCGGGTCCTACGATCACCAGGCCGACCCGCTTCTCCCGTGCAAAGCCGACCAGGGCGGGGATGTCGTTATCCTTGATCTCGACATTCTCGCCGCACAGGGCCGTTCCCGCATTGCCCGGAGCTATATAGAGCTTGCCCAGCCGCTTGGATTGCTTGAGTTTCCACGCGATTGCATGCTCGCGTCCCCCACTGCCGATCAGCAGTACATCCATCGTCAATCCTTTACTGTCATCGCGCGCCCCTGCACAACCTATGAGCGTCGGGACGCTCCGAGAGTGAAGTTGAACTCGACCCTCGCCGAGACGCCGGCGATTCGTTCTGCCGCACCGCCGCCGGGCCGCAGACCGAAAAGGTACTGTACCAGAGGAATGAACCCCACTCAAGTCGAACTTGCCGCGACACTTCGCAATGGGTCGGAACGGGCACGGCCAAACAAGTTCGGCCATGCCGGCCGGCCTGGTGGAATGGCGACATAGGCCCGATAACCGCCGTCACCATCCCCTGTCTCCCACAAGGCTCAATCGGCCGGCGACACCGCCTGGGCGAACCAGTGTCCGAAATCCCGCTTCTCAGTATTGCCGTATCTCCTGTATCCTGCCCACGTTCCGTACCCGTCCCATAAAGGGGTAAAGCTTTGAAATTATGGTTGCCGATGAAAGATATGGCTGGTAGTCTCTTCCCAGTACTGGTAACGCGGGTATCTGGATAAGATGGGCCGCGTGAGCCGCCACGGGAGAACAGGATGGGATACCGTGGGGAAGCAGGACGCCTGCTGTCATACATAATTATGAAAGGAGTCATCATGCGAGGATCGAAGGGAGTCGAGATCAGACGGCTGATCACACACAGTGCTTACTTCTGCACGATGGTCGCCCTGCTGTTTGCCATCTGCGGTTGCGGCGAGCAACTCACGAGGATGGAGGAGAATCAGGTCAAACTGCAAGCCATGGTGGCAGCCAACGCACGCGAGATCGCCACCCTTTCTTCTCAGGTCCACACCGGCGCCGGAAAGCTCGAAGCAGGCATCCAGGACCTCGACACAGACGCCCAGGGAATCGCAACGCATGTCCAAACCGTCCAGGACGACCAGCGTAAGCTCCAGGAAACGGTCGTCGCGGGCAACCAGGCGCTCGACGCAAGGGCGACCCAACTCCGGGAAGGCCAACAGTCGTTGCAGAACAGCGTGGCGCAGGTGCAGACCGTCGCGGATCGGACCGCGTCCGACCTGGGCACGTTGTCGCGGCAGCACACCACGCTTCACGAGACCGTGCAGGCCAACCAGCGGGAATTGAACGGCCGGATGGGCGCCGTCGTGAGCAATCAGGAAACGATCCAGGCCGGCATCACGAACTTGCAGCAGGCCGACGTGGGACTCGCGAGGGACATCGCGACGGCGACCGCCAGGCAGGACGCCTTCTCGGCCCAGGCAGCGGACAATCACAAGCAGCTCATCGACCGGCTGGCGACGCTGGTGGCGGGACAGGAGCGATTCTCGAACGATCTGCTCGCCGTACGGGACGCCCTGCACAGCCGCACGCAGGCCATCACGGACAAACTGAATATTCTGGAACTGAATCAACAGAATCACCAGACCGGCCTCGACCGCCTGTTCGCCGCCGCGAACCAGACGGCTACAACGATCACCGCCGTCGCCGCCGCACAGACCGCGATGCAGGAATCGCTGAACGCCAATCACGAGCAGACGACCGGCCGGCTCACGTCGCTGGCCGAGTCGCAGCGAAGCCTGCAAGCTTCACTCGACACGCTGAACGGGAAAGCGGACCAGGCCGCGGCAGATTCCTCGGCCGCGGTCGCGTCGTTGCAGGAGTCGTTGCGAGCGGGGCGGGAAGCCATCGCAGGCCAGATCGGCGTGAGCCTCCAGAACCAGCAGGCGATCAGCAATGAGGTGGGCGCTCTGACGGCGACCGCGGGCCAAACGGCGCTGGCCGTGCTCACGATGAACAACGGACAGGCCTCCTTCCAGCAGGCGATGCAGACCGGCATGAACGGCCTCCATGAAAGGGCCGATCAGACCACCGCCGAGGTTCGTGGCATGGCCGAGCGGCAGACGGCTTTCCAGGACGGCATCCAAGCCAGCCATGAAACACTCGTCGCACGGGCCGCCGCGATTGAGGCCAATCAGCAGACATTGACCACGGAGATCGGCAGAACGGCCAAGGTGATCGACCGAGCCTATGCGGATCTCACCGGCGTCTCTGTCGCCCAGGACACTCTCCAAACGACGTTCGCCAAGCACAGCGACCAGATCAACGATCGCATGGCACGCATCGAGAACAGCCAGAAATCGCTTGGGGACGGCCAGGATGTCCTGGTCGCCATGACGGGCCAGACGGCAATCGACGTTCTCGCTCTGGCCAATGGCCACACCGACCTCCAGCGGAGCATCAAGGCCGGCAACGAAGCCACTCTCGGCCAGACCGCGGTTCTCGCTCAGAATCAGGATACCCTCGCCAACCAGTTCGACATTCTGACCGCGACAGCCGGTCAGACCGCGTTGGACGTTCTTGCCCTGGAGAACGATCAGGCCGCGATGGCCCAGAGTGTTCAAACCGGGTTGGCCGACCTCAGCCAGCGGACGGACGCCGTGGCCAATAATCAGCAGCAGATGCACGGCAAAGTGGATGTCCTCACGGCCACGACCGGGCAGACGGCACAGGACGTGACGACTGTCGCCGGCAAGCAGGACGCCCTCCAGACAGCGATTCAGGGCTACAGCGAGTCGACGAACGGCCAGATGGCCAAGCTCGCCGAGAACCAGCAGAAGATGCAGGCCGGCCTTGACACCGTAACGGCAACGACCGGGCAAACCGCACTCGATGTGACGAACGTCACCGGCAAGCAGGACGCCCTCCAGACAGCGATCCAGGACCACAGTGAGTCGACCAGCGGTCAGATGGCCAAGCTCGCTGAGAACCAGCAGAAGATGCAGGTCGGCCTTGATAACGTAACGGCAACGACCGGACAAACCGCACTCGATGTGACGACCATCGCCGGCAAGCAGGACGCCCTCCAGACGGCGATCCAGGGCTACAGCGAGTCGACCAGCGGCCAGATGGTCAAGCTCGCCGAGAACCAGCAGAAGATGCAGGCCGGCCTGGACACTGTAACAACGACGACCGGGCAGACCGCACTCAATGTGACGAACGTCGCCGGCAAGCAGGACGCTCTCCAGACAGCGATCCAGGGCTACAGCGAGTCGACCAACGGCCAGATGGCCAAGCTCGCCGAGAACCAGCAAAAGATGCAGGCCGGCCTCGATATCGTGACAACAACAACGGGACAAACTGCTCGCGACGTTGCAGCCGTGAACGAGGGGCAGGCCAAATCGGAACAGAGCGCCCAGGCCGGTCGCGTGGAAGTCGCCGCCAAACTGGAGAAAATCGCTCAGGATCAACAGGGCTGGCTCCAGCGGTTCGATGCGACGCAGGCTCGAATCCAAGCCATTGCCGACGGCATCGCCCTGCTCGATCAGCAACTCGGCAAGCTCCAGGGAGCCCTGCAGACCAGCCTCCAGAACACAACGGCTGCCACGGGCGCGAACGACCAGCAGCGTCAACAGTTCGAGGTCAAGATCGCCCAGGACGTGCAGGCCATGCTCGACGCCATCGCCCTGCTTCGCCAGGCTCAGGCCCAGCTCCAGGAGCAGATGAGCCAGGTGCAGAAGACGACGCAGAGCCAGGCCGAGACATTGAAGGCCACGCTCGACCAGATCAAGCAGCCGCCCGCCGAGGTCAAGGTGAGCGATGCGGCGAATCCGCCCGCCCCCGTCACGGTCCAGACGGGTCAATGAACCGACGGCCGCGAATCACATGACCAACGACAAAGGGGATGACAAGTCGTCATCCCCTTCTTTTTTGCGCCGACACTCGGCCAACGAATCAGGTCGCAAGACGGATAGTTACAACAGGGTAATCCCCGCCGCTCTACAGCGGTCAACCATCCAGTGCGGCCAGACACTGGCGTGTACCTCGCCGACGTGCAGTTTGCGGAGGAAGAACATGCACAGGCGAGACTGACCGATGCCGCCGCCGATGCTCAAGGGGAGCTCGCCCGCCAGCAGTCGTCTGTGCCACTCGAATTCTCGCCGGTTCAGGGCCCCGCGGATCTGCAACTGCTGTTGCAGGGAGTCCGCGTTGACGCGAATCCCCATGGAGCTGATCTCGAAGGCCCGGTTGAGCAAAGGATACCACAAGAGAATATCGCCATTGAGCCCTTTGCAGCCGTTGACCGTGGGCGTAACCCAGTCGTCGTAGTCGGGCGCCCGGCCGTCGTGCATCGTGCCGTCGGCCAACTCGCCGCCGATACCGATCACGAAGACGGCGCCGCGTTCCTTCGTGATTCGGTTCTCCCGCTCGCGGGGACCGATATCAGGCCATCGTTCGAGCAATTCCTCCGCGTGTACGAAGGCGATCTCCTCCGGCAGCACCGGCACGATTCGCGGATAGCGACCGGCCACGACCTTCTCGGTCTCGCGGAGCACGGCATAGATTGCCTGCACGATCTTCTTGAGGAAGTCCAGGTTCCGCTCCTGCTCGTCGATGATCCGCTCCCAGTCCCACTGGTCCACATAGACCGAGTGCAGGTTGTCCAGGCACTCTTCGTCGGGACGGATTGCATTCATGTCGGTGTAGAGCCCCTCGCCGGGGGCGAAACCATAGTCCGCCAACACCATTCGCTTCCACTTCGCCAGCGAGAACAGACACTCGGCTTCCGCGTATCCGTCATCCTTGATGCGAAAGACGGCCTTGGCCTCAACGCCGTTGAGGTCGTCGTTGATCCCACAGCCTTTCCTCAGGAACAGCGGCGCCGAAACCCGCTGGAGATTCAACGCAGACGCCAGGTGGTCCTGGAAATAGTCCTTGATGAACTTGATCGCGCGTTCGGTCTCGCGCACTCCCAGGGCAGGTTGATAACCATCGGTCAAGATCAGGTCCGGCATGGGAGCCTCCAAACCACTTCATACAATCGGCCGGTACATGGCACAGCGGCTCAAACCATACAATCAACCACAGGCCCGGTCAAAACAAAATGCCCCTGCCGGCTTGAAAACCTCCGCACCAACGTAATAATGGATTGCTTCCGGCGACTACATGGCTGGACAGACCGTTTTGGGAGATTGACAGATGAAAACTATGTTGCTTATCAGGCTGGCTGCGGTGGTGATAGCCACAGGCGTGCTCGCCGCCGGGTGCCAGTTCGGCGGGGACACGTTCAAAGCCAAGTTCGTCCGGAGCGAGGAGTTGACGGCTTCCCTGGACGGAATCACCGCTGTGGACGTGAATATCGAGGTTGGCAAGATCCAGCTCGAGGCTGCCGATGCTGCAGAGACCCACATTCAGGCGGAGATCCAGGTCCGGGCCGCCACGGAAGAGAAAGCCGAGGAACTGGCCCAGGGAGTCCGTATAACGGCGGAACCCTCGGGACACACCCTCGTAATCAAGGCGGTCAAGCCATCCGGCTTCGGCCGCAATGAGCTGTCCGTGGACCTCACCATCACGGCGCCGGCCGGCCTGGCGCTAAAGTGCACGACGAACGTCGGCGACATCCGGACCGTCGGCTTCACGAACTCCGTCAAGGCGTGTACCAGCGTCGGCGCCATCGCGTGTACGGGTTTACGTGGCGACGTCGATCTGCACACGAACGTCGGGGATATCCGGGCGGAATACGCATCGGACGCCCCGGCCGCAATCGAAGTCGATGCCTCCGCGAACGTCGGGGCAATCGAACTGGCGGGTCCGCAGGAGACATCCGCCAGCCTGACGGCGGAAGCCAACGTCGGCTCCATCGACACCGACCGGCCACTCACCGTCACCGGGCACCTGAAGCAATCCATCAGGGCCTCGCTCGGCAGCGCCGAAGGCCGAATCAGCCTTCGCACGAACGTCGGCTCGATCCGCATTCGCTGATGATCAGGAAACCAGTAAGGCCGTAATGAGGCCCGCCGCAACGACACACAGCGCCGCCGGCAGAACTCTGAGGATGATCCGTGTCAGCGACGCGTTGAAGTAGCTGGCCGATAACGCCAGGCACAGGTGGATCGGACTGATCGCCAATCCGAACACTACGCCCGCGAACGCCAGCGTCTCAACGCCAAGCAGCACATGGTCCCCCTCGCGGATGAACGGCATCAGGAAGGGGTAGGTAATCGCCACGGTCGGCGTCGTCACACCCGTGCTGAAGCTCACCAGGAACGGCAGCATGAAGACCACCAGCAGAGGCGGCATGTGCATCTGTTGGAAGAAGGCAACGACCTCGCCCACCGCCCCTCCGGCCTCCAGGTTCAGCTTGAACCACAGCGCCCCGAAGAGCAGCAGCACGATATCCGGCTCTCGGGCCGCCTTGAAGATCGCCGGCCACCGCCGCGGACTCACGCGGTGCAGCGACAGAAGGCCCAGGATCGCCAGCAGGATGCCAATCGCCGGCGGCACGTGCAGCTTCACGTACAATACCGCGGTGAGCAGGATCGGCCAGAACACAAGCACCAAGTCCTTCAGATGGGTACCAAGACCCGCCCTCGCTTCCATATGCTCGGCCCGGCGCGGCGGAATGCCGGCCAGCAGAAGGAACACGACGCCTCCCGCTATTCCCGCGCCGGCCAGGGCCGCATGATGGAGTACAAGGCTCGCCGGTGCAATCCCGAGCATGTTCACGATCAGTGGCGTCGCCGGAAACAGCGGCCAGACCGGCTCCCACTGGTGCCGGAAGAAGAAGTTGATTGCGGCCACGCGACTGCGATCGACGCCGATCTTGTCGCCCGCCTCGCGGACCATGGGGGCCGACAACATGATCCCGCCTGGCGTAGGCAGCAGGCCCATCACCAGCGGGATCGCCGCCAGGGCCACCCGCCGACTGCGGAACAGGCCGTGCATCGCAGGCACGAGGCGAGACGAGAGCCCGATCTGCCCCATCGCCTCCCCCATGACGTTCACCAGCAACAGGAGCATCGTCAGGGAGATGAACAGATAAGGCGTCGTCTCCGTCAAGGGCCGGTCCCGCCACTCCGTCGCCAGCCAGGCTCCCATTTGTCCCGGCGTCACGCGCAGCAGCACCGCCAACAGCAGCGCCGAGATCGTCATTGCCTGCCCGATCCGCACGTGCAGGCGCAGAAGGAGCACAAGGACCAGCAACGACACGAGGATTACGGCCAACGCATACATTCGCGAGAAGAAACTCCAATCGGTCCGGCAATCAGCGTCCGGCAGCCAGCCGCCCACCCAGGCGATATGCCTCTTCGAGGCGTTGCGGCTGTTGTCGGATCGCTCCTTTGTCTCCGACGCCGGGCGCGACGATCGTCTCGGTCAATTCCATTTCGAGGTACCCAAGACTCTTTTCAAAGAACTCGATGACCGGTCGCCAGGTCTCCTCGTGCGTTTCCTCGAGAACGACAGCCACCGCAGCCCGCTTGCCTCGCACCATCGGTCGATTCGTCTCGCAGTTGAAGTACACGAATCGGTCGATGAACGCCTTCATCAGCGCGGTCGGCCCATACCAATACACGGGCGTCCCGAGGACGATGGTTTCACAGGCCACGATCTTCGCGTAGACATCCCGCATGTCGTCGTTCTTGCTGCACTGCCGGCCTCGCCAGCAGGCATGGCAGCCGTCGCACTCCCGGATCCGCAGATCGCCCAGATGGATCGTCTCCACTGAAGCGCCTGCGGAGATCGCCCCCTCGGCGATCCGAGACGCCAGGATTTCCGTATTCCCGCCTTTGCGGGGACTGCCGACCACCACAAGAATATTCGCCATATTCAACTACCAGATCGCCAAGACATTCACGATTCGAGCCGATACGTCTTCGGGACGCACGGCGGTACGAGCATCGGGCGTCCCCATGGTGGAGAACAGACTGCGGATCGTCAACAACAAATCCTGTCCGCGACGGCAATGCGAGGGGAGGATGCGACCAGGACAGCGTTGACAGGTTCCTTCCGGGGCGGTAGCTTAAGAGCCTCTTTCGGAGTTGTGCCTATGGAATTGACGTGGATCAACAAGCTGCGGATAACCGCCGTGGCGGCTCTGGGTATCGTAGTCATCGGGTTCCTCGCCTGGCCGCTCGTCGCGCCGCCGGATCCGCTGCTGCCGGTTCGCGCAACGAGCATAAGCCTGCCCGGCACATTGCTGCTGCTCGCTCTGGCCTTCGGGATCGGATTTGCAGGATACTTCATCGCCTGGCCGCATGGGCGAGAAATCGGCATTCTCGGCGTACCCTTCGGCCTGGCCATCTGGGCGGGCCGTTCGGGTTCCATGCAGGCCCTGACGCAGGCATATACAGAAACCGCAGAGCGCGCGTCACTGGTACATTCGCTCCGCATCGAGCCGCTTTACTGGTTGCTGCTGGTGGCTGCCGGGTTCGCAGGGGTGCTCGTCGCCCAGCGGTTGCGTCCCGGGTCGAAGCCGCCGGCAGGCGATGATTCCCCGAAGAACCGTGAGGGCGAGAATATCTATGTCAATGGAGCAATCGCGCTGGTGGTGGCGGTCCTGGTTTCCCTGTTCTTTCTGGGCATCTTCGCTCAGAACCTGACGATGTCCCGCGACATCACGACTCAACCGGACGGCGGCCAGATCATCTTCGCAGTGGCCGCGGCATTCGCCGTTGCGGCGTTCGTCATCAAGAAATTCCTGGATTTGAGCTACCTGTGGTCCGCCGCCGCATCATCGCTCGTGCTCGCTCTCGCGCAGGTCGCCTACTACAGGACCGCAATGGTCCAGCGATTCGCGGAGACCTACCCTGCAACCTTCTTTCCCCATAGCATTTTCGCGGTCTTGCCCGTCCAGCTCGTGGCCCTCGGAACACTCGGTTCCGTGCTCGGCTACTGGATGGCGGTCCGATATGACTATTGGAGAAAGCACGAGACCGGCTGATTTTCGTCTGCCTGCACCGGTTTTTTCATCCTCCAATCACGCCCTAAATAGTGCATTTACAAGGGCTTGTATTCTCAACGTCCCATAGCGGGATCATCGGACGAGAAGAAAAAAGGAATTGTCTTGTCCCCCCTCCCCAATCGGCCGAAATAAGGATGTCCTGAAACCTTCCAGGGCACAGATGCGGGGCCAAGGACGTCAGGGCCGCCACCGCGTTTCACCGCGAGTGGATATCCCTAACGGGGCCGCCGCACATAGGGAATGTAGAAGAATCGGCTAAACGAACAGGTGCATCCCCCCTTTCGTAGGGAACACTGTAAAACCAGCCGATAAAAGGAGTTAGCGATGTTGGTTCTGAGCAGACAGAAAGACGAGTCCATCATGATTGGGGACGAGGTCGAGATCACCATCGTCGATGTGCGGGGTGACAAGGTGCGGCTGGGAATCACGGCGCCGAAGAGCATCCCTGTCCATCGCCGAGAAATCTACGACGCCATCCAGCGTGAGAAGGCCCAACAGGCGGATGGACAGGTCCCGACCGGCGGCAACAACGAACATCCGGAAGCGACCGAGGCGCCCGTCCGCACAAAGACCGATAAGTCCGAGAAGGCGCCGCAGAAGTAGGCTCGCTCACTCTCTCTGCTCCCATCTCTCATCGACCATTGACAACCCTCCGGTTCGACGGAGGGTTTTCTTTTGCGCTGGGCCCCCTTCCAATAGTTTTTTCTCTTTTTCTTGTTAATACCTTGTACATTTGTACGTCTTAACAGTTGTACATATGTACAAGGAGAACGACCATGACGAAAGAAGACCTGCAGCCGCTCAGTCCGTGTGAAACCGAAATCCTGCGCCTGGTGTGGCAACTGGGGGACGCTACCGTTCAACAGATCTGCGAGAAGCTGCCCACGCAGCGAAAGATCGCCTACGCGACCGTGCAGACCCTGCTCCGGCGTCTGGAGAAGAAAGGCTACCTCAAACACAGGGTCGAGGGCAAAGCCCATCTCTTCCATCCGGCTGTCGCGAGGGATCACGTCATCAAGCGATCCGTCAACGATTTCCTCGAACGGCTCTTCGGCGGCGACCCCATTCCGCTCGTCCAGCACCTGGCCGAGCACGGCCGCATTGATGCCGAGGACCTCGAACGGCTCAAGAAACTCGTGGAGAACGAATAGCGGACACCCGTAAGGGAGGGAATACCCGTGAACGCGACGCTGAGTCGGATTGCCGATTACTTGTGGAGCCAAAGCTGGCAGGTGGCGATGCTCGTCGCCGCCATCGGACTGGTCAACTACCTGCTGAGGAACCGAAGCGCCCATGCACGCTACCTTCTATGGCTGCTGGTGCCGGCGAAGTGCCTCGTGCCCCCCGTTCTGGGCATCACGCTGCCCATCCTGCCACAAGCTGCCCCGCCTGTCGTCCCCTGCCCGCCGGATCATCCGTACGCCGGGGCTTTCGAGACAGCCATCGTCGAGACCTCCGTGGCGGACGCTGCCCAACCATCGAGCACAGCCCAGGATCCAACAGACCCCGCGCCGGGCTTCATGTCCGACATCTCCATTCGCGAGGCGATGGGCATCGCCTGGTTGGCCGGCGCCGGGCTATTTGCGGTTGTGGCTGTCCTGAAGGCGGGGAGAATAACGTGGTGGCTCGTGCGAGAACGTCGGACCCCTCCTGCGAGGCTTCGCAGCGACCTGCGAGAGTTGTTGCCGTCGGCCGACGTCCGGTGGATGCCGGATGTCTGGCTCATCGAAGGCATCGGTCAGCCGTTCGTTTGGGGTCTGTTCCGAGGGGAGATCTACCTGCCGGCATCCTTCTCGTCGATGGGCAGTCACGGACACCAGAGAGATATCCTGGCCCATGAGCTCAGCCACGTCCTGCGCTGCGATGCCGCGGTCAATCTGCTGCAAGTCATCTCGCAGGCGCTCTTCTGGTTCCACCCGCTCGTCTGGTGGGCCAACCGGCGGATTCGGGCCGAACGGGAGAAATCCTGTGACGAGATGGCGATTGCCCGGCTTGGCGTCCAGCCGACGGACTACAGCCGGGCCATCGTCGAAACACTGCTGAACGAACACAATTCGCTTCGCCAGGTTCCGTCGCTGGCAGTGGCCGGACCGGTGAAGAACATCGAGGAAAGGATCAAGACCATGTTGCATCCCGGAAAGAAGTTCTATCGACGTCCCAGCTTGTTTGCGACGGCGTTCGTGTTGCTGCTGGCCCTGTTGATCGTCCCAACGACTCTTGCCCTGACCCATGTCCAGGCAGACCCGGCCGACACCCAGGCGAGGGAGAACTCCAGACAAGGTCCTGTCGAGACCGGCCTCGATCCAGGGGCAATCGATGTGCAGGCCCAGGGACCGGCGCAGACCAATCTCGAGATCGTGGATGTCCGTTTCGAGCCGGTCCACCAGGGCAAGAACGTGGTGCACGTCGTCGTCAAAAACAGCGCCGACAAAGGGCAGGTCTTCGCCACGCACATTTACACGCGTTCGCCGGACTATGGCGTGGGCGGTGTGGGATGGGGCACGCCATTCTTCGAGACAATCGGGTCCCAGGAAAACAGGTCGGTGCGATTCATCTTCAAGATCCAGGGCCCGGTCACCGACCGAACCTACGTGAACCTGCGTTTCTACAACCCCGAGACACGGGAAAACTACGACTACGACCGTTACTCTGAAGAACGCCGGTATCCCAGCAGTCAATTGCCCAAGTCCCAGCCGGACGCAATCACACGGAAGCCCGCGTCCACCGCGGATGCCCAGGCCGTGATACAGGCCTTCGGAGAGATCCAGGGACTCATCCGGCAGAGCCGATACGAACAGGCCTGGCAGCAATTCACTGAGGATTTCCAGAACGCCGAGTACCAGGCACGTTTCGAGTGGTTCCGCAGGGCGATGGAGCCGACGCATCCCCTGCATTCGGCCTTCACGTGGGAACGCGAGGACCTCTTGAGACTCACGCCGCGAGAGGTGGTCAGGATGGACGGCGTGTTCGCCCTCACGGCCGCCTTGGATGGGCAGACCTGGACCATCGACTTCGTCCGCCAGAATGATCTCTGGAAGATCGACTGGATCGCGGGCTATACGCCCAAGATACTCGACATCCAGAGACAGGACGAACAGTCGGCAGCGCCGCGCGCCGGCAACAACGCTGCAGCTGGCAATCTGAAGATCACCGGCATCCAGCTCGATCCGGTTCAGTCCGGCCGAAACACAGTCCGTTTCCAGGTCCAGAACGTTTCCCAGACCGACCAGACCTTCGGGCTCGACATTCGGACGGAGTCCCGCGATGGAAACTGGCAGCGTCAGTTCACAAAACCCTTGGAAGCCGGCCAGACCGAATCGATGCAGTTTGACTTCGAGATCGCCGGCTCGCTCGCCAACGCTTCTCTGATCCGCCTGCGGTTCTGCAATCCTCCATCGCCGGATGCTTTGGATATCAACAACTGGTTTGAACAGCACACATATACGGGGGAAAAACTCGGTCGGCACGACGTGACCTACAGCGAGCGTCAAGTTGCACAAGAATCCCTTCCAATCCCGCAGACAGGCGACAATGTGAAGGTGCTGGACGTCCAGTTTGATGTCGTTCAGAAGGGCAAGAATGTCCTGCGGGTCCAGGTTCAAAACCCCACCGAGCAGGATCAGGTCTTCGGTGTATCCGTCCAGGCGCGTTCGCCGGGGGCCGGCGGCTGGGGGACCACGTTCCTCGACACGATTCCAGCGGGCCGATTCCGGTGGACCCGTTGCGCTTTCACATGGAAGGACCCGACCGTGAAGGAAGCCCACGTCGAGTTGGAGTTCTTCAATCCAGGGCCTGCCGCCGGTTTTGACGCCGAGAAATGGTTCGACAGCAAACCCTGGGACCAGGGGTTCGGACGGCACAAGTACTTCACCCGCGACCTGCCGTATCGCGAGGCGACTGACGATCCCCTGCCTGCGGCAAGTCAGGACCAGGCCCGCGCCGCCCGCGATGTTCTCGCGACGATTCAGCGTCATGTGAATCAAAAGCAGTACGAAGATGCCTGGAGACTCTTCTCGAAGGACTACCGGGACGCGGGGTTCTTCCGACGATTCGGCATGTTCAAGGAGTGCATGGAGCCGACCCAGGGGCCCAACCGGGTTTGTTGGCTCCGCGAGGAGTTCCTGGAGTTGAAGCCAGAATCCGTGGCCGTCCGGGACGACGTGCTCGTCGTGGCCGGAGCGTACGAGCAGCAGAAATGGACGATCGATCTCGTGCAGGAAGAGGGCTTGTGGAAAATCGACTGGGTCGCCGGATACGTTGACGGCTGGACGCGCCAGGCCCAATGGGAGGAATACGTGCTGCCTAAAATGGAGAAACGCGGCACGGCTCATTTTGACATCTACTACCCCAGGGACTCCACCGCCGCACGGGAGATCGATGAGATCGCCCACGACAAGGACAGAGGGTTCGACGAGATCTGCCACCTTCTGGGCGGGGACTCCGACGTTCGCATCCGCCTGGTGCTCTTCGAGGACGGACGGTCCAAGCAATGGGCGACCGGCCATCAGGGCGCCGGCTGGGCCTATGGCAACACCATCGTCGAGATCTACAACGAGAAGGAGCGGCTGGATCCCTACCACGAGACGACACACATTCTCACGGGTCCCCTGGGCAACCCGCCGGCCCTGTTCAACGAGGGCTTCGCCACCTACATGTCCGAGAAGCTCGGCGCCCCCGCACTCGAGAACCTCGGCGGAGGCAAAGCGACAATCCATCGGCGTGCGAAGGAATTGAAGGACAAGGGCAAATGGATACCTCTGACAGAACTGCTCGGCTACACGGAGATCGGCTCGGCAAAGAGCCGCCCGCCCATAGCCTATCCCGAGGCAGGCTCGTTCGTCCAGTTCCTGATCGAAACCCACAGCAAGGACAAGTTCCTCCAGGCGTACAGGACTCTCAGGAACTCAGACCAGAAGACGATGCGAGAGGAGAACATCCAAAGCCTCGCTCGAATCTACGGGCAACCCCTCGACTCGCTCGAAAGGCAGTGGCATGACGTGATTTCCCAGGCGAAGTGACGAGTAATCTCTGGACATATCAGCCCGGAATGGCCACGTGTACCGGTGTGATTTCCAGGGCTTTGTGCAGATCGCGAGGATCGATCCGGACCAGCAAGCCCCGGGCGCCGCCGTTGATGTAGATCTTGTCCAGTTCCAGGATGCTCGCTTCACAGTAGATCGGCATACGGCGCTTCGTGCCAAAGGGACTGGTTCCGCCGACCATGTAGCCGCTGTGACGGTTGGCCACCTTCGGATCGCACGGATTGACCGACTTGACGCCCAGGATGCGAGCCAGCCCTCTCGTCGAGACCTCGTTGTCCCCGTGCATGAGCACGATCAGCGGCTCGCCCGCGTCGGTCTCCATGACCAAGGTCTTGATGACTGTGTGCTCATCGACACCCAGTTCTCTCGAAGAAACGCGGGTGCCGCCGTGCTCCTCGTACTTGTAGAAACGGGGTTCGAACTCGATCCCGTGATCGAGCAGACAGCGAATTGCATTCGTCTTGGGATAGTCTTTCTGCATACGCGTCTACGCCCGCCAGGGCCGCAGCCTTTTCAAGTCGCTGGTCAGGACGCTCTTGGCGATAATCACGTCCTCGCGGACCTGGAAATCGAACATCCCCACGCACGCGAAGTCCGCGCCGTTCTCGAATGCGTGCTTGAAGCCGTCCCGAGGATGGATCGCCCCGGCCGCCAGGACCTTGTACGCGATCCAGGGCTTCTCGACCGTCCGCATGAACTCCGCGGTCTTGTCGGGATCCATGTCCCAGTAGTTGTCGATGGCGTAATTGTCAATCGGGTCCTTCTGCTGGTCAGGCTGGCGGGTGGACCAGTAGTTCGTGGCATGGTGCGTCTTCATATAGAAATCCGCGGGCAGCTTGGCAGCCTCGCAGGCCATGGGCGTGCCGAGGTTGTGCCCGCCGACACCGGTAATCACGCCGTTGCGCTTGACGAAGTCGAGGAACTTGCCGACCAGGTCTACCTTCCCCGACCGCGCCCAGTCATCAGCCTGGTTGCCGATCAAGAAAGCCCCCGTCGCCCCGCTGTCGATGGCCTTCTTCGCGTCCGTCTCCAGGTCGTCGGCGCTGGGGATGCACTGGGCGAGCCACTGGATCTTGCCGCCCCGCTGGTCCCAGTACTTCTTCAGCACGCCGACCGAGACCGTGCCCGAAATGATCGTATTGACGCCGTTTTCCTCGCAGATTTCGAGCGTCTCGCAAATCTTGTCGTCGGTGAAGTACTGCTTCAGTAGCGAGGAGACGTAGATCAAGTCCCGGCTGTGCGCCCATCCGCCGATCAGGTTGCCGCCGCAGATGAGCCGGCTGATCGTCACATCGCCGATCTTCCCCGCCGGCAGTCCCTGCACACCCGTATCCCGCACAGTCTTGGCGCCGTCCGTGGCTGCCCCCAGAAGTGCCTGCTCCTCAAAGCTAAGCCCCGCCAGCGCCGCTGCAGACCCCGCCAGGGAACTCTTCAGAAACTCGCGACGATCCAAGTTGCCTGACATGCATCTGCCCCAATCAAGAAACCCCAAACGGGCGGGGACCGCCCCCGTAACCGACCATCTTACCACGCCGGGCCCTCATTAGCCAAAGAAACGCACCCAGGTTCGCAGTGACGCCGCAAGACGTTATCTTCATGACCCTCCGCCCCCCAAATTGGCTTCGTTTTCCATCGCAGCCCCCGCCTCCGACCCGTGTCCCCACGATTGGCTTCGTTTTGCACACGCGGCCGCACTCCGACGCGCCCCTCCATGCCGCCGCGGCGAGCCATTCTGCCAAACGAAGCCAATTGCCGGTGGGTCGGGGAAGTCATAACTGCTGCGGGGAGCGGCAGTTGCGGTGGATTTCCGACGCGCAGGCGGTTGGGGAAACGAAGCCAATCGAGGCCACCCAAGGTTCGGAAGGCGGAGAGCACTGAGAAGACGGGCAAGGGCCAGCTCATCAACCAAGGCTGAACCGACTCGGTGATCTCTTTGCCTCTGTGGTGCATTTCCTATGCCGGTGAGGAATCGCGGCTCGCGGGACATGAGAAGCCTCCTCGATGACTGGTTTGCGACAACCATTTGCCGACTGCCTGCGGTTCAGTATTCAGTTCTTCAACTATCTTACAGAGCCCCTTCTTCGGCGTCAAATGAAATTCCGACAAATCCGGCGGATTTCTGCTTCACCCAGCCTGTACCCAGTCTCCTGGTCAAACAGCGTCCCACAACCGCCGACGCCGTCCCCGGACCGGGACCCCAAACGCGAAAAACCGCGTCTGGGAACCCGACCTGGCATTTTGCGCCTTTCGCTGGCGGCATGACAGGCGTGCTTCGCACGGGTGGCTGGTGCCCCGTGGTCGGTGGCCCGGATCACGAGTCACGGGGCACGGGTCACCGCTCCATGCCATTGGCCCAAAGCGAGAAATGTCTTTCGCATGCCCGCCCTGGGCGTGTCCACGTCGCAGCCTTCGGATGGAGAACGATCCCCTTGCCCCACCGACACCATGCCCCTGCAATAGCTCTTGAAGCTTCTGTAAACGCGGGCGAAATACCATTGGGCTGCTCGCCCGACGAGTCATTCGAAGAACTGTCATGAAGGACCTGATTATCGAAGAAACCCGCCAGGCGCGTGACGCGCATGCAAAACAGTTCAACTACAACCTGGACGCGATCTGCGACGACCTGAGGCAACGCGAGAAGGAATCCGCCGTGCCGACAGTCACGCTGCTCTCCCAAACGTTCCGCGACCAGGAAGAAGGCCCCGCCAAAATGTACCTGACACCGTTCCGTTTCCAGATAACGCGTTTCCAGATACCCTTCATAGCATTGTCCCTCGCAAGAAGCCTGCCTTGTCACTTTCAGTGTACTCCGGTCCCGCGCGACCGGCAAGTCCCACTCTCTCAAGTCACCCCGTACCGCACAAGGAATTCCGAGAACAGCCGGCTTTTCCCCTTGACATGTCTTACATGTGTAGGATATCATATCTGACAACTGTCAGAGGAGTTGGCTATGGGCAAGGGACAACTACGAGCGATGAGTCCGGCGGAAACGGAGATCCTTCGATTGGTCTGGCAACTGGGCGAAGCGACCGTGCAGCAGGTCCATGACGCGCTGCCGGCCAGTCGCAAGGTAGCCTACAAGACGGTCCAGACCCTCCTGCGACGACTGGAGGACAAGGGCTACCTAACCCACAAGGCCGAGGGCAAGGCCCACGTCTTCTGCCCTTCGGTCCAGCGAGAGGCAGTCGTCAGGCGGACCGTCCTGGATTTTTTGGACCGTCTCTTCGGCGGCGATCCGCGTCCCCTGATGCAATTCCTGGCCGAGGACGGCCGGATCGGTGAAGACGACGTCGAGGAGTTGAGGAGACTGATCGACAAATCGTAGGCGAGCGTTGATGACGGAGGTGCTCACGATGGACGCGTTCTCGATCGAGCTGACGCGATACCTGGCTGCCCAAAGCTGGCAGATCGCGATGCTGACGGCGACCGTAGCAGCAGCGACGTTCGCGTTGCGGCGCCGCAGCGCGCACGTCCGCTATCTCCTCTGGCTGATCGTCGTGGCCAAGTGCCTCGTGCCGCCGCTGCACGTGGTGCCGCTGCAGGTCCTGCCTTCGCCGGACGCGTCTGCTGAGACAATGGTCGCGGCGTCACTCCCGGCGTTGACGCCAGAGCCTTCTGCGCCGTCGAACCCAGTCTCGCATGACTCGTATGACACGACACCCATGCAAGTGATGGAGGAGCCTGCCTTTGTACCGCCCATCCCACAGGCGCCGTCGCGCCAGTGGTCGACGTCTGCCTGGCTGGGGATGTTCTGGATCGTCGGCGCAGGCGTCTACCTCATGATGAACCTGCTTCGGGCGTTGCGAGGCCACTACCGGCTGCGCAGAACCCGAAAGCCCCTTCCTGCAGATGCGAGGGCAGACGCCGCAAACCTCCTCGGTCCTTACGGCGTTCATCGCTTGCCGAGAATCTGGATCATGGAGGGTGTAGGACAACCCTTCGTGTGGGGCCTGCTTCGCGGGAGCATCTACGTCCCGCCGGGGTTCCTCACCATCGAGAACCCCGTTCATCGACGGGACATCCTCGCACACGAGCTGAGCCATGTCCTTCGCTTCGACGCCGCAGTCAACGCGATCCAGGTAATCGCCCAAGGCCTGTTCTGGTTCCACCCCTTCGTCTGGTGGGCAAATCGCATGATCCGGCGTGAACGAGAGAAGTGCTGCGACGAGATGGTGATCGCACGCACAGGCACGACTCCGAAGGACTACAGCACCGCAATCGTCGAGGCGCTCGCCCGCGCGAAGGAATCGGCTTGTCCCGCCCCCTCGCTGGCTGTCGCGAGTCCGTTGAAGCACATCGAGGAGAGGATCAGGACGCTGCTCACGCCGGGCAGGAGATTCTACAGGCGTCCCAGTCTGGTCGTCGCGATGCTCGTCGTTCTTGTCGCCCTGCTGGCGGTCCCGACGGCGTTCGTGCTGACCGCAAAGGCAACGGACGCCGAGCAGGAATTGAACGACGTGCTCGCCAAGTACGAAGCCGCCCAGAAGGCCGCACCCAGTAGATATCTCCTGCTCGTCACAGATGACTGGGGATTGGTCGTCACCTGGCAGGACGGGCCGCGACTCAACAGAGCCAATTACCGCTTTGCCGGTCTCTGGCGGGTCGGCCCAATCGACAGCATGAATGATGCTTCGGAAATCGCCGCTCGGGCAAGAGCCGACGCGGGTGGCACCATCACTTCCATGCTCGCCTGGGCTGAGGGGCAAATGCCGGAGTTCGTCAGCGTAGAAGAAGGAACACAAGGATATGTGTTGTCGCACGACGGGTTCGACCGTTTCACAGAGGACGAGTACACAAACTCTCCTGCGAATTCGCTGAACAACGAGGACTTGGACAGCCCTACCCTTCAGGGCATTGGCTGGCCCGTGGCCAGCTATCTCGTGCAAACCCGGCGGCTCGTTTCGGACGACCGCTATGCCTTGGATAACAATCTGATCTGCGTTGAAATGCAGGGGAAGGAGACCTTTGTCCCCGGGGAAGAATGGCTCTTCACTACACGCCTCTACCTCAACTCCGCCAGGGACTACATGTGTCAGCGATGGCACGAGCGACAGCTTCACCAGGAGCGGTGGTGGGAACACGGCCAGGAGGTGACAGAGTGCGGGCAAACGCCCGGCGGACAGTGGTATCCTCGGCGAATCAGGGAGTACTACGTGTCAGATGAACAAGAGAAGACAGCCGTGCCCGACCGCATCTATACGGTTCTCCTCGACACAGAACCCACGTTTCCGACGGGTATCTTCAGCCGGGAGACATTACGCAGCCGATTTGCCTCTGTGATCGTGTCGGACCCGCCTGGGGAACCACCCAGACAAGGTCCCGAGCCGAATGCGTCTCAGAGGAGAGTGGCCGGTCGAGTCCTGGCGGGTGAGACACGCCGGCCCATCGGGGGCGCTCGTGTCCGCGTCACCATCTCAGGAGTCCCCCAACAGAACGCCCTGGTCGCCACAGTATACGTCGGCCTGGAGGATGAAACGAAACCCGAAATCTACGAAACGCGGACCGACTCTGACGGCTGGTTCGAAATGCTGATCCCTGACGTCGACGGCAAGGGCAAAGCTGCCATCGACGCCATGGCTCCCGGCTATGGCACTGCTGCACGTAACTCCGATTTCAATACAGATCTAAGCCTGCGGTGGGCAGAAGACAGCGAAGACTCTCCAGACGCGGCTACCTCGAATCTGACCATTCGCCTGGCGCGGACGATCTACGTCGCGGGAGTCGTGAAAGGTGTCCAGGGCGTTCCGGTCGCCGACGTGGCAATCACAGGCGCGGTACGCGTAGGTGGGTGCTCTTATACAGTCGCCAACACCGAGACGGATGCAGAAGGCCGGTTCGAAGTCTTCGATTTTCCCCTGGAGATCCCGACACGGCGCATCGTCCCTGCTGAGACAGACACGCATCCCCCCACATAGCAAAGTCTTCACATCTTGTTTTCTTGGCAAGCATTTTCATGCAGCCAACTTTGTGATGTCCGCATCACGAAGCTTCAGGGCGGCT
>JBDKRX010000008.1:0-25663 GCA_039683175.1 Phycisphaerales bacterium
GAGCGTCGTGGCCATTTGTTCGATGGCTTTGGGCTTGTTGTCCTCGATGGCGATGAAGATGTCCTTGGCGCCGCAGGCCCTTGCGACGAGTTGCACGCCGGTGATGACCTGCTCGGTCCATTCGAGCAGGACGCGGTAATCGCAGGTGATGTAGGGCTCGCACTCGCAGCCGTTGACGATCAGGGTTTCCTTGGGCGTCTTCGTGTCGGGCTGGATCTTGACGCTGGTCGGAAAACCCGCGCCGCCCATGCCGACGATCCCTGCGTCGCGCACCGCACCGCAAATCTGTTCCGAGGTGTACGCGCTCGGGTCGAAGCCCTCCGGCCGCTGGAACGCGGGCTTCGTTGGCTGGCCTGCCGATTCCGCGTCGAGGATCACGCCCAGGGTGCGACCGAGGACCGCGTGCGGCAGCAAAGACACGTCCTTGACCTTGCCGGCGGTCGGTGCGTGCACCGGCGCACAGACGAACGCCTTGCACTCGCCGATCTGCTGGCCTGCGGCGACGACATCGCCTTTCTTGACGGTTGCCTGGGCCGGGGCCCCGATATGCTGGCTCAGGAGTATGGCAAGCTCTTTCGCCAGGGGCCCGGGTTCGATTCCCCGATCCTCGGTGAGATGTTTGCCCTCCGGCGGATGCACTCCTCCGGCGAAAGAGCGGCTCGGGCTCCCAAACGCGTTATTCTGCGTTTGGGGACCCCTGTCTTGCGTTGTTGTGGTCATACCAACAGTTCCGGAAATCACTTCTCTCGATGAGGCCGGGCCACGATACGCACGACCAGCATCAGTCCCGTCGTGGCGGCCAAGGCCAGGACCAGCGCCAGCGGCGTCCGGTACGGACCTGCGACGGCGCCCCGCAGGAGCCATCCGAATCCCCCGAGTGCCGCTATGAAGACCAGGAGAGGCAACAGAAAGGCAACGAACACCATGCGCGTTATCGGCGGACCTTCCGTACAGCCGAGATGCTCGTAAACCTTCTTGCAGTCGTGGGCCTGACTGCAGCCTTCGCAGGACTCGGATTGGACCATCCTTTTCTCTACCATCAGGGCAAAGCGGCAACTATAATGATCGCGCGTTGGACTTTCAAGCAAAATCCGTCAGTTCGGAGTACATGTGTCGTGACAAAAGGAACAGCTTCGGGCGTCGTCTATCTGGGTTTGATGCTGACGCTGCTGTCGGGGTGCGCAGTCAACCCCGCCACCGGCGAGGAGGAGATGATGCTCTTCTCACCCGAGAAGGATGTCGCCCTCGGCCGCAAATATGCGCCGTCCATCGAGAAAGCGCTTGGCGGGCGGATCCCGGATGAGAACCTGCAGAACTACGTCAACCAGATCGGCCAGCGGATTGCCAGGGTCTGTCACCGGCCGGATCTCTCCTATTACTTCATTGTCGTGGACGACAAGATGACCAATGCGCTGGCCCTACCCGGCGGCTATGTCTACATCACCAGAGGGCTCTTGACGGAGTTGAAGACGGAGGGCCAGTTGGCTGCCGTACTGGCTCACGAGACGAGTCACGTCGTCGCCAGGGATACGATGGCGGCTATCAGTCGGCAAATCGGGATGGCGGCCCTCGTGGCTGCGGTGCAAGTTGGCTCCGATTCACGCTCAGCGGCCGGTGGGGCCGGGTTCGTTGCAGCCGTGCTATCCTTGCAGTACAGTCGGGAGGACGAGAAAGATGCCGACTTGACCGGGCTTTCCTATATGACCCAGGCCGGCTATGACCCGAACGGGATGGTCGAAACGATGAAGATCCTGCAGGATCTTCAGACGATCCGGCCCGTCGAGTTCTTCTCGACGCACCCGAATCCGGAAAGCCGAATTGCCTATCTGGAGGAGAAGATCGCCCGCCGGTACAGCGACGTGAACGGTCTGAAGACGGGCCGAGACGAGTACGCCCAGAGCGTCCTGACTCCGTTGAACCGGTCGAAGAACCCTGTCAACACGCAGATCCAGGAGACGTGGGGGACAAAATGAACGCGGGCTCAGACCCTCGATGCCGGGTTTCTCAGGGGTCTCAAATCAGGCGAATGCCGTCCGGCGGTCTCATTCTCCCTGTCCCGCCTTGGCCCTGTTGGCCGCCGCTCGGGCTTCCAGCGCACTGAACTTGCACTTGGGGCATCGATCCTCCAGGTCGTTGGCAACGGAGCCAGCGCGGAAGATCTCGCCGCATTTCTGGCATTTGTACCCTCGGAAGATGCCGTCCTTGCCGCACATCTTGCACGTCGCCGGACGGGAACCCGGCACGCTCGATGTACTGGCCTTGGTCTTCTCCGCAACTTCTGCGTAGTATTGCTTCAAAGGCATTTCATAGCCTTGCCCGCACTGGAGGCACTTCACCCACGTCATCTCGGTATCGGCGATGGTATCCATGCCCGAGGGACCGCCTCGCGTCCTCATGAAGACAATCACCGCTACGAGAATACAGACGCCGATGATTCCGGCATAGACCACATTCTTCATAAATCAGACCTCCCATAAGTGAGTGAGCGATTCATTGACGTCGTGTCGCGCCGCCCGTTCCACTGGGGCCTCTGTTCTGCCGGGCGTCGACAGGGAGTACGATACCACCGGCTGGGTATGGCGTCAAACAGTTGCCGCCGCGGAAATCAGGGGACCCGCCATCTGCAGGACGCGCGCCGGCTCTTCTGGAAAACCGGTCCTTGCCGACAGGTAGGCCGACTCCAGCACGGCCATGGTTCTCAGACTCGCGGCGCCGCTTCCCGGGAACGTGTGTTCCTCCGGGGTGCGCAGACTCCGCGCGAAGCTCTCCAGCAGCCGCTCCATGAGGACCTGCTCGTCCTCCTGGTATTGCCAGGTCTGGCTGTTCTCGCCGCGGCACGCCGTGAGGGTGACCTGTGTATCCGTAATGACAAGTCTTCCCTCCTTGCCGTGAATTTCGACGACGGCGCGCGAGGCCCCAATCCCATTGTTGCGGGTGGCCACGAGGCTGCCCATGAAGGCGTCGCTGAACCGCATCGAGACGACGGCGGTGTCTTCCGTCAGGCACAGTCGCTGCTGCTTGTCCGGCGCGTGGTTCGTCTTGAGGGCATAGACCTGCTCGGGCAGCGGAAAGCTCCAGAGAATCTGGTCCAGAACCTGGTAGCAGTCGTGCAGCAGGACGCCTCCGCCTGCCACCTGGGGATCGATCTGCCAGGAAGGGCGGTCCTCGCTGCTGAACGTGCAGGAACCCGCGGCCAGGAAGATGCTCCCGAGCCGGCCCTGCGAGATCACGTCTTCTGCCGTGATGTAGGCGGCCTTGAACCGCCCGGGATTCGCAACGGCAAACTGCACATTCTCGCTCTGGGCCAACTGTGCGTACTCGAGGGTTTCCCCGAAAGTCCTCGCGGGCGGCGCCGCCTTGAGGACGTTGAACTTCCTTCGAAGGGCAGCTTTGATCTGCTCGTCGCAGGTGTGTGTCTCGGCGGCGACCAGGAGGCAATCGAGTTGGTTCTGGACGACCAACTGGCGATAATCGGTATAGGCCTCGCACCCATGCTCGGCAGCGGCTCTTTCCGCCTTCTGCTGGTCCTGGTCCGCCACGGCCTTGACCTGAAACAGGCCGGTTGCCAACGCCGCATGGAGCATGCACCGGCCCGTCTCGTTCAGGCCGAGAATGGCTGTCGTCAAGCGTTCCGACCCCATATCGCTTCGCTGGGCTGTCTGTTCTTCCATCGTGCTCGATGCCGCTCCCCTGGCGATGACCGGCCGCGGGCGGGCCGTCGATTACTATCGGACGCCGTTCTTGCTCGGGATGATGAAGTGCTCCGGCACAGGGAACTGCGAGCACAACAGCAGGACCTCTTTGCCGACCTCTTCGATCACGGATTCCTTGTCGATGTTCTCGGCGACGCGATGGATGAAATCGGCGATCTGACGGGCCTCGGACTCCTTCATGCCGCGAGTGGTGATGGCCGGAGTTCCCAGCCGCAGACCGCTCGGGTTGAATGGCGGCGCCGGGTCGCCCGGGATCGTGTTGTAGTTCGTCACGATTCTGGCGCGATCCAAGGCCTTGGCGAACTTCTTGCCGGGGAAGCCCTTGTTCCGCAGGTCGATCAGCATCAGATGGTTATCGGTCCCGCCGGAAACGAGGTTGAAGCCGTGCTCCATCAGTCTCTCGGCCATGGCCTTGGCGTTGGCGACGATCTGCCTGGCGTAGGCCACGAACTCCGGGGTATCCGCCTCGGCCAGCGCCACGGCGATCGCCGTAATTGTGTGCATATGCGGCCCGCCTTGCAGGCCGGGGAAGACCGCCTTGTCCACCTTGTCGGCGTGCTCGGCTTTGCACAAGAGCATGCCGCCACGGGGACCGCGAAGTGTTTTATGGGTCGTTGTCGAGACGATGTCGGCATACGGCACAGGGCTCTGGTGGATGCCCGCGACCACCAGGCCGGCGATGTGGGCGATGTCGCTGACGAGGTATGCCCCAACCTCCTTGGCGATCTGGCCGAAGGCCTCGAAATCGATCATACGCGGATAGGCCGTGGCTCCGGAGATGATGATCCTGGGTTTGTGCTTCTTGGCCATGTCCCGGATCAGGTCGTAGTCGATCCGGCCGGTTTGCGTGTTGATCTCATAGGAGATCGAATTGAAGATCTTGCTGGTCATCGAGACCTTCCAGCCGTGGGTGAGGTGCCCGCCGTGGACGAGCGACATGCCCATGATCGTGTCGTGGGGCTGAATCAGGGCGGCGTAGGCGGCCAAGTTCGCTACGGACCCCGAATAGGGCTGGACATTCGCGTGGTCGGCTTTGAAGATCTTCTTGGCTCGCTCCCGGGCGATCGTCTCGATCAGGTCGGTGACCTGCTGACCTTCATAGTATCGCTTGCCAGGGTAGCCTTCGGCGTATTTGTTCGTCAGGCAGCTCGACGTGGCTGCCATCACGGCCTGGGAAACGTAATTCTCCGATGGAATCAGGCGGATGGACCCGCTCTGTCGGGCCTCCTCCTGTCGTATCAACTCATAGATCTGCGGATCGTATTGTTCGAGGGCTGTCCTCATGAAAACTTCTCCAGAACCCTGACCATAACCTGGAAACTCAGCCGGGCCTGCGTGGCGTTGCGGCTGATCCGGAGTCCTTATAACGCGCCCTTGGGAGGCGTACAAGCATTTATTCATTGACAAATTCGTGCCGATAGCTACCATAGCGACAGATACATCATTTGGAAGGGCAATCACTTAGCGATATTATGGCTGATCCGGATGCACACGTACAATCGCAAGCCAAGGGCCACTTCGAACGGGCCCGCCAGAGGTCCGAAGCGGGCGACTTCGACGGCGCCATCGAGGCCTACCTGGATGGCCTTCGGCTTGTGCCGGACGACGTAGCGGAAGGTCACATTGAGCTTCGTGTCCTGTCGCTCCAGAGGCAGGAGCGAGGAGGAGCCAAGCCCTCGCCCGAGGAAGTGAACCGTCGGTTCGCTTCGGGCGGCACGCCCCTGGAGAAGATGCTCAACGCCGAGTACCTGCTCGCCATGGACCCGGACCACTTGGCGTATGGGGAAGCCCTGCTCGAAGCGGCGGTCGCAGGGGGGTATCGCGAGGCGGCCAAGTGGATCGCCGATTTGGTTTTCCTGGCGAACAACAATGCGGCCAAGCCGTCGGTCGGCTTGTACATCGTCCTGCGAGATGCCTACGCCGCCATCGGTCAAATCCAGCGGGCCGCCGCTGCCTGCCAGCGGGCGGTCCGCCTGAATCCGCACGACAAGGAGCTGACGCACACCTTGAAGCAGTTGCGAGCCAGGGTCGCCTCCGGCTCCAGGGGAGCCAGGGCCCTCGGCGACGAGAGCACGCCTGTGCCGCATCGCAAGCGGGTGAGAAGCGATGAGAAGGAGGTCGAAAGCGAGGGAGACGCCGCCGCACGGCACGAGGCGGCCATGGCGCAGACCGCGAATGAACAGCAGATGGCGGACGCCAAAGCGTTTTTCGCGAATGCCCGCAAGGCCGCCGAGGGCAAGCAGTATGACTATGCCATCGACATGTACCTCAACGGCCTGACCCGCGCTCCCGATGCCCTGGAAGAGGGCCACCTGCCGTTGTGCGAGCTGGGGTTCCAGAGACGCGGCAAGGGCGGCAAGAAGCCCTCCATGATGGAGAAGGTCAAGCGGATGCGGGGCAAGACCCCCCTGGAGCAGATGCTCAACGCCGAATACCTGTTCGTCAAAGACCCGGACAACCTCGCCTATGCCGAGGCGATGCTCAAGGCCGCGGTGGAAGGCGGATACACAAGGACCGCTCACTGGATCGCCAACCTGATCTTCCAAACGAACAACGCCATCGAGAAACCCTCTCTGCAGACGTATATACTCCTGAAGGATTCCTACAAGGCGTTGGGACAATACGACAAAGCGGTAGCGGCCTGCCAACGGGCCTATCGGCTCAAGCCGGAGAGCAAGGAACTGGCGGACGAGTACAAGAACCTTTCGGCCGAGCTGACGATGGCGAAAGGAAACTACACGGGCAACGGCGATTTTCGCCAGTCCATCAAGGACCAGGAGACGCAGGCGAAGATGTACGCACAGGATCGGATCCTCAAGACGGAGGACTACCGCATCTCGGCTGTGGAGGATGCCCGCAAGGCGTATGCCCATGAACCGGACCAACCCAAAAACATCTTCACTCTGGCGGAGGCCCTGGCGGACCTGGAAGCCGATCAATCGGAGAATGAGGCGATCCAGTTGCTTGAGGATGCCTATGTCCGCTACCATGAGTTCAGCTTCAAGGAGCGGGCCGGCCTGCTCAGGATTCGGCAACTCCGCCGCAAGATGCGCGAGGCTCGCAGGCGGCTTGAAGCCAAGCCGCAGGATACCGAGTCCAAAGAGCGGATGGCGGACCTGACGGCCACGCTGAACGACACGGAGATGACGCATTACCGTCTGTGTGTCGAGAACTACCCGACGGACCCGGCCCACAAGTACGAATACGCGTTGCGGCTGATGCAGAACCAGCGGTACAATGAAGCGATTCCCCTCTTTCAGGATGCCCAGAAGGACCCGCGACGCAAGATCTCGTCGATGGACAAGGTGGGGTATTGCTTCCTGATGAAGGGCTGGTATGCTGATGCGATCGATGTGTTTACCCACGCCATCGAGGCGTATGAAATAAAAGATGATGCAGTCGCCAAGGAGTTGCGGTATAATCTCGCGCGTGCGTACGAAGAGCAGGGTGAGAACGAAAAGGCGCTGGATGTCTATCGCCGGATCGCCCAGCTCGATTTCTCGTACAAGGACGTCGGCGCGAGAGTCGACAGGCTGCGGGCCGGGTCGGACAAGGCCGGCCCTGCCGGGCAGACGCCCGAGGCAACGTAGGAACCAACCTCTCGGTGAATAGTGTTTGAAATATCGCTGTACAGGAGACCAAAGTGGCACATTCGTTATCGGCAAAGAAGAGAGTCAGGCAGAGTGCGAAAAAGCGGACGCTGAATCGTTCCCGCAAGAGCCAGGTGAAGAGCCAGATCAAGCGTTTTGAGACTACGCTCGATGAGGGCAACGTGACGACCGCCCAGGAGCAGTTCAAGGAGATCACGAAGAAGCTGGACAAGGTGGCGTCCACGAGCACGATGCACAAGAAGACTGCCGCGAGAAAGAAGTCCCGTCTGGCCAGGAAGCTCAATGCCTTGAAGGCAAAGCAGAAGACCTGACCTGGAGCTTTCTCGGGTCACTCTCTTTCTGCCGTACGACTATGGCGGCAATGACGCAAGGCCACAGCACCCGGTCGACACGAGTCTGACGGGGTGCTGTTTTTTTTGTGTTCCGAGTTTCCGCCATGTCACAGGAGAGCACGGATGCCTCAGATCTACAAAGACCGAATCCTGAAGTTCCTCAAACGTCAGGAGTACCAGCCGCTCAAGCTCGCCCAGTTGGCCAGGGCGCTGGGGGTCGCCGAAGACGCCTACACCGAATTCCAGACCGCATTCGAAGATCTGCGCCGAGCAGGCCGTGTCGTCCTCGGCTCGGGGAACACGGTCACCCTGCCCGCGATGGCTGCCCAGGTGGTCGGGACCTTCCGGGCCAACGCCAAGGGATTTGGCTTCGTTTGTCCGCTGGAGCCCAACGCCCACGGCGACCTGTTCATCCCGCCCGACGCCACCGCCGACGCCATGAATGGCGACACCGTCCTGGCCAAGGTCAATCGCAAGGGCAAACGTGGCCCCGAGGTCCGCTACACGGGCGAGGTTCTGAAGGTCCTCGAACGCGCGAACAACCGGTTCGTCGGAACCCTCGTTCGCCATCCGGAGTCATGGATCGTCCAGCCGGACGGCAGCCGGTTCGTCGAGCCGATCGTCGTGGAGGACATCACCGCCAAGAACGCTCGCGAGAAGGACAAGGTGGTTGTCGAAATCCTGTCCTACCCGAGCGAGCGGTATCTGGCTCGCGGCGTGATCGTCGAGGTGCTCGGCCGGGCCGGGCAGTACGACGCGGAAATCGCGTCGATCATGCACCAGTTCCACCTGCCGAGCGAGTTCGAAGCCGACTGCCTGGAGCAGGCGAGGTCCGCAGCGACGAGCTTCGATCCCGAGCCGGCGGGGGGGCGAGAGGACATCACCGACAAGGTGGTTGTCACCATTGACCCGCCGGATGCGAAGGATTTCGACGACGCGATCAGCCTCGAAACGGACCCACAGGGCAACTGGGTCCTGGGTGTCCACATCGCCGACGTGAGTCATTTCATAGCAAAGGGCTCCCCCCTCGACGAGGAGGCCCGCGAGCGGGGCAACAGCATCTATCTGCCCGGCAAAACCATTCCCATGCTGCCCGAGGTCCTCAGCAACGGGATTTGCAGCCTCCAGCCCGACCAGAAACGCTTCACGAAGAGTGTCTACATCACCTACGACGAGAAGGGCAATATCCTATCCCGGCGATACGCCAACAGCACCATCCGCTCGACCGCCCGGCTGACCTACCTGGAGGCCGACGGCATCCTGAAGGGTCACACCAAGGGAGCCAAACGGCAGGTTATCGAGCTGCTTCGGAATATGGATGCGTTGAGCCGGCGAATCGAGGCCCGCCGGACCGGACACGGCATGATCCATCTCGACCTGCCCGAGCCGGAGTTGATCTTCGACGACGCCGGACGTGTGGTCGATGCCGAGCCCAAGGAGAACAGCTATCCGCACACGATCATCGAGATGTTCATGGTTGAGGCCAACGACGCGGTTGCCTCCATCCTGGACCGCCAGAACGTCCCCTTCATGCGTCGGATTCACCCCGAGCCGGACATCCTGAGCATGAAGAACATGGCCCGGCTGCTGCGAGTCATGGGCATCCCCATCGCGAAGAGCCCTGACCGCCAGGCAATCCAGGGTGTCCTGGAGTATGTCAAGGACTCCGAGCGATCGCTGGCGGTGAATCTCATCGTGCTCAGGAGCCTGGAGCGGGCCGTGTACGCGCCGACGAGCATCGGGCACTACGCCCTGGCCTCGACTCACTATTGCCACTTCACCAGTCCGATCCGGCGGTATGCGGACCTGCTCGTCCACCGTCTGTTGCAGTATTACCTCGATGGCCGGATCGACGCCGCCAAGCAGGAGGCCGCCGGCGAGGACCTGAACGCGGTCGGCCAGCACATCACCTTCACCGAGGAGCGGGCCGACGACGCAGAACGCGAGCTGACCAGTGTCCTGATCCTCCAGATGCTCAGCAAGCACATCGGCGACGAAATGAGCTGCGTCGTCACCGGCCTGACCGGCTTCGGCGTCTTCGTCCAGTCGCAGAAGTACGGGATCGAGGGCCTCATCAAGCTGGAGGACCTGGGCCCGGACGAGTGGCGGTTCAACAAGGTCACGCAGTGCGTGATCGGCGAGCGGTCGGGCGAGATGATCCGCCTGGGCCAGCCGATGCGGGTCCACATCATCGCGGTCAACGTCCCAGCCCGCCAGTTGAATGTCGCCCCGGTCGAGCCGCTGGGCCAACGCCGCGAGGCGCCCAAGCTGAAGAGAAGAGAGAAGAAAGCCCGCGCCGAACGCAGGTCCAAAGCAGACCACAAGCCCAAGGCCAAGAAGAAGCGCCGCAAGTGAACGGTTTGGAGTCCCGCGTTCACGCGGTTCAGACTGGTCTTTTCCGCCTGAAGGCGGGACTCCAAACGGCGTCCCCAGCGACCTTCTCACCTACCGTGCCACAGTCTTATCGTATACCCAGATGAATCCTGGTGTGCTTTTCTCTTGTTACTGGGCCCGGCCGGGTGGTACAATACGGAAGATAGAAGACGAGAGCCGAAGGCGGGCCGGATGCCTTTTATATTTTGGCCGTCATCATAACGTAGATTTCGCAGCACCTTTCATAATCGCCCCCTTCGACCGACACGCACGTGTCTTGTGCGACGAGTCCGTCGCATTCGGTCATTATCCATTCATCCAAAGGAGCGGAGTATGAAGGCGAAAACAGCGGTATTCGATCTTGTGGCGGTCCTCTGCCTGCTCACGGCGGGCAGCGCCTGGGGCAAGGTGATCCACGTCGATGACGATGCGCCGACGAAGGGCGACGGCACATCCTGGACCACGGCCTATCGGTTCCTCCAGGACGCCCTGACGGACGCCAAAGCGGCCGGCGAGGCCGTCGAGGTCCGGGTGGCCCAGGGGATCTATAGGCCCGACATGAGCCGGTACTTTCCATCCGGCAGCAGAATTCGCTCGGACACTTTTGGCCTGTTCGATGGCCTGACCCTGTTGGGTGGATTTGCCGGCGTGGGGGCGTTCGACCCCAATGCCAGAGATGTCGGGCTCTATGAAACGGTTCTCAGCGGGGACTTGGATGGCAATGATGAAGAGGCCTCCAGCCCGGTGCAGATGCGAGATACACCCACGCGAGCGGACAACTCCTATCACGTGGTGAGTTATAATGAAGGCGATACGAAGGGAGGGGAAATCAGTGCCGAACTGGACGGCTTTGTGATTATTGGGGGCTACGCTTTTGTCCGCATGACCGGCGGTCCTCCGGCTCCGTCTCTTCCCGAGCATTGCGGAGGCGGTCTCTTCGTGCTGGGTGCAGGGGTGGAGCCGCCACAGGGAATTACGATACGCAACTGCAAATTCCGGCACAACTATGCCGAGTCGGTGGGGGGGGGCATTTACTGCAGTTGGAGCAACTTGACCCTGGAGGAGTGTGCCCTCGAAGGCAACGGCACGGTTGGTTGGGGGGCAGGTATATATATCCCTACGATGGGGCACACGTTGCTTTCGAACTGTAGAATGGAGGGCAACGAGACCGAGAGGAATGGTGGAGGGCTGTATTTGGCATCCGAGATTGTCGCCACACTTCGGGATTGTCTACTGTTGCACAATGCAGCCGACGCTGGAGGCGGTATGTACCTGGAAGGCATAGCCGTTCTATCTAATTGCCTGTTTCGTGGTAATCTGGCTTCTGGTAGTGGAGGAGGCATTGTCAACAGTGGTGCATTAGAGAGTGAAAACTGCCAATATGTGGCTAACGATGCTCTTTATGGGGGAGCAATTCTGATGAGTGGCTCTTCGTCTCCAGCGATATTCACTCGCAATGTGTTTGCGGGGAACAGGGCGCAAGAGGGAGGAGCGATTTGGACGGATCGCGAGAGTCCGCAGCTATTGAACTGTTCAGCGTCCCAGAACAGGGCGTCTCGGGGGGCGTTTCTACGGGATGCGACAGCCACTAGTACCAAACCAGTGTTCCATGGCCTTGTTGAAGTTACGAATTGTACAATCCAGAATGGCGACGATGCGATCTGTAACACTCACGCGGAGATCATCATTCGATACACGACTCTGTCTGGCGGTCAAGCGGCGGTTTACGATCCATATGCGACAGTTACCTGGGGGGGAGGCAACCTTGACGCCGATCCATGTTTTGCAGATGCAGGGTATTGGGACCCAAACGGGACACTGGATGACCCGAACGACGACTT
The DNA here is from genome assembly GCA_039683175.1 of Phycisphaerales bacterium. GTDB lineage: Bacteria > Planctomycetota > Phycisphaerae > Sedimentisphaerales > Anaerobacaceae > PLanc-01. Next base: position 11,871 of record JBDKRX010000008.1, read on the forward strand.
CTTTGTCGAAGGGGACTACCATCTGAAGTCCGAAGCGGGACGATGGGACCCTGCGAGCGAAAGCTGGGTTCAGGATGACGTTACGAGTCCCTGTATCGACGCAGGCGATCCCAACAGTCCCATTGGTGATGAACCGTTCCCGAATGGTGGGCGGATCAATATGGGCGCCTACGGCGGGACCGCCGAGGCGAGCAAATCCTACTTCGACGAACCAGTCAGCGACACGATCATTGCAGGCGATATCAATGGCGACGGGAACGTGGACTGGTTGGACCTCGACATCCTGGCCTCCCACTGGCTCCAGGCGGGACAGTAGGCGGCGAGATGAATCGACAGGACAATATGGTTCGGTGTCCATCCCGTCTGCAGCAAAAGTGCTGGCCGGACTCTGTCATGCCTGCACTGCAAAGGCGCAACATCTTGTTTTTCTGCCAGGCATTTGAGGCAAGACGGGCGCATCGCGCCCGATACGTAGAGCTCGGAACGTCAACTCCAATCGATGGCAGGCACGCCCGAAGCGGTCGTGCGAGGGGAGTTTTTCGCGTTGCGGCCTCCGGTGTGAACGCGAGCGAAGCGCTCGCTTGGGGGCGTGCGAAGCACCCCTGCTGCTGGTGGCCCCAACGCGTCAAACTCCCGCCGCCCGCGGTGTGAAGCGCCGCCCCGACGCACAGCGGCGCTTCGCACCTGGGGCGTCGGGGCGGCGGATTCCGGATCGATCCGTCCTTTCCTCCATCGAGCACTTGGGTTGCGGCCGAAGGCCGCTCCAAGCACGCAGGAATCCATGAGCCTTGGGATGTGAAGGTTCCTGAGAAGTGGATTCCCGCTTGCGCGGGAATGACAGCCCGGGACCATTGGGAATAACCTCGGACGAATCCACAGCCCGACGTGCCCTGTGCTTTCTTGACATTGATTTGCGATTCTGCCATACTGGCCGCAAAGCGTTCTCGCATGGAATGCGCAGTCGAACAGGTAGTTACAGAAAGCAGATCGCATGGCGTTTGAAAAGTTCAGTAAGGCTCTCATCAAGGTCTTCGGGTCGCGGAATGAGCGTCTGGTGAAGGGGTACATGGCGGTAGCCCGCCAGGCCGTGGCTTTTGAAGAGCAGATGAAACAGCTCAGCGACGAGGCGCTCAAGGCCAAGACCGCCGAGTTCAAGGCCGCCATCGCAGGCGGCAAACGGGCCCAGGACCTTCTGCCCGAGGCGTTCGCGACCGTCCGCGAGGCCGCCCGGCGGAACGTCGAGATGCGTCACTTTGACGTCCAGCTCATCGGCGGCAACGTCCTTTACGATGGCAAGATCGCGGAAATGGCGACCGGCGAGGGCAAGACCCTCGTCGCCACGCTGGCGGTCTACCTCGTGCACCTGACCGGCCGGCACGTCCACCTCGTGACGGTGAACGACTACCTGGCCAAGCGGGACGCCGAGTGGATGAGTCCGATCTACAACGCTCTGGGACTGACTGTCGGTGCGATCCAGTCGGACATGGACACGGCGGGCGAGGAGCGCAAGGCCCAGTACCGCTGCGACGTCACCTACGGCACGAACAACGAGTTCGGTTTCGACTACCTGCGAGACAACATGAAGATCTCGCTCGACCAGATGGTTCAGAGCAATCTGGAATACGCGATCGTCGACGAGGTGGACTCCATTCTGGTCGATGAGGCGAGGACGCCGCTGATTATCTCGGGTCCGGCGCACGACGACGTGACCCGCTACCGCAAGGCGGACCAGGTCGCCCGGCAGTTGATCGGCCTCCAAGGCGGTTACGACCGGATCAAGAAGCAGATCGACGCCGCGGAACGTCAGATCGCCAACGCGCAGGGCGAAGTCGCCGAGGGCAAGAAGGAGAAGGACCACGCACGGGTCGAGAAGGCCCAGAAGGTGATCGAGAAGGCGCAGGAGGAGATCGCGACCGCCCAGGCGAAACTGGAGCAGGCGACGCAGTACTATGAGGTCGAGTACGACCGCAAGTCGGCCCATCTGACGCACGAAGGGATCGGGGCCGCCCAGGAGATCGCAGGCGTCGGGTCGTTCTTCACCGGCTCGAACATGGAGTGGCCGCACCTGCTGGAGCAGAGCCTGCGGGCCCACGTCGTCTACGAGCGGGAGAAGGACTACGTCGCGATGGACAACAAGATCATCATCGTGGACGAGTTCACCGGCCGACTCATGCACGGACGCCAGTGGTCCGACGGCCTGCACCAGGCGGTCGAGGCCAAGGAAGGCGTCACGATCAAGGAAGAGACGCAGACGCTGGCGACGATCACGCTCCAGAACTTCTTCAAACTCTACGACCAGATCTCCGGCATGACGGGCACCGCGGCCACCGAGTCGGAAGAGTTCATGAAGATCTACAAACTTGAGGTCGTGGTCATCCCGACGAACAAGCCCTGCGTCCGCGACGATATGGACGACGTGATCTACAAGACGATGCGCGAGAAGTACGACGCGATCGTCGAGGAGATCAACCGGATCAGCGCCGAAGGCAGGCCGGTGCTCGTCGGCACGATCAGCATCGAGAAGAGCGAGCTGCTCTCGAACGCCCTGACGAAGCGGCATGGGCTCGACCACGAGGTGCTCAACGCCAAGCAGCACGCCCGTGAGGCGGTGATCGTCGCCAAGGCCGGCCAGCAGCACCAGGGTCGGGACGGCAAGACGCGGGGCAACGTGACGATCGCGACGAACATGGCCGGCCGGGGCACCGACATCAAGCTCGGGCCGGGCGTCGCCGAGATCGGCGGCCTGCACATCCTCGGCACCGAGCGGCACGAGGCCCGGCGCATCGACAACCAATTGCGCGGCCGCGCCGGCCGCCAGGGGGACCGGGGCTCCAGCCAGTTCTTCCTGTGTTTCGACGACGACCTGATGCGAATCTTCGCGGGCGAGTGGACCGTCAAGGCGCTCTCCTGGATCGGCTGGGAGGAAGGCCAGCCCATCTATCACAAGCGGATCAGCAAGGGCATCGAGCGGGCGCAGAAGAAGGTGGAGGAGCGGAACTTTGAGATTCGAAAGAGCCTCCTCGAATATGACGAGGTGATGGACTACCAGCGGAAGATCTTCTACTCCCGCCGGCGCGACCTGCTGGGCGGCAAGGGCGTCAAGCGGCTGATCGAGGAGATGATCGACTCGGTCGTGACCCAGCAGACCAAGACCATGTTCGACCGGGAGTATCCGCTTCGTTGCATGGCCGAGTGGGTCCGCACGAATTTCGACGTGGACCTCAAGCCCGGCGATGCCGCCGGGGCCGAGCCGAAGGACATCGAGGAACTGATCAAGGGTCGCGCCAAAGACAGCGTCAAGAACGATATCTCCCTGTCGCTCGGCGAGTACCTGGAGGACTACGAGGACCCGAGCACGTGGGATACGGGCGGCCTGTCGAAGTGGGCGATGAGCTCCTTCAAGGTGAATCTCAGCGTCAGCAAGATCAAGAGCCTCTCGCCCGAGGAGATCGAAGAGCAACTGACCGAAGCGGCGGCCGAGCAGGTCCAGAAGAAGGACTGCTCGCCGCTTCTGGAGTTCCTTCGTGACGATTTCGCGGTGCGCCGGTTCGTCGAATGGGCGAGGGCGAAGTTCGACATCAAGATCGACGCGGAGCAACTGAAGGGCTGCAACGCGGACCAGGTGCGTCAGTTGGTGCTCGAGCAGACGGCCGAGAAGTATCGGCGCCGGGAGGTGGAATACCCCGTCGAGTTCGGGATGAGCATGGTGTCCGGCGAGGCGGGAGCCAACGTGTACGGCTTCGAGGACCTCGCCAACTGGGCGAACCGCAAGTACAACGCCGGCTTCACCGCCGAGCATCTGCAGAACGCCAAGCCCCGTGACATCCACGCGCAGCTACTGGCGCTGAGCGAAGGGTATCACGACGGGAAACTCGACGAGGAGTTGGACCGGCAGATCGCCAGTCTGGACCGGGCCGGGCTTGTCCAGTGGGCCAACCAGCGATTCAATGCCTCTCTGCGAGAAGAGGACCTCACGGACGACGGCGTCAAACAGCGGCTGGCGGAGGTCGGCCGGGGATTCCTCCGTGCCGAACTGGCCCACCTCGAACGCTACGTCCTTTTGCAGATCTACGACAGTGTCTGGAAGGACCATCTCTACGCGATGGACCACCTCAAGGACAGTATCTGGACCCGATCTCTCGCGGAGAAGGACCCCAAGACCGAGTACAAACGCGAAGGCTTCCGGATGTTCAATGAGATGCTCGAGTCCATCGACGATCGCGTGAGCGACGTCATTTTCCGTGTGCACATCGAAGCCGGGGCGCGGGCGCGAAACGTGTGGCGGGTGAGCCAGACCTCGCACGACCAGATGGGCCAGTTCGCTGCGGGCGAGCAGGACAGGGCAGCCGCTCAGGCCCCCCAGCAGGGCGAGGTGCAGGTCAAGCAGATTCGGCTCGACCAGCCGAAAGTCGGCCGCAACGACCTGTGCCCGTGTGGCAGCGGAAAGAAGTACAAGAAGTGTTGTGGTCAGAAGACCTGAAACGGTGGTCGGACGAGGTCGGCAGGAAGGCGAGAACCTCCCCGATCTGTGCGCAAAAGAAAACATCGAGTAACATGGCGCTACCCGATGTTTTCCGGAGGGGAGAAAAATCTTTTTTGGCTGATGCTCGTATCGGCCGTCTTGCATCAGCACTTGAATCCGAGTCGTCTTTACTTTTCACCGTCCTATAAAGGATACGGCCGGGCAGTGCAGGCAGTTCGGCAACCGCGGAAGAATTTGCGACTGTGCGGAGATTCTCCGCATCGTCTTTTGCACGGACCTCCCTCGCGAGTTCCCCCAGACCGAGGTTTGGTTTCCGAGCAAAGGGCCTTTTCAATTCGGGGTATTTCGAAATCCTGAGGTCCCATTCCAGCCGGCCTGCCATCGACCGGCGGATTGAGTTCCGGCTTGACATCTGCTGGCATCGCTGGCATGGTAGGAGGTGGAGTGGCTGAAGTGGCCTGTGTGGGGGCCGTTCCTCGCAGGGCAGGGAGCCGGATAGCGATATGGGCTTCGGGGAGCAGCGGCGTCGCTTTCTCCGACGTGAATCGACGGTTGGACGGCATGCAGGGACGGACGACGACAGAACTGACGCAGTGTGAGCAGGGCCCCGTAACGGCGTTCGAGAAGAGCTTCTCCCAGTCTCTTGTCGATTCGCTGCCGTGCAGCTTCTTTGCCCTCGATCCGGAAGGACGATTCATCCGCTGGAATGGGGGCTTTCGCGATTTGATCGAGTATTCCGATCCGGAAATCGGCTCGATGCATGTCTTCGACGTCGTCCCCGAAGAGAACAGGGAGGACCTGGCGGGGGCGATGAAACGGGCTTTCGACGGCGACGTGATCCGCAAGGATCTGGCCTGTCGTGCGAAGAGCGGCCGGGTCATTCCCCTGCTCGCGACTGTCCGGCGTGCGGCGGTAGAGGGCTCGCCCCTACTGATCGGAACCGGTTGGGAAAACGTCCCGCACGGCTCCGGCGAGCGACTGCTGACGGATGAGCGGAGCCTGCTGAGCACACTGATCGACAACTTGCCGGACGCCATCTACATCAAGGATCGTCAGAGCCGCTTTTCGCTGTGCAACAGGGAGGTCCTCCGTCGCAAAGGCGTGGCGTCCCTGGAGGAGATCGTCGGTCGGACGGACTTCGATTTCTATCCTGCAGAGATGGCTCAGAAGGTCTACGCCGACGAGCAGGAGCTGATGCGAAGCGGGCAGCCTCTCGTGAACAGGGAACGCTGCGTGCTCGATAAGAACACCGGCGAGCCCACGTGGAACCTCACCACGAAGGTGCCGCTGCGCAACGCCGCCGATGAAATCGTCGGGCTGGTGGGCATCGGTCGGGATATCACCGAGCGAAGGCGGGCGGAGGACGCCTATCATGCGATCGTCGATCACTCGCTTCAGGGCCTGATCGTCGTCCAGAACAGGAGAATCGCCTTTGCCAACCGTGCGATGGAGAAGATCACGGGCTACAGCGCGCGGGAGATGGAAACCTCGTCCCCGGAGTCGATACGGGATTTCGTCCATCCGCAGGATCGCGAGATGGTGTGGGGATCGCATGAGGCGCGGCTGCGGGGCGAGCTCCTGCCGGAGCAATACGAGTTCAGGGCTATTCGCAAGGACGGCTCCGTTCGATGGCTGCAAATCCATACCAGTCGCGTGGATTATCAAGGTCATCCCGCGATCCAGGCCGCGTTCATCGATACAACGGAACGTCGTCGGGCCGAGGAGGCCCTGCGGCGCAGCGAGGCCCGCAATCTGGCCTTGTTGAGCGCGAACCCCGATCTGATGTTCCGACTCAGCCGGGGCGGTGTGTTTCTCGACTGCAAGCCTCCGAAGGACGATACCCTGTCCGCATCTCCTGCGCAGTTCATCGGCAAGCATCTCGACGAGGTGTATCCGGCGCCGCTGACGCGGACCCTGATGCACTGCATCGAAATGGCGATTCAGACGGGCCGGGTGCAAACCCTGGAGTACACATTGCCTGACGCGGACAACGAGGGGCCGGTGTTCGAGTGCCGGGTGGTTGCCTGTGCCGAGCAGGAGGTGGTGGCGATCGTCCGGGACATCTCGGATCGCAGACGGGCGGAGCATCTGGCGAAGCTCCAGCGGGATCTGGCGATCAAGCTCAGCAGTCTGTCGGACCTGAACGAAGGGCTTCAGTATTGTCTGGAGGCCGCGGTCCAGGCATCCCAGATGGACTGCGGCGGGATCTACATGTTGGACGAGCACGCTGGCGATCTCCGGCTCGCCGTCCACGTCGGATTGGTGCGGGAATTTGTCGACCGGACGGCCACCTATCCCGCGGATTCCCCACACGCCCGGGTGGTCCAGGAGGGGGAGCCCATCTACGCGACCTACGATGCGCTGGGGGTGCCCACAGGGTGGGCTCACAAGACCGAGCGGTTGCGAGCAATGGGGATTATTCCGGTCAAACACAACGGACGAGTGATCGCTTGTCTGAACATGGCCTCCCACACGAGCGATGAGGTGCCGCAGCAGTCGCGCGTCGTTCTCGAGACGATTGCCGCCCAGATCGGGTGCGCCATCAGCCGCCTGACGACCCAGGAGGCCCTGCGGCGAGCCGAGCGGGAGAAGGCCATCATTTTGAACACCATGCCCCAGATTGTGATTTATCACGATATCTCCCATCGGATGATCTGGGCCAACCGCACCGCCATCGAGGCGCTGGGCAAACCGGTAGATGAGATCGTGGGGCACCCTTGCTACGAGGTGTGGGATGGTCGGACGAAGCCCTGCGAGAACTGCCCGGTGGATCTGGCGCTACGAACCGGATGTCCGCAGGAAGCGGAAATCGTCGGCTACGATGACGGCAACTGGCTCGTGCGCGGGGAACCGGTCCGGGATGAGAATGGTCGCCTGCTCGGAGTGGTCGAACATGCCCTCAATATCACGCGTCGAAAACGCGACGAAGAGGAACTGCGGCGCCGACTGCAATTCGAAGAGTTGCTCACGAGTATCTCCACCGATTTCGCCAACCTGCACACGGATGAGATCGAGGCGGGGATTGGGCGGGCCCTGGCTGGCATCGGACGTTTCATCGGGGCGGATTGCTGCAGCGTCCTGCTGCTCCATGATGGCGACCAGCGACTTCGCGAAGCATACGGATGGTCCGCCGAGGGGATCGATCCGAAGTTGAGCCGGGTCCCGGATTTGGAAACCGGCTCTCTCGCCTGGGGTATTGAGCAGCTCCGGCATGCCCATGTTCTGAACATCCCGTCCGTACGGGAGCTTCGGAGCCAGGTGGCGGAAGCGAAGGAACTGCTGGCGTCGATGGGGGCGAAGTCCCTGTTGTGCGCGCCGCTCATGATCGGCGGGCGACTCTTCGGCCTTCTCGATATCGCGGTCATACGGTGGGAACGGGTGTGGCCGGACGACGCCGTGCAACTGCTGAAGATCACCGCCGAGATACTGGCCAATGCCCTCGATCGAAAGCGATCCGCCGATGTGATGCGCGAACGGTTTGCGTTTGAGACCCTTCTGTCGGAGTTGTCGGCCGCCTTCATCAACCTGCCGGTTGATGAACTCGACCGGGAAATCGAGCGGTGGCTGGCCCGGATCGGGCAGTTCCTGGGAATCGATCGCGCGGCGATCATCCACATCTCCGGCGCCAGTGCCTCCGTCACCCACTCGTGGGTGGTTGCCGGCCTGATTCCGGCCGTACCGAGGAGTGATGTGGGGCTCGATTGGAGTCTGAAACTGCTGCGCCAAGGCAACATTCTCGCGTACAGTTGCGTGGAGGAGGCGCCGGCGGAAGCCCGGTGGGAAAAGGAGTACTGTCGCCAGCATGGGATTCAGTCGATCTTTGTCATGCCACTCGAGGTGGGAGGATCGATGCTGGGCATCCTGATGTTGTCTTCCGTGCGGACGCGACGGGATTGGCCCAATGAGTTGATTCAGCGGCTGCGTCTGGTCGGACAAGTCTTCGCCAACGCGATGCTGCGTCGCCGGGCGGAAGAAGCGTTGCGGGCGAGCGAGACTCGTCTGCGGAGTATTGTCCGCGCGACGCCCGCGGGCATCGGGCTGGTCTCCGACCGGACCATGCTCGAAGTCAACGACCGAGTCTGCGAGATGGTCGGGTACCGACGTGAGGAACTCGCGAACAAGGACGCGAAGATTCTGTATCCGACGCAGGAAGAATACGAGTACGTCGGCCGTGAGGCAGCCCGCCAGATCGAAGAACGCGGCGAGGGAGTGATCGAGAGCCGCTGGAAACGCCGGGATGGGAGTATCATCCACGTCCTGCTCTGCCTGGCCCCTCTGGATCCAGCCGATTTGCGCCAGGGAGTCACGTTTGCCGTATTGGATGTCACCGCGAGGATGCAGGCGGAGGCGGCGCTGAAGGAATCGGAACAGAACTATCGGGAGGTCTTCAACGCCGCCAACGACGCGGTCTTGATTCACGACCCGGTCACCGGCGTGATCCTCGATGTGAACAAGACGATGCTGGATATCTATGGCTACACATACGAGGAGGCACTGCAGTGCCTCCCGGGCCGCGCAGAGTCTGAGGATTCAGCGTACTCGCAGCGACAGGCCCTGGACCGGATTCACAGGGCCGCCGACGGAGAACCCCAGCTCTTTGAATGGTTCTCGAAGAAGAAGAACGGCGATCCCATCTGGGAGGAAGTGAACCTGAGGATCGCCATGATCGGGGGCAAACGCCGGGTGCTGGCGGTGGTCCGCGATATCACGGATCGCAAGAATGCCGAGGCGCAAGCCCAGCAGCATCTGGCCGAGCTGACGCGCGCCTGGCATGCCAACACGCTTGGCGAAATGGCCTCGGGACTGGCGCATGAGTTGAATCAGCCGCTGTGCGCCATCGTCAACTACTCGAATGGTTGCCTTCGACTGACTCGGCGGCGAGACTACTCCATGGATACCGTGAAGGATTCGATCGAACGGATCGCGATGCAGGCGCAGCGCGCCGCCGACATCGTCAAGCGTATTCGCGGTCTGATCGGAAGACGCGAGCCTCAGCGGACGACGCTGGACCTGGAGAGCATTCTCGCCGACGCGGTGTACATGCTGAGAGAGGACGCGGCTGCGCACAACGTCGCGATCATCTCCAGACTGCAGGCGAACCTGCCGAAAATCAAGGGGGACAACGTCGAGATCGAACAGGTGGTGCTCAACCTGATGAGGAACGCCATGGAGGCGATGAACGATCCGGAGATCGCCCACAGGAACCTCACGATTTCGAGCTGTCTGACGGATCGTCACGAGATCGAGATTGCCGTGCAGGATACGGGCCGGGGGATTCCCCCGGAATTGTCGGAGAAGGTTTTTGACTCGTTTTTCACCACCAAGCCCGGCGGGCTTGGGATTGGCCTGTCCCTGAGTCGGCGGATCATCGAGGCCCACGATGGCCGGCTTTGGGCCGAGTCGGACGGCCGGTCCGGCGCCACGTTCAGATTCACTTTACCCGTTGAAGGAGACACTCATGGAGAAGGATAATCCGGTCGTGTTCGTGGTCGATGATGATGAGGCGATCTGCGAGTCCTTGCGTCTGCTGATCGGCGACATCGGCCTGGAGGTTCGTACCTTCACCAGTGCGCACGAATTCCTGGAGAAGTACGAGGCCTCACGTCCGGGATGCCTGGTGCTGGACGTGCGGATGTCGGGGATGAGCGGGCTGGAACTCCAGTCGAGACTGCGAGAGCTGGGAGTCTACATTCCCACGATCATCATCACGGGGCACGCCGATGTTCCGATGGCCGTGGAGGCGATGAAGGCCGGAGCCATGGATTTCATTGAGAAGCCCTTCCGGGACCAGGTCTTGCTCGACGGCATTCAGAAGGCCATCGACCTGGATTTGCGGATCCGCCGTCAGTACAAGGAGCGTCAGGATGTCCAGGCGAGAATCCAGCTCCTCACACAGCGGGAGAAGGAGGTGATGGACCGCCTGATCGCCGGCAAGAGCAACAAGACCATCGCATTCGATCTCGGCATCAGCCAGAAGACCGTTGATTTCCACCGCGCCAACATCCTGGAGAAGGCCGGGGTCAGCAGCGTCGTAGAACTCGTTCGGCTGACGCAGAAGGCCGCTGGCGGCCATCCGTAACGGACCCCTGTCGAAAACGCAACGACATCCCAGACAGAGTCTTGCTTGTACCAGCCATTTACTGGGTCGAACTACGCCTCGTCTGGGGCAAGGCGATTTCCCACAAGAAGAGTGCCCGTTCATCTTGGACCCAAGCGGTTCGATTATATGGGTGAGTACTTGTGCCACGGGAGTCGACCGTCGTGGGACGCGAGGTCGAACTCCGTGCCAAGGAGAGAAGGGAAGAGGTTGAGCGTGAACGGGTCTCAGCGGTGCTGGGCTGGCCCCTGGGGAATGATACGATTCTGACAGATTCTTGATTTCAATGCGGTTGGTCCGAGAATCAGGTGGCACATGATGAGATCGAAGAGGCCGATCCTGCTGGTAGAAGACCCCGCGGCGAACACGGTGGTCGCAGAGTGCACCGGAGATGAACCGGGGCTCGGCGACCGTGTATTCTCCGCCACGACGCCGGAGACGCTGACATACCTGAGAACCCAAAGGGAACAGCGGCCATGCGTAGTCCTGCTGACGGTGGACGAGGCGAGCGATGACGGACTCGCGACCCTCCGGATGATCAAACAGGACGAGCAACTCCGGAGTATTCCCGTCATCGTGTTGGGACCGTCCGGAGACAGTCATCTGGTTGATGAAAGCTTCGGACTGGGCGCCGCCGGCTACATGGTGAAGTCGCCGGATCACATTGAGCTGTCCTCAACGTTGCGGACGCTCTACCAGTACTGGAGTCTCAGCGAGCTTCCGAAATAGACAAATGAGGCCGCCCGTCCGCGCGAATCTCGTTCTCTTGCTTTGCAGTCGAACTGGGGGGGCGGGCGGCTTTTACGATATTCTCCTGATCCAGCGGAACCGGAACGTGTCGCGAATCCGCTCGGTAAAATGCACCCCGATCCGCTGCATGCTCGTGCGATAGTCTCGCTTCTTCAGATCCTCAACGCCCACTCGCGGCCTGCGGCCGCTGAACCGCCGCACCAGCAGGCTGGCCATAAATCCCAACCACGCCGCCCTCGCTCGTCCGAACCTTGCCGGGGGGCTGCACAGCTTTGGTGTCGCGCGCAACAGAGGCATATGTCTACCTTTGCACCGCCCGGGCAACGGACCCCAGCAGTTCCTCTCCGGTCCGGCTGATGGTTTCGCCGGCTCCGAAGAGCTGGTGCCGATCCAGAATCTCGCAGGCATCCCGGTAGTATCGTTCGACGGCCCCGACTCCGCCCTCGACCGGTCCGGAGGTCCGGTAGCCGCCGTCGAGCAGCCAGACGCTGATTTCCTCGTCATGCTCGGCCGGATAAATCAGGGCCACCACGTACGAATCGTCGGCGCGTCTGGCCAGATGCAGCTTCGCCCGGCAGGGCGGCATCGTCCGAACCGCTAGGTTCACCAGACGTTTGAAATCCTCCCGTGCGGCGGCCTCATCCTCTGTGTGAAACAGCATCCCGGCCTCGAGTTGAAACCGTTCTGCCGGCACGCCCTTGAGTTCCAGGCGACCGTCCGGGAAGGCCCGGTAGATCTTGTACACCTTGCCTTGGCCGTATCGCTCGCTGTCCAGCAGCTCGGCCACCTCCTCGGCGGTGAATCCCACCCCGGCGTGATCGCCGAAATCGAAGACATAGAGCCCTTGGTATCGATCAGGTTTTTCCAGTTCTGGCAGTTTCATGCGGGTATTATACGTTCCCCCTGGGTGGGTTGCACGCATTTTTCGATGCGTCCCGGCGGAGGACTGCGCCAGGACGGGAACCACCGCAATGCGCCATTGCCAAGGCAAATCCGTTGTCTCTCTCGGCGGGGCAGTGTATCATACGTCGGCGTTGCAGTGCAGAAGCATGGTTTTGGCCTGGGCTGAGATAGGGAATGCGTTGTTGTCGATACGGCGGTTTGGCTGTCCTGTGGTTCGTGATTCTGGTCAGTGTGTCCGGCTGCCGGTCGGCTCTGTTCTTCACGACAGCCGCAATATCCCAGCGGACACTCTGGCAAACGGCCTGCAAGGGGCCGGGCCCATGGATGTTTGACGGGCTGGATCCGCGTGTGCCCCCGCGAATCCGGCCGGGCTGCTACGCCAGTGCGACTCGCAGCGTCCACTTTCTGGATGCCGAAGATCTGGGGCCCCACAGCTATCGGTTCCACTGGTCGGAACGCAACGGGATCGTCTACACGTGCCGGGGCGGACACATCGATGTTGCCCACGTCCGCAAAGGCGCCGACTGCACCGGATATCTGGCCGCGGTGACGCTCCAACACCTGAAGAAGGGGGAAGCCCGCTTTCGATACAGGTTGATCGAGCCCACGGTGTACTTCATCACAGTGACGCTCCCCGCGGGCTGGGACGGGCTGGAGGAGGCCGAGCGGGAGCGGATTGCGCGCGATGTTTCCGTGCGGGTCGGTCAGCACCTGGCCTTCACTGCTTTGACGTGGCACGAGATCATCACATGGTTCGGCTATCGGCCGAGGCCGCACGTATCGGAGTTTCCTTCGGCCTTCTCCTGGGAGGATACTTACTCAAACCTGCTTGGCGTACACATTGCGGCGGAGGCCCTGGAGCAGGAGAGTTGCACTTTCGACGAAGCCATGACGGTTGCCTTGAAAGAGCATCTTGATGACCTCGGAGGAGAGCCGGCTGAGGTGGCGAGGCAGGCTGCCGAGTCTGTCAGAGGCCAGTGGTACACCGGCAATTGGCTCGGGACCGCCGTTCGAATGAGGCACCTCGATCTGGGTTTCGACGACGGCTCGGTAATGCCCTGCCTGGTGCCGTCGGTGGCGGGTTGTGAAGGGGTGCAGGGCCGTCCGCTCGCGATTCCTTCCCTTGACTACCTCGCAGACCATGGATTCTCGCTACGCGTGGAGATGGACCCGAAGGTGTGGGAGATGAGGAAGATCCGGAAGGTTCTCGAAGCTGCGGGGTGTCCGCCCGTGCAGCGTCTCGATCCCGCCGTCCATTTCCCCCTCATCATGGATCATATCGCGGCGTCGATTGCCCGCTCGGACGATCTCGCCGAGATGCGGCCTTGATCTCGTCGCGCACCGTCACGGTGTGGACAGTCCATTTCCCAGACGCGTAAACCCAAATGACTCGTCGGGTCGATGGGCCCACAAAAGGGGCCCGTTCCGTGAGAAGACGGGCCCCTTTGATGCACACTGGAGAGAAGTGTCTCCGGACTATTCGAGCGGATGCCCGAAGCCAATGTCGTCGATGAAGATCAGGCCAGCGCCTTTCGTGGTCGTGTCGCGGTTGTCCACGCC
>JBDKRX010000009.1:0-64470 GCA_039683175.1 Phycisphaerales bacterium
CGCCTGTGATCTGCGAAACCTGCTCGGCAACATTCTGGTTCCCATAGTGGATCGTATGATCGGCCCCCAACTGCCTCGCCCGCGACAGCTTCTCGTCGGACGATGAAGTGACGAGGACCTCCGCGCCGGTCATCTTCGCGAATTGCAGGGCGGCAATCGCGACTCCGCCACCGATCCCATGAATCAACACGGTCTCTCCCGGCTTGATCTGCGCCCGGCTCACGAGCATCCGCCAGGCAGTCACATGGGCCAGCGAAAGGACGCCCGCTTCTTCATCGCTCAGGTGAGGCGGCTTGGGATAGCAGTTGCCCGCCGGCACCGCCACCCGTTCGGCAAACGTGCCGGGACGCACGAGTCCTACGATCCCGAAATCCGTGCAAAGGCTCTGCTGGCCCCGGAGGCAGAACTCGCAGCGCCCACAGTTCAGGCCGGGATAGACGATCACCCGTTCCCCAACTTTCGGGCTCTGCACGTCCTCCCCGACGGCCGTCACCACTCCGACGGCATCGGAGCCGAGCACGTGGGGCATCTGCAACTGTGCGCCGGGCCGGCCCTTGCGCACCCAGATATCCAGATGGTTTAGACCCGCGCAGAGAACCCGGAGCACGACCTCGCCGCGCGCAGGCGTCGGCTCCTTCACATCCGTCACGTGCAGGACGTCCGGACCGCCGAATCCCGAAATCGCCGCCGCCTTCATGCCAGCCACCCCCAAATGCACGTTAGAATCATTCGACCGTGTGGCGTGCGCAGCCTCTGTACCCTGTCACGGGGCCTTCACGTCGTAGCAGAAGAGCACGTCAGCCCATCGCAGGTAGAGCTTGCCGTCACAGACGACCGGATGCGCCCAAGCCGTTCCCTTGGCGCCGGGACGATCCGGGAGCTTGAATGAGCCCTTAAGGTTGTACTTCTCGGGCGTCGCCTCCACCAGAGCGACAACGCCGTTTTCATAGACGAAGTAGAGACATCCATCGGCGTACAGCACGCAGCCGGAGCCTCGCCCGGGTTGATCCGCGTGCCACATGGTCTTGCCGGTCTTCATTTCGATGCAGATCGGCTCGCCCTTGTTGTGGTTGTGGCCACCGTAGATGTAGTCGCCAACCTTGAGGAACCCGCCGTGATGATTCTGGAACTGATCCTTGTCGAGCCAGTACACTTCCTCCGCTTTGACGCCGGCGCCGTCACGCGTCAGCTTCAGCAGGGCCGAGCCGGTTTGATAGGCCGTCGAGGTGAAGACGTAGTCGCCGTCGATCACCGGCATCGAGATGTTCGCGACACGATTGGCAACGCGGTTGTAGCCCCAGAGGAACTTGCCGGATTCAGAGACGCCGACCACGCCCTTGTTCGTCAATTGCACATACTGCTTCACGCCCGCGGCATGGCTGATTTGAATGGACGAGTACCCGGCCTCATCCTTTCCGTTGGATCCGATGTCCGGCATCGAGCACGTCCAGATGACCTCCCCGGTCTTCTTGTCGAGGGCGGCAAGAACCGCCTTCCGCCCGCCCGGCGTACACAGGAGCCTGTCTCCGTCAATCAGAGGCGACTCGCTGAACCTCCACTGCGGATGGCCTGCCCCGCCAAGGTCACTCACGAGATTCTTCGTCCAGACCACTCTGCCACTGTCGGCCGCGATGCAGACCACATTGCCGTCTGTGCCGATCGCATACACAGAGCCGCCGTCCACCGTCGGCGTGCAACGAGGACCGTCATCGTGAGGTCGCCCGACCTTGGCCGCCCAGAGTTGCTTGCGCGTGCCCAGATCGTAGGCATAGACGCACTGAGCCTTCTCGCCGCCAGTCTGCCGGTCGCCCATCGTATAGAGCCTGCCATCCTTGATCGAGACCGTCGAGAAGCCGGGTCCCAGGCCGGAGATTTCCCACAGCAGTTTGGGGCCACCTTCGGGCCACTGCTTCAACAGGCCCGTCTCCGTGCAGACCGCGTCGCGATTCGGCCCGCGCCACTGCGGCCAGTCCCCTGCACGAAGGCTGCCTCCCAAAATACCCGTGATGATCGCGCATACCGCAGTGGATTTGATCGCCCCTGACATCAGAAGTGCCCTTTCATGCCATTCAGTCGTATACAGGGACTCTCCGCCCTGTTCAGAACCATCGTAGCCTAATATACTGGACACGGCAATCGGCGGTTCGAGAGAACTTCTCTGAACCGGCCCACAACATGAAGAAAGGTGATCGCCATGACAGACATCACTCGACGCGACTTCGTTCGCACTTCGGTGGCCGCCGGCGCCACCGTCGCCGCATCCGCCGTGGCGGCCGGGTCCGAAGGTGCAGCCGGCCCCAGGATCAGGATCGTCGCCATCTCGTGCAGCCCCCGCAAAGGCCAGTCGACGGCCGCCTCGCTCAGGGTCTGTCTGGAGGCTGCCGGACAGGTCAGCAGCAGGATCGAGACCGAACTGATCGAGCTGGCCGATTTCAAAATCAACGGCAGCCTCGCTGCGGGTGTCGCCGGGCCCGAGGGCGACCAGGACGACTTCCCGAAGCTTGCTCCCAGGCTTGCCGATCCGAACGTGCGGGGCATCATCCTGGGCACGCCCGTCTACTTCGGTGGCATGAGCTCCCTGTGCAAGGCCTTTCTCGACCGGGCCATCGTGCTTTGGCAGGATAACTTCGTTCTGAGCAACAAGGTAGCCGGCGTGCTGGCCTGCGGCGGCACCCGCAACGGCGGACAGGAAGTCACGATCCACGCGGTGCAGGTGTCGCTCTTCTGCCAGGAAATGATTCTCGTGGGCAACGGCCGGCCCGGCCCGCGAATCGGAGCCACCGTCTGGAGCGGAGCCGAAGGCGGCGTGCTGAAGGATGAGTTCGGCATGACGACCGCCAAGGCCCTGGGACGACGCGTCGCAGAGGTGGCTCTGCGCGTCGCCGGAGCAAGTTGATTAGTCTCACCCGGCACGATCCCGGAAGGCAAGCGCGCCGGTGGGACAGGCTCTGACACACTCGGCGGCGGCGACTCGCAGCCCCTCGGCAAGGGACTCGCCGAACGGCACCGCCACGCGGACATCAAAACCCCGGCCGACAAACGTCAGGCCAAGCTTCTCGCCGTGCGCTGAAGCCGTCTGGATGCAGATGCCGCAATCGATGCACTTGCCAGGCTCGTAAACCACGTCCGGATGCTGCGTGTTCTGGACGAACGGCCCTCGGTCGGCCTTGTATCGGGCCTGTTTGGCGTCACACGCCTGTGCGTGCCGCCGCAGGAGACAACTATCGGCCTTGCGGCAATCACAGTGCAGGCAGCGAAGGGACTCGGTGCGGGCCTCGTCGCTTGTGAATCCCTCCACGGGGTGCGAGAGCTGGGATCGCGGCCCGCAGTTGACACCGCGGAGAAACAACTCCATCTCCTGATCCTCGAGCTTGCCCATTCGACTGTTGAAGAGCCTGGCGGGACCGACGACTGGCTCGCCGGCCAGGTATTGCCGGATCGATTCCGCTGCTTCCTTGCCGTCGGCGACCGCGCGGACGGCCAGACGTCGCTTCCGCACGACATCGCCGCCTGCGAAGACACCGGGAATGCTCGTGGCCCCCGTCCGCGAGTCGATCTTGACGCCGTCGCCCGATGTGTCGATGCCGAGGGCGTCCGCGTCGCCGGCCTTCAGTTCGCCCGTAGCGATGAAGACGGCGTCGAACTGCTTGCGAATCTCATCCAGCAGGATGGCGACTCCCACGCGAGTGCGGAGCTTGAATGTCACGCCGAGCCTGGCGATCCGCGCAATCTCTCTGTCCAACACATCGCGAGGCAGATTCCGCTCCGTCACGGCGTACCGCAACATGCCGCCGGGCTCTTCGTGCTCGTCGAAGATCGTGCAGTCAAACCCGTCGAGTTGGAGATAGTACGCAGCCGCCAACCCCGCCGGACCGGCGCCGACGATCGCCACCCGCTTGCCCCGCTTTGGGGCCGGATCCGGACTATACGGCTGCTGGCATTGCAGGTCCACGTCGGCGACGTGACGCTTCAGCAAGCAGATCGAAACCGCCTCGTCGTGCTGCTTGCGCCGGCACACCTTCTCACAGGGCGCGGGGCAGATTCGTCCCAACACCGCCGGCAGAGCGATGTCCCGCTTGACCGTCTCGATGGCGTCCTTCAACTGGCCCGCTGCAATCTGACGGATCATCAACGGGATGTTCATGCGGGCCGGACAACCCATCTGGCAGGGTCCCATGCAGTCGCCGATGTGGTCGCTCAGAAGAAGCTCCAGAGCCGCCCTTCTGGCGTCGAGAACCTGCTCGGACTCGCTCTCGACCTGCATTCCGTCGCGGACAGACGCGCCGCAGGCGGGCACCAGCCCGTTGACGCCGGCCACCTTCACCACGCACACCATGCAGCTTGTCGTCGCTTCGTGCCCATGCAGATGGCACATCGTGGGGATGGAGATCCCGAGTTTCTCGGCAGCATCGAGGATCGTCGCCCCGGCATCCACCTGCACTTCGCGGCCGTCTATCGTAATCTTCGGCATGGCTATTCCACTCGCACAGCGTTGGCGGGACACACGCTCTTGCACGTTCCGCACCGGACGCATTTTTCGAGATCGATCTCGTGTTTTTCGTAGGGCTTCATCGCGATGGCCTCGGTCGGGCAATGCTGGGCGCAGATCGTGCAGCCAATGCAGTCGTCCGTGATCGAGTACTTGATGAGGGCCTTGCACTTGCCCGCCGGACAGCAGCCTTGGACGTGCGCCTCGTACTCCTCGCGGAAATACCGCATCGTCGAAAGAACGGGGTTCGGAGCGGTTTTGCCCAAGCCACACAGGCTGCCCTGCTTGATCATCTTCGCGAGGTGTTCGAGTTCGTCGAGGTCGGCCGCCTCGCCCTTGCCGATGCACAGCCGGTCGAGGATGTCGAGCATACGCCGCGTCCCGATCCGGCAGAATGTGCACTTGCCACACGACTGGTTCTGGGTGAACTGGAGGAAATAGCGAGCGATATCGACCATGCAGTCGGTCTCGTCCAGCACGACCAGGCCGCCGGAGCCCATCATGGCCCCCGCTTCCGTCAGGGACTCATAGTCCACGGAGAGGTTATCTCTCGCCGCCGGGATGCACCCGCCGGAGGGGCCACCGACCTGGACGGCTTTGAACTTCAGCCCGCCCGCGATGCCGCCCCCGATCTCGTCGATGATCTGTCGGACCGAGATGCCCATCGGCACCTCGATCAACCCACCGCGTGCGATCTTGCCGGCCAGGGCGAAGACCTTTGTGCCTTTGCTCTTGCCCGTTCCGATACGAGCGAACGCCTCGGCGCCGTTGCGAAGAATCCAGGACACGCACGCATAGGTCTCGACGTTGTTGATGAGCGTGGGCAGACCCCAGAGTCCCTTCTGCGCCGGGAACGGCGGCCGTAGCCTGGGCATCCCGCGACGGCCTTCGATGCTCGCCATCAAGGCCGTCTCCTCGCCACAGACGAACGCCCCCGCGCCGGCCATGATCTTCAATTGCAGCGAGAAGTCCGTACCCAGGATGTTCTCGCCCAGGAATCCGTGTTCGCGGCACTTCTCCAGCGCCTCGGTGACGCGCTTGATCGCCAGCGGATACTCCGCCCGGATGTAGAGGAATCCTTCGCGAGCGCCGACGCAGCGGGCCGCGACGGCCATTCCCTCGATGATCCGATACGGGTACGATTCCATCAGCATGCGGTCCATGAACGCGCCGGGATCGCCCTCGTCGCCGTTGCAGACGATGTACTTCTTGCCGGAATCCGCGGCACGGACGGCCGACCATTTCAGGTGCGTCGGAAATCCCGCTCCGCCCCGGCCGCGAAGGCCGCTGATCTCGATCTGTTTGATCACCGTCTCCGGCGTCAGCTCTCTGACCGCCTTTTCCAGGCCCTTGAAGCCGCCATTGGCAACGTACTCATCGATGTCGGTCGGATCGATATGCCCGCAATGCTCCGTGGCGATGTGGATCTGCCGGCCGAGGAAATCCGATACCGCCTGGTCCCGCGCGTGGATCGAGTAGCGAGTGACAGGCTCCCACGTCTCATCCGTCAGCAGATGGTCGAGGGTCGTGGAAACCGCGTTGGCGAGCTTTCGATGCGGGCCTCTCACGCCGAAGTGCCGCTGGACGATCGGCTTGGCATCTTCCGGCTGGACTCTCGCGTAGAGGAACGACGACTGATTCGGCAGCACGATCTCCAGAAGCGGCGTCTGGTGGCACATGCCCACGCAGCCCACCCGCTTGACGGGGACCTGGACCCCGGTCTGCGCGAGGGCCTCCTGCAAGGCGCCGTGCAACTTGCCGCTGCCGCGAGCGACGCAGCACGAGCCGAGTCCAATCCGCACCTCGCCGCGGGCATCCGACTTGCCCGGCCGCAATCCGTGCCTCTTCCCCGACGATGCTGTCTTAGTCTGCTCATGCCGGAGGAAATCGCTCAGCACATGGGGCACGGTCTCGCGCGTCAGGTGGCCGTAGGTGACTCCATCGATCTGCACGGCCGGCGCGAGCGTGCAGCAGCCCAGGCATGCAATCCGCTCGACCGTAAACAGCTTCTCGGCATCGGTGTCCTCGCCCTCGGGAATCGCCAGATGCGTGCGGAATGCCTCGTAGACCGATTCGGCGCCCTTGACATGACAGGCGGTCCCGATGCACACGTGGATGATGTGCCGCCCGGCGGGACGATGGCGGAACTGGTCGTAGAACGTCGAGACCCCTGCAATTGAAGCCGGCGTGATCTCCGTCAGCTCGCACACGCGCCGCAGGGCCTCTTCCGGCAGATACCCGTAGTGGCCCTGGATCGCCTGCAGGAGTTCGAGCACTTTCTCCTTGCCCGTGCCGACCTGCGTGACGATCTCCTCGACGAATGTCAGGTCCAGTTCTTCTATCGGTATTTGATTCGACATATCCGACAATCCAGCCTTACTGCGTTTTCCCGATGCAGTAAAGGTTCTCGACTCCTCGAATGTAGATCCGGCCGTCGGCAAACGCAGGCGACGCGTAACATTCCTCGCCCAGCTCGCATTTGCCAAGCTCCTTGTACTCGGGACCCGTCTGGGCAATGTGCATCACGCCCTTCATATCCAGGACGTAGAGCTTGTCTCCCACGATACTCGGCGACGCCCGGAAGTCGCCTTTGATCTTCTGCTCGTACAGTCTCTCCCCCGTCTCGACCTTGCAGCAGATCAGCAAATCCGAACTCTCGAGCAGGTACACATACGTCCCATCGCTGACGGGCGAACAGATATCCGGCCCGCCCTCCTCCATCTTCCAGGCAACATGTGTCTTGGTGACATTGCCTTGCCCCGTCGGCTTGACGGCCACCAGTTGGGCATAAGGCTCGATCGCGAGGATCAGCCCGCCCGCGTAGATCGGCGACGGCGCGACGTCGCCGCCGAGACATTCGGCCCGCCAGATCTCCTTGCCATTCGCGGGATCGTACGCAACGATATTCGGATCGGCGATGGTGATCAGTTGAGGCTTGCCCGCCACGTCCACGACGATGGGCGAGGTCCAGGAATTCGGCAAATCCCGTTTGGTCTCCCAGGCAACTTGCCCGTTCGTCCCATCCAATGCGATGACCTTCGACTTGCCGTCGGTCCCGTCGCTCTGATCGTACTGAATGAGAACCAGCTTCTCGTAGGTTTCCAAAGACGTAGCGTACCCATAGGCACTATCCGGCACGCCGAGGTTCTTGTGCCACAGCCGCCGGCCGTTGAAATCGAATGCGGCCACGTCGCCCGTCGGGAAGATCGCATAGATGCGCCGGCCGTCCGTTGCAGCCGTGCAGGCAGCGTAGCCGGTGTCCTCCATGAGCTCCAACTTCTCCTCGACCGGCACGGTCGGGACGTCCCCCGTCCAGAGCAGCCTGCCGGAGTTGGCGTCGAAGCAATACACCTGCCGCACGTTCGGGTCCGCGCCCGTCAGAAAGATGCGGTCCTTCCAAACCACCGGTGAGTTCCGTCCCGGCATCGGCACAGGCGTCTTCCAAAGGATTCCCTCGCCCGTTTTGCCGTTCCATGAGGTGGGGACGTTCACATGGGCGCTGATGCCCGCTCCGCCAGGACCTCGGAACCGATGCCACTGCTTCTGTTTCTCCTCCATCGAGGCAAATGGCGGCCCATCGTCCTGCGCCTGCGCAAACCGGACCCATCCGGTCATTCCAACGAGCGTCATGGCTATTGCCAGGAAGGCCAATCCGCCCGCGACCGCCCAACGGGCCTGCTTCGCTTCTTTCACCTGCATCTGCCCTCTCTCTGTCATATGTTGTGGTCGCGGCGGCTCTTTCCCCAGATCGTATGCGACCTTGCCCGCGATCAGCAGGACCAGGACGCTGCCGAGCAGCGCGTGGGCCGCCCGGTGGGCAAAACTCAGCCGCCAGATCCGATCTCGCCGAATCCGGAGATCCAGTTGGCGAATCTCGGAGACAAGTGCTTCATTGCCCGGGTTCTTCTGCACCTGGGGCTTCATGGCCTCAAGCTTCTTTTCTCTCGCCGGCCCGAGCACAGCACTGCCGATAAGGTTGGCGACCAGCAACACGGTGAAGATACCGGCGAAGACCACGCCGACAATCGCTGTAGATTGCGCCGCTCGGCGCCAGACATGCGTATATTTCGGTTCCTGCGTCATGCGCGTCCTACCGCCGCCTCCCCGCCTCTCTTGAGCCACTCTTGATGCTCTGGACAGGCTTTGTAGCATCGTCCACAGGCGAGACAACTCGCCGGGTCCGCCTCGTAATCGATCCGCCTGCGACGAACGGAGAGGACAATCAGCTTGCCGCTGGCGACCAGGCCGATGAACCCACCAAGCAATGCCCCGCCGACGGCGAATCGGTTGCGAATCTGCGTCGCATCCGCATAGAGCAACTCGGTGGTCTGTCCCGTGGCCCGGAACGCGTCGCTTTCGTTCGTGACCCCTTCCACCTGGCCTGTCGCCTCCAGGTAGACCCGCTCGGCTGTGCGGACCCTCGGGTGCACGCGAGCCAGTTGTCCTCTCAGTGCGTAGCCGCCCCAGCCACTGCCGACGACCAACACCGGCAGCAGCACCAGAAACAGTGCGAGCCGTCGCTTGGCAATCCGATACTCGCCTTCGGGCCAGTCGCCCGTCGGCTCGTGAATCGCACCGAAAGGACAGGCGTCCTCGCACAGGCGGCACCGGATACACTCGGTCGGCGTGATCGTGACCCGTCGCCTGGACAGACGGGACAGATTGCGGAGGATCACGCCGTAGGGGCACAGGAAGCGACAGTACGGCCGACCGATGAACAAGCCGATCAACAGCAGGCACGCCCCGACGACCAGGATGTTCCAGTTGGCCCCCATCCTGAAGAACCCGACGAACGGGTCGTATCGACAGATGACAAATGCGCTGCCCGTGGCGGCGAAGAGGACCGCGGTCCCGAGATAGGTGTACGCCAACAGTCGCAGGCCGCTCTCCAGCCAACGTGGCACCGCCACCGGGTGAATCAGGACCGCATCCTGGATGGCGCCCAACGGACACACCGCGCCGCAGAACACCCGACCGCAGAACAGCGTGAACACCAGGGGGACGACGAAGAATACGGCGGCGGCGATCGGGATGGCGTAGCCGCTGTCGAAGATGGTCAGGGTGACGTTCTGGATCGCGCCGATCGGGCAGATGCACCCGTCCCGCACAAAGCCGAAGTAGATCAGGGCGGCAATCATCAGGACAAAGACGGCCCGGCGGTTTCGCCTCTTGAGGATCAGATGCGAAGCGAGCGACAGCGCAACCACCAGCACGGCCGCATCGACGTACTCACGCCAAACCGGCTGCGCCGCCGGGGTGGTCGTCCCCGGGAGTTGGTAGCCGCTCTCGAACTCCGGCGGTGGGAAGCGGATCTCCCCTTGGGCCCGGAGGCACGGGACCAGCAGAGTCATCAGGAAGGCTGCAATACAGGCGAAGCGAGTCATTCTTTGCGATCGACCCCCTTGAGCAGGTACGGCTGATCCGCGGGCACCCGTTTGAACGCCTGCGAGGGACAGGCGGCCGCAATAGCGCACTCGTTGCAGTTCTTGCACCGGTCGTGACGCACCTGGAGAAAGAGCGACCCATTGCCGAACACCGTGCATCCTTTGACGCACTTGCCACAGCCATTGCACAGCGACTCGTCGATCGTATACTCGTAATACGGGTCCTCAACGTAGGTCCGCTTGATTGCAGCGGTCGGACACAGCGCATTCTCGGCAGCGGTATCCAGCGCCTTGGGCTCCGGCACGAGATACCCCGTGCACAGATCGCAGTATCCGCACATCGCATAGGCCTGAACGCATTTGACCGCGGAGTCCTCCAGCACGCAATACGTCGCACAGTTGCCGCACGCGATGCACTTGTACGGATCGATCTGCCAGACGAAATTGTCCCGGTTGTTCCTGGCGACGCTCAGTCCGGCGGCAGCCCCTGCCCCAACCAGACAGCCCCCCCAGAGACCTTCCCGAAGGAAACTGCGTCGCGTTATGTTTGTCTGCTTATCCGCCATGGCGAATCCTCGATAGCACACTGCGGGTCGAGAGCGCCCGAGGCAGACCGCAATCCTCGAACACCATGCACTCCCGGCACATTCCACTGTTGAGGCACCTGCCCTCGCGCTGAAGCCTGCGCCGTTTCACGAAGACGGCCCCGCCGCCGATCGCCAACAGGGCCAGGCTCGCATTGCGCAACGCACGGGTGATGAACTGTCGCCGTGCAGGCAACCTGCTCAAGAATCCACTCATGAGCCCGCATCCTTTCTCCGGAATATCTTCACTGTGTTGTCCGCCGGATCGAGGACGTAGATTCGGCCATCCGGTCCAACAGCGACGTCCAGCCCGCCCTCCTTGCACTCCTCGGGCGTCTCGCAGATCTTCATCTGCTTGCCCCCCGTGAACTGGTCGGGACCCGCGACGACGCCGATGAATCCGCCGTCGCTATTGTAGACCTTCACCCGGACGAGCCCTTTCTCCGCCGTGACGAAACCACCATCAGGCAACAGGGCGAAAGCCACCGGATTGCAGCACCCACAGAAACCCCTGATGCCGACCGAGCGCTCACCCCACGAGAATTCCAGGTCGCCGTCCAGTGTGAACGTGTCAATGCGGTTGCGGCCTGGGTCCACCACGCGGAGCATACCGTCCCGAGCGACTGCCAGATCGAAGTGCGGACTGGGCACCATGAAGCCGGGGATGTTGCGATCCGGGTCCTTTTCCCCAATGTGATCGATGAGCGTGCCTGCGGCGTCATAGCGCAGCACGATCCGATGACCCGCGTCGGCCACGAAGACAGCGTCCTTGTGCCGGGCAATGCTCGTCAGTACCGCCTCGTCGCCCAGAGGCTCCCAGGAGGCGACAGCCTTGCCCTGCACATCGAGCACCTCGACGTGATCCTTCATGCCGATGTAGATCGTGCCGTCGTCCCAGATCGTCAGGCACTGTGGCTCGCCCGGGAGCCCGATTGTATTCTCCAGGTCGCCAGCGTTGTTGAATACATGAATCGCCTTGTCTCCTGCGACGCAGATTCGGCCGTCAGCATCCAGAACGACCGCGCGCGATTGGTTCAAGCCCGTGCGGATCGTCGGACCCGATTGCGAATAGAGAATCAGGTTCGGATCAATCCTACCCATCCGGCTCAGATCGTAGGCGTAAGCCTCGCTCAGCCCACTGCCTGTCTTGCCGGTAGTGTCGAGATGGAGAATGGCCACTACGGCCGCCGCAACGGCCGCGATGGCCAGCACGACGACAAGCCAGCCACTGCCGATTCTCCCTGGCATTCCCTGCATGACTAAGCCCTATACCCTTACACAACAAGAACTTACGAGCGATGGATTATACCAGATTCACTCAACCCCATCAACGCCGATCTATTGCCCGGCGATATCCAAGCATATCATCCTGGTCAGGTCACGAACGATCAACCTGCCGGAGGCAATCGCCATAGGCCCCCAGCACTCGACCCCATCGATGACCTTGGCCCGGGCCAACTGGTTGTAGCCGGAGGAGGTCGCTTCCACGACCGTCAGGACACCGGAATCGTCCAGGACGTAGAGCAGCCCGTCGGCGATCGCGTATGGGCCGCTACCGAAGGTGTTCGCGCTCGTGCTGGTCCAGACGACGTTGCCCTGCAAATCGAGACACGCCAGTTGCTTGTCCATGCCGACGCCAAAGATGTGGTTGTCGTAGAAGATCGGCGTGTGCTGCATCGTGCCGAAGACGCTCGTCGGATGCACGAACTCGCTGGTCACGGCGATTCTGCCCTCGGACTCGGTCAAACGCAGCATCGTGCAGCCATAGTCGTACTGGCCGTAGCCGGCGGACAGGAAGATCCGATCCTCGCCGACGATCACCGGCATCGGCACGTTGGTGCGGACCTTCCACGCATTCGTCTTCCACAGGACCTGGCCGTCCTTGGCGGAAACGCCGACCACGCCGCCGGCGTCCGTCGAGCCACCGCAGTAGATGTAGAATCGGCTCCCGCCAAACCCCATCGGCACAATGGACGAATGGGTCATCACCCAGCCTTCCGGGTTCGGCGTCTGCCAGATGATCTCGCCCGTCGCGCAATCGACGGCCAGCATCAGAGCGGTCCCGGCCGGAGCGAAAATCGCCTTGTCGCCATCGATCAGAGGACACTGGGCCGTGTACCACTGGGGGATCGTGGTCCCGTACTCCCTGACGAGATTCAGCATCCAGCGGAACTCGCCCGTCTGAGAGTCGAGACAGGTGACATGCCCTTTGGGTCCCATGGTGACGACGTATTTGTCCGTCACCGTCGGCACGGTCCGGCTCATGCCGTGAAATCGTTTGACCTTGATCGGGTACGAGTATCGCCAGATTTCCTTGCCATTGTTGAGCGAGAGGCAGCGAATGACATCAGACTGATTGGCCTGATCGTAATCGATAACATAGACCCGTCCCTGGAGCACAGCAGCGCCGGCATAGCCCTCGCCCACATCCACGGACCAGAGCACGCGAGGCCCCTCGGCAGACCATGACCTGCTCAGCGAGACCTTCTCCGGACTGATCGCATCGTAGTTGGGACCGCGAAATCGCGGCCAGGCGCCGGGCAGATCCGCCGGCACCCCGTCGGATGGGGTCAGCGTCCCTGCGATCTTGACGAGCTCATCCCCGGCGCCGGCGTTGGCGGGCTTGTTGTCTCCCCCGGGCAAACGCTCCTGGAGGCCCACCGCCGCATCCGCACTCAGCCACAGGCGCATCAGCACAAGCACGCCTGCGATGGCGAAGGTCATGGGGATCACGTCGGCGATGAGAAACTTCTTCATTGGAATCTGTTTCGAATTTCGTGCTTTCTTCCGTTATTCGTGTCTGAGCGCATCGAGCAGCTGTCCCCGCAGGGCCAGGGTTCCTGCCAGCCACACCCAAACCGCCCCACTGAACGCGATAGCTGCAACTACTGCCAGCAAGGAGCCATAGGGCACATCTCCCGCCGGCGATTGCAGGGCCGGAATCACTGCCACGATAGCAGAGATACCGCCGCAGGCCAATCCCGCCAGCATCAGGCCCCAGTGCTCGTAGAAGACCATGCGTTTGATTCTGGTCCTTTTGAACCCCACGGCACGCAGCATCGCGAGCTCGCCCCGCCGCTCCAGCATGTTGCGGAGCACCACAAGGCCCAGCCCGATACTGCCCAGGACAAGCCCCAGCCCGCCGAGGGCCGTGAAGATCGACAGGTACGTGTTCTCCACAGCGCCGAAGGCAGCCAGTCTCTCCCACGCCGGCGTGAGGACCAGCCCGGAATCCGTCAGGCCGGACGAAAGCTTCTGTGCCACGGCCTCCATCTTATCCGCCGGAGCGTCGATAAGCAAAACCCGATATCCATCGACCGAGGGGAACCTCGCGACGAATTCCTTCTCTGCGACGACCAGACTGCCTTGCAGAATCGAACTGGCGAGCATACCGACAATCCGCACACGGAAGGGCCTACCCATCTCATCAATATACTCAACTTCATCGCCGATGTTCTTGCCCAGGGCCCAGAAGACCGTCGGATAATCGCCAATCGCGGGCACGACGCCGTTCTCCAAATCCATCAGGAGCAGGTCCCACCCGGTTTCCCCCTGGGCCTTCGGGGTTTGGGCTGTGAACTTGAACGCCCCCCGGCTCCGCAGACCTTCAGGCTGCACAGCCAACAGTCGCGGCCGCTGGGCCCGGTTGAGATTCAGGCAACTCGCATCGTCGCCTTCATAGAGCCGAAACTGGACAGCTTGCATGCCGCGAAGCTCGGGGTCCATGAGGCCAAGGGTCTTCCGCCCGGATTCGGTGTTCAGATCATACAGGATGCCGATCGAGGATTCGCCGTAGAAGGCAAAACCGCCCGTGCCGGAATCCCTGCTCTGCGGCTCTCGTGGAGGCTCGTGCCGGTTGGCGCCAACGGCGACCACCATGAACACACCGCAGGCCAGAAGCCCGATGATCCCCAGACTGCGGCCACGTCGACGCGCCGCGTTCCGCAGGCCCAGCCCCTGCAACGAAACCAAGGGCCTGTCCCAGCCGCCCGCCGCGATGCAGAGCACTGCGTGACTAAGCCCGAGGGTCCCGAGCAGCAACAGCGCCGCAGCCCCAAAGAATGCGCCCGCCACAGCCTGACTGTCGCCGCCGGGCATGAGCAAGAAGAAGATAGCCACGCCGACGAATGCGACAGCCGCAACAAGGATGCCGAATCGCCCCCGAGCGCGAGACGCAGCCCCCGACAGGTGTTCCTCGTTGCCGGCCATCAACTCGCGAGCCGGGAGCGTCGTGTGCCTGCGCAGAGCAATCCAGACAGCGAACAACGACGCAATGAGGCCGCCCGCGCTACCCGCCACCAGCGTCATTTTCGTCGCATGGAAATGGATCTGTGCGCCCGCGACCGCGCCACTCCAGAACGAGGAAAGGCCGAAGAGCATAATCCGGGTATAGAGCAGGCCGGCTCCGACGCCGGCGGCCGCACCGAGCAACGCAATGATTCCGCCCTCGGTCAGAAGGAGTTGTTTGACCCGTTTTGCAGACCAGCCCACCGCCAGCAGCAGTCCGATCTGTTGACCGCGGCTCTCGACGCCGAACACGAAGAGCAGTCCGATCAGGATGACCGCTGAGCCGATGAGGAACATACTCAAGCCCAAAAAGAGCTGGCCGAAATCCGTCCCCTCGCGGCCTGCCCGCAAACCCCGCTCCCGCACCGGCTGAAAGAACAGGCCCACTGTCGCCGGATCGATTCGGGCCGTGAGGTAGTGGGCCACCTGTTGGTCGAGCCCATCCCGCCAGGGATAGCGCACTGCCGTCAGGCCACCATATCGGTTGCGCCAAAGCGACTGGCCGCTCTCCAGGGTGATGAAGGCCTTGGGCGTGCCGCGATACTCATCCCAGTACTGCTCATCCCTGGGCCGGATCTTGTCCAGATCGACGGGAATGCCCGGTTCCCAGTCCCGGCAGTTGTTCACATCCGCCAGCCCGGGAAAAGCCGGCATCAGTGAAGGATCTCGCGCTGCAGCCTCCAGGGGCACGATCTTGACGACCTTGAAGCGTCCCTGTTTCTCGCGGAGCGTTCTGGCGACACCCATAACGAAGTACGTGATACCGATTGAGTCGCCGACACGGGCCCCCAGATCGTCGGCGAGCCACTGGTTGATGACAATCTCATCGACGCGCATCCCCGCCGGGACCAAGTCGTCATACCCGGCGCCGAGCGCCGCCACCATCGAGTACGGCGTCGCCTTGTCCCCCAGTCGCATCTCGTTGACGAAGTACGTAAGGACCCCCACTGCCCCCGGATCGGCCTTCATCGCTTCGACGCCAAGTGCATCCTCGATGAAGATCCGCTTGCTGCGAAGCTCCAGGACGCCCTGGGATTCCAACCTCGTCAGTTCGATCCCGGCATCCGCCGGCCGCCAGACCTTTTCGATAGCGACGTTCAGGTCCGCTGCGGTGCTGCCGGCCTTCTGGCGAGCCGCCAGGAGCATGTTGATCTGCCCGGGTTGCTCGATTCTCCCGGCCAGCCAGCTCTGCGGCACAAAGACATTCAGCGGCGCAGCCTGATTGGCCGCGAGGTCGAATCGGGCAAAGGCCGAATCGTCCGCCACAGCCAGCACCTTCAATCGGAAGGCAATGGTCCGATCCTCATCCGAGACCAAGGGGACATCGCGAGGCATCGTCCCCACCTTCTCGATTCGCAGCAGAACCTCCTCGCCGGCAGCCGCATGGAGCCTTGCCGCAACCGCCTCGCTCAGGACGACCCCATCGCCCGTAGTCTTCTCAAAGGGATCGGGCCCCGAGCCGAGCGTGTAGAATCTTTCGTCCACGCCGAGAACCTGGACCTGGTTGACGCGACGGGAGCCATCCTCGTTCGCGACCATGCCGGAAACCTGGAGAACACCGCCGATGACACCGCCCAGATTCTTCTGGAGGTTATCAGCGAGGTCCGCGCGAAAGAACCGGCCGTGCGGCGCCACCGCGAACTCGACCTCGCCCAGGCGAGCCTGCACGATTCCATCGAGCGTGTACTGGACGGAGTCGCCCACCGCCATGGCGCCGACGAGCACCCCCGCAGCGACGAGGACCGCCAGAAGGACAGCCGCGTTCGTCCGCCAATAGAAGCAAAGGCTGCGAATGACCAGCCGCCAGAGGCTCATGGACGGCTCCTCTCGTTCAGGACGCCCCCGCTGAGTTCCATGACATGCCCGATCCGCGAGGCCAAGTCCCGCGAGTGCGTCACGACGGCCAGCGTCACACCCTCGTCGCGATTCAGCTCCGCCAGCAGTTCGGCGATGCTTCGCGAAGACTCCTCGTCCAACGAACCGGTCGGTTCATCGGCAAGCAGCAACTTGGGCTTGTTGATGAGCGCCCTCGCCACGGCCACCCGCTGACGCTGCCCGCCGGACAACTCGCCGGGCCGGTGGGACACTCGGTCCGCCAGCCCCACGCGGGCAAGCAAGGCCTTCGCCCGCTCACTCGCCGCAGCCCCCGATATCCCCCCACGCCCTGCCAGCGTGGGCACCAGCACGTTCTCCAGCACCGTGCACTGGGGCAGCAGATGGTGCAACTGAAATACGAAACCGATCTCGCGGCTGCGAATCCTCGCCAGATCGTCGTCGTTCAGCCCGGCGAGGTCCCGGCCGTCGAACACAACCCGACCGCTCGTAGCATGATCGAGCCCCCCGATGATGTTCAGCAGCGTGCTCTTGCCGCAGCCGGAGGGGCCGACGATCACGATCGATCGACCCTGCTCGATCTTCAGAGTAATGCCCTTGAGCACGCTCACCGACCCGGGATCGCCTGGATCGCCATAGGTTTTCGTCACATCAACAAGCTCGACCATCCCTGCCCTCGCTGCAATCACCGTCGAACGACCTGTTCACAGACACGAACCATTTGATTCGCTGTCTGCGCAATATCGAACGTCTTGAGCATCCCGGAGCGGCCCTCGGCTCCAAGCGCGCGGGCGGCCTGCGCGTCGAGCAGCAACGGCTCCAACGCCCCGGCCAGCCGCTCGGCCGTGTTGGGCTCGTACAGAATCCCGCCACCCGTCATCGCAATGGTTTCCGGGAAACAACCCATCGCCGGCTCGACGACCGGCACGCCCATCGCAAGGGCCTCCAGCACATACAATCCATACGCTACCGGCCGCATCTCGGGCACCGACAACACGGAGAGGCTTCTCAGAAACTCGAGTCTGGCATCGCGATCGAAGGCGTCCAGGAACTCGACATCGTCGAGAACGTCTGCGGCCGCCAGCTTCTCTCGCATCTGCGAGATGAACGGTTCATCGGCGGCGCTTCTGCCGCCGGAGATACGTAGTTTCGCGGATTGCAGGCCCGCGTTCTTCTTCAGGAGGATAAAGGCATCGATCAGTCTCTCCAGCCCCCGGTCCGGGCACATTCGCGAGAGAAAGCCGATGGTCGGAATCGCAGGGGCACTGTCGCCGGGCTTGTACGCGTCCAGTTCGACACCCATGTGGACCGCATACATCCGGAGTGGTTCCGCTTTGAGCCGCTCCTGCATCGTATCGGCATAGTATCGGCTGACGGCCAGGAACGCGTCGATGTCACGCCCCCGCTCCCGGACGACCGCCCACGCCCGCTCGGCATAGGGGGAATTCAGCCCGTCCAGGAACCCATCCTCATCCTGCAACAGGCAGACGACCGGTACCCCAAGACGTTCTTTGATCCGGCGGGCCATGCCCGCGAGCAGCACGTTGGATAGACACACGATGTCGGGCTTGTCCGGCTCGGTCACAAGCCAATCGACGAACCGGTCCAGCTCTTTCACCTGCCGGCCGTGTTCGCCCTGCAACATGGAGATCGTCGTCTCGCCCAAGTCGCGAGCGCTGGTCATCCCGGCCTTGTGCCCGGCCCACTCGAGCAGCTTGCGGGAATCGAACCACCGGTCGATCCATCGCGGCGTTCTGCGAAATATCGAAAGCTTCTGCTGGAGGTAGACGTTCACGCCCCCGAAGAAGAGCGGCGCATTGCTCACCGGCTCGACCTTGTCCGCCTGCAAGGGCAGGTACAGGGGCACCATCAGCACATCGTGCCCGAGTTTTCGCAATGCCTTGACCAACGCCGCATCGCGGAGGCAGTTCTCACAATAGAAGTTGTCGCCCGAACCCGGGCAGATCTGGATAATCTTCATTCTGTTTTCCCCCCATCGCCCTGCCTGGGCCCGAATGCATAGACGTACCCATCGTCGCACCCGACCACGACCAGGCCGCCCGCTACAGCGGGCGACGAGGTCACGGGCTGGCCCATTTCGTACGACCAGGCCTGCGCGCCGTCCGCCAGACGGAGCACGTAGAGCCGGCCGTCGTCGCTGCCCACGACCACCTTGTCCCCGCAGATCACGGGCGAGCTGTTCACCTCGCCCAGCGTCTTGAATGTCCAGACTCGTTGGCCGTCGTCGCGGCGGACGCAATGGACGTATTCATCGCGGCCCCCGAAGACCACGAACGCCTCACCCACCGCAGGGGAGGAGAAGAACGGCGCCTCGCCCTGCTCGTACCGCCAGACGATCTTGCCCGCGCCCAGATCGGCCCGCAGGAAGACGTTCTCGTAGTTGCCGACGTATACCTGGCCGTCGAGCATCGCGGCGGAGGCGGCGATGTATGACCCGCTGTCGATCTGCGTGATCTTCGTCCCGTCCGCCAGCGAGACAACGTGAATCATCGCGTCGCAACCGCCAAAGACGCATTTGCCCCGGTCCACCGCAGGCGAACCATTGACGTAGTTGTCCGTCTCGTAGACCCAGACGGGCTTGCCACTCTCGGCGTCAACGCAGTGCAGTCGATTGTCATAGCTGCCGACTACGATCCAGGTCTTCTCTCCATCCGGCGAGCGAGTCCAGTTCGGCGAACCGAGGATCTGCCCATCGGTCTCGTACTTCCACTTCAACTCGCCTGTCGCGACGTCCAACGAGTAAAGGAAATTGTCCGAGGACCCGAAGAACACCCGTCCACCCAGCACGCACGGCGAGGACTCGACAGCATCGCCCGCTTTATAGGACCAGGACTTCTCCCCCGTTCGCAGGTCGAGGGCGTAGACCTGACCGTCGCAGGAGCCGATGAACACGCGTCCCGCGTCGATTGCAGCGGACGACTTGACCTCGGCATCCGTTTTGAATTTCCACAGGAGGGTCAACGAATCGGAGAGCATCCCGTCGGCCCGGCCCAGCAGGCCCTGGCCGCCATGAAACATGGGCCAGGTCCCGTCGAACCTGGGCGATGCAGCGCTCTGCTGAGGAGATTGGGCCGAAATCTCGGAGGTCGGCCGGGCGTCCGGCCCGATTCCGCCCCGCCGCACGAAGAAAGCCAGCAGGGCAATCCCGAGGGCGATGCCAAAGAGAATCCAGATTGTAGCTCGCGTGGACCTCATCAAGACCCGGTGAACTTCGCAGCCAATCGAAAGCAGGATACCATACAACTACGTACCCTACGACACCGGTGTTATGATAGTTCACCCACGGGCATGACGCAACCAGTCTCCGGAATAGACTCGGTGCGCGATTGGGTCTGAGCGACGAGAATGCTACTTCAGATCGATCAACGCGATCCGCGGGCCGAATTGGGCTTGCGAATCGGAGTGGAAGATCTCGATCTTCGTGGGAATCAGGACGTCGCCGCCACCGACCTGGGAGTAGTCATAGCCGCGAACAAGGACAAACTTCCCCGCCGTCGGATTGCCCAACCAGATGATGTCCATGAGGGGCTTGTCCTGATTCTGGAAGTACGTGCCCTGCGTCCAGGACGGCTCGACGAGGGTAACCTGCCTGGTCTTGCGACCCTTCTCTTCGGAGACGATCTCCCGCGGCTGGTACTTGGCGTCGATCGGCTGGTACCACTGGCCAACGAGTTGCACGGATTCGGGCCTGCGGGTGAGGGTGACGCCGGCATCGAGTAGACGAGCGGGGGCCGTCACGATCTGGAGCACCGCCTCGCTATACTCGCGATAGAAACCCTTCAAAGGCGAGACATCCAGCTCCTCATCGCCGTCGAACGAGTACCGACCTTCAACCACCTGCCAGGCAAGTCGGACGCGAGGCTCCCCGGCGGTCACCTGGACTGCATCCGACCAGGGATACAGCGTGAACTGCTGCTCGGTCAGGTATAGCCCCCCGTCGGGGTAATTGACAGTCACAATCGCATCGAACTGGAGCTTTCTGCACTGCGCCCACGCCGGCAAACCTCCGGCGGCGTCGATCGACGCCGCGACGAACGGCCGAGGGACCGGCATGGCGTTGTGATCCGGACCTGTGGCCAGCAGGTTCGGATCCACGGAGGGATCCTGGGAAACCTGCCGGCCACAGCCGGTGAGAGTCAAACCAGTCAATGCGATCAGGACGACACTGCGAATCACCCTCGCGACCATGTCATTTTCCTACTGTCTGCTTCTCAGGTTCCGGATCGGAATCGGCGGCTCCCTGCCCATTCTGTCCGCACTTGATTTTGGCGAGCTGCTCCATCAACGCGTATCGATCCACGGCGTCCTTGTTGGCCAGCTTCATCAGCTCAGCCGCAACATCCGGCTTCGACTGCTTGAGCGAGCGGTACCGGTCTTCGCCGTAGGCATAGTCTTCAAATGTCATGGTCGGCGGCTTCGAATCGAGCTGCAGCGGGTTCTGTCCCTGTTCCTTCAGTCTCGGATCGAACCGATAGAGCGGCCAGTGCCCGGACGCCACGGCTTTCTTCTGCTCTTCATAGCCGGTGGTCAGGTTGAAGCCGTGGGCGATGCAGTGGGCATAGGCGATGATCAGCGATGGGCCCGGATACGCCTCGGCCTCGGAGAACGCCTTCACCGCCTGGGCCGGGTTGCCACCGATCGCCACCTTGGCCACGTAAATGTTGCCATAGGTCATCGCCAGCAGACCCATATCCTTCTTGGGAGAGGGCTTGCCGCCGGCGGCAAACTTCGCGACCGCCGCACGGGGCGTCGATTTCGACATCTGGCCACCGGTGTTGGAGTACACTTCGGTGTCGAGCACGAGGATGTTGATGTTCTTGCCGCTGGCCAGGACGTGGTCCAGACCGCCGTAACCGATATCGTAGGCCCAACCGTCGCCACCCACCGCCCAGACGCTCTTGCGAACCAGGTAATCGGCCACGGTGAGCAGTTGCTTGCACTCGGGGCAATCGCACTTGCGGCACTGGGCTTTGAGCTGCTCGACGCGGGCCCGCTGCTCCTCGATTGCGCTCTGTTCCGGATCGTCGGCCAAGGTCGCCGAACGGATCTCAGCGGCCAGTTCCTTGTCGAGGCAGTCCTTCGCCCTGTCCAGCAGGTTCAACGCCATCAGGCGGAATTGGTCGACGGTGAGTCTCATGCCCATCGCGAATTCCGCGTTGTCCTCGAAGAGACTGTTGCACCAGGTCGGCCCTCGGCCGTCCGCCCGTTTGGTGTACGGAGTCGTCGGCAGGTTGCCGCCGTAGATGGACGAGCAGCCGGTGGCGTTGCCGATGTAGGCGTGGTCGCCGAACAACTGCGTGAGCAACTTCACGTAGGGCGTCTCGCCGCAGCCGGCGCAGGCGCCGGAATACTCGAACAGCGGCTGAATCAACTGGCTCCCCTTGACCGAGTTGGCCTTGAACAGCGAGGGATTCGTGTTCGGCAGCGACAGGAAGAAGCTGTAATTGCTGCGCTCGCGGTCGCGAAGCGGTTCCTGCAACTCCATGTTGATCGCCTTGCGGCCGGTCGGTTGCTTGTTCGCGTCGCGCTCCGCGCCGGGGCAGGTCGTCACGCAGGCACCGCACCCGGTGCAATCCTCGGGCGCCACCTGCACGGTGAACTTCATGCCTTTGAATTCCTTGCCCTTGGCGTCGATGCTCTTGAACGCCTTGGGGGCGCCCTCCAGATTCTTCGCATCGTAGGCCTTGATCCGGATCGAGGCGTGCGGGCACACGAAGGAGCACATGCCGCACTGGAGGCACAATTCCGGCTGCCAGATGGGGACGTTCACTGCGATATTTCGCTTCTCGAACTGCGTCGTGCCCGTGGGGAACCGCCCATCGACCGGCATCTTGCTGACCGGCAGGGAGTCGCCCCGCATCGCCATGATCTCGGCGGTGACCTTCTGGACAAACTCCGGGGCATCTGCAGGTACGGCGGGCGGCATCTTGACCTTGCTCGTGACCTTGGCCGGCACCTTCACCTCGTGCATCCGATTGATGGCGCCGTCCACGGCTGCATAGTTCATTTGGACGACTTTCTCGCCCTTCTTGCTATAGGACTGCTTGATCGCGCCCTTGATCGCCGTGACCGCCGCTTCGAGCGGAATGATGTTGCTGATCTTGAAGAACGCCGTCTGCATGATCACGTTGATGCGGGCGCCCAGCCCAAGTTCCTGGGCCAGCGAGATCGCGTCGATCACATAGAACTTCAGCTTCTTGTCCACAATCTGCTTCTGCACTTCCTGCGGGAGCGTGTCCCACACCTTGTCGGCGGTGTGGAACGTCGTCAGCAGGAAGGTCCCGCCCTTGCGGGCCGAGGACAGCATGTCGTACTTCTCGAGGAAGCTCGGATTGTGGCAGGCGATGAAGTCCGCCCGGTTGACCAGGTAGGGCTGGCGAATGGGTTTCTTGCCGAACCGCAGGTGCGAAACCGTCATGGCGCCGGCCTTCTTGGAATCGTAGACGAAGTAGGCCTGGGCGTAATTGTCCTGGAGCTGATCGCCGATGATCTTGATCGAGTTTCGGTTGGCGCCGACGGTCCCGTCGGAGCCGAGCCCGTAGAACATGGCCGCGTACTGGCCCGGCGTGGGGACCTCGAACGACTCATCGACCGGCAGACTCGTGTTTGTCACGTCGTCGATGATGCCGACGGTGAAGCTTCTCTTGGGCTTGGCCGCGTCGAGGTTGTCGAAGACGGCTTTCACCATCGCAGGCGTGAACTCCTTCGAGCCCAGGCCGTAACGGCCGCCGACGACCACCGGGTATTTGTCAAATGGAGCAATCCCGTCGGCCATCGCTTCGCCGATCGCGGTGCGGACATCCAGGTACATCGGCTCGCCCAGGGCGCTGGGGTCTTTCGTGCGGTCGAGCACCGCGATCTTCCTGACGGTCTTGGGCAGCACCGCCATGAAGTGCTTGATGCTGAACGGCCGATACAGGCGGACCTTCACGACGCCCACCTTCTCGCCCTGCGAATTGAGGTACTCGACGGTCTCATGGGTCGTGTCCGCGCCGCTGCCCATGATGATGATGACCTTCTCGGCATCAGGGGCGCCGACGTAGTCGAAGAGCTTGTACTGGCGGCCGACGATCTTGGCGAACTTATCCATCGTGTCCTGCACGATCTTCGGCACAGCCAGGTAGAATTTGTTGACGGTCTCGCGGCCCTGGAAGTAGACATCCGGGTTCTGGGCGGTGCCGCCCATCACCGGCCGGTCCGGCGTCAGAGCACGGGCCTTGTGCTGGGCCACCAGTGCATCGTCGATCATCGCCCGCATATCGTCGTAGGTCAGTTCCTCGACCTTCTGCTCCTCGTGGCTCGTCCGGAAGCCGTCGAAGAAGTGCAGGAACGGGATGCGCGAGGCCAGCGCCGCTTGCTGCGAGATCAGTGCAAAGTCCATCACCTCCTGCACGCTGGACGAGCACAACATTCCGAAACCCGTCTCGCGGCAGGCCATGACATCGCCGTGGTCGCCGAAGATCGACAGGCCCTGACAGGCCAGCGAACGGGCGGTGATATGGAAAACCGTGGGCAGCAACTCGCCCGCGATTTTGTACATGTTGGGGATCATCAGCAGCAGGCCCTGCGAGGCGGTAAACGTCGTCGTCAGGGCGCCGGCTGCGAGGGCGCCGTGTACGGCCCCGGCGGCGCCGGCTTCCGACTGCATTTCGGTGACCGATGGAACGGTACCCCAGATATTCGGCAGCGCCTTGGCGGTCTTCGCATCCGCGATCTCCCCCATCGGCGAGCTCGGTGTGATCGGGTAGATCGCAATCACCTCATTTGTTGCGTGCGCAACGTGCGCGGCCGCGTTGTTTCCATCAATCGTCACCATCTTACGCTTCATAGCTTCTCCATCTTTCGTAAAAGCTGCCACAAAAAGAACTTAGCACAATGGCATTCCGTCGCCGCTGGCCGTAGAGCACCTCCTGCATGCACGTCCGGGCAGGAACGAATCCCCCACATCTGCGCCCGGCGTACGAAGAAAGGTCTTTTATACACCCGAAAGCCGCCTCAAGCAATAAAAATCCGACGCGGATACGAGTCGCACAACGCACACCTCACTCGTCCAGACCGAAGGCCTCCAGCCACTTGTCGGTCTCGCCGTCGGTGAGTCCCTCTCGCTTCTCTTCGGGCTCCCTTCTCTTGGGCTTCCTTCGACTCAATTCCCTCTGCACCTGCTGCCAGAAGTCCTCCGATTTGAGGGCCGCCGCCTTCCGTTCGCCGGCCGCCTTGCGAATCCGGCGGTCACTGCTGACGACGGTCAGACGCCGGGGAGAGGTATCGGCCGTGATCTTCTCTTCGATGACGCTGTCGGCGTCACGGTGGAAGCCTGCGAAGTAGACTTCAAGGTAATCGATGGTGTCGAACTGGCTCTTGTCCGCCGGTCCGGTCCCATCGAACACCACCTGCCCGGTCTCGCCGATCTGGGCGAAATACTGGCTCAGGACCCGGGACAAATCGACCTCGGTCGTGATCTCGCGTTCCTCGAACCCCTCGTGCAACGCCCACAGCAGGTTGTTCCCATCGATAATCGTCATGGCTTCGACATCCTTACAGCCGTCATCGGAGGGCTCTTCATTCGCGATCCAAGGATTCGCGGGAGCCGAAGCCAGATTATGGCGCATGTACCCGGTGTGGGCAAGCGCGTACTCTCGCCGATGGACGATCAGTTCTTGATGCTGATCTCGTACCGAATCCTCTCCTTTTCATCGGCGCCAGCCGACAGAGCCGATTCAAGCACAGCGGTCGATCCCGTCAGCGAGTAGTGGAACGGCCCATCACCCACTGGGTTCGCGGGTATGGACACCTCCGTCATGTCGGCCAAAGCCCTGGGCAGCTTGCCCGCGTGTGAGGCCGCATACAAGCGGATCGCCTCGGCGCACTGCAGGGCCGCGAGATTGTTGTGGAGTCTCTTCACAATCACCCGGGCTCGTTCGATCCCCGCGTTCATCTGGACATCCATCATACCCTGCGACGATGCAGACGCCCTTTCGTTTTCTATCGCTTTATCCATCTGAACAAACGGTATCGGCAGACCCGCCATCGCGACGCACAGATTCGGAGCCCCTTCTCGCTGCACGAGTTCCTCGACCTCTTCACACATGAATGCACCGACCGCAGTGGCAACCAACCCTTGTACAATCGTTGGGGTCTGGCCCAGATGCCTGGCCATCCCGAACCCCGTCTGCAGGGCGAGGATCGCTCCTTCGTATCCATCATTGGCAATCTCCAGCCTCGCCCACAACCGAACCACGAAGGCAAGCCTGCGATACACCGACAGATCGGGCGTCTCGGGCCAATTGCACTGGCGGCACTTCACCGCTTTGGCCACGCACTTGAGGCTTTCCATGCGTTTCGACAGCGCCTGCTCCACCTGATCGAGCGGCAGTTGGTCGATGGGCACATCCAGCCAGTTGCGAATTTGATCGTCCTCGGCTTTGTCCGGCAGTGCCTTGGCCGCTTTCTCATACAGCGGAACCGC
Organism: Phycisphaerales bacterium; assembly: GCA_039683175.1. Taxonomy (GTDB): domain Bacteria; phylum Planctomycetota; class Phycisphaerae; order Sedimentisphaerales; family Anaerobacaceae; genus PLanc-01. The sequence goes on from JBDKRX010000009.1 coordinate 26,065, forward strand.
GTCACCATCGATCATCGCCGACTCCGGCGGCAACAGCGAGAACTCCCCCACCTCGGCAGGCGCCTTCTGCGGATGCAACACCAGCTTGACATCCCGCCCAGCCGCCGGTAGGCACAGTACACCCGATCCAAACAGGCAAACCGACACTGCTCCCGCCATAATCATACGCAAGTCAGACATGGCTCTTTCTCCCAAATATGGCTCCGCTATCGTCGCTCAACCTCCCCCTCGACTCTGAGGGTGGCTGCACGGACGCTGTATCTCTTTAGAGGACGCATCAGACGGGAGGCTGTTATCACAAAACATGCCAGAGCGGCAAGTCCCCCTCCTTCGTGCTCAGCAGGGTTCAGTTCCGCCCCGGTTCGTAGCATACGCGTAAAGGCAGACGGAGAAACATCTTACAGCCTCTCCGCAAGCGACCGCCTCACAGCTCGAATCGCACCTCACCGCCGACGATGGTCTTTTCGACCTTGCCTTTGACCGTCCAGCCGTGATAGGGACTATTGCGGCTCTTCGAGACGAACTTGTTCACGTCGATTGCCCACTCCGCGTTGGGGTCGATAATCGTCACGTCGCCCTGCTTGCCACGGGTGAGCGAGCCCTTTTCGATGCCGATGATCCTCGCGGGGTTCATCGTCATCATGCGGATCAGGCCGGGCCAGTCCAGGATCTTCGGCTCGATCAATGCCTTGATATAGAGCGCCAGGACGCACTCCAAGCCCGCGATCCCGAACGGCGCCGCCAGGAATTCCAGCTCTTTCTCGCTTTGCAGGTGCGGCGCGTGGTCGCTGGCCAGGGCATCGACCAGGCCCTCGGCAATGGCCTCCCTCAAAGCCTCGGTGTCCTTCTGGGACCGCAGAGGCGGACTGACCTTGTAGTTGGTATCGTAGCTGGAGCAGCATTCTTCCGTCAGCAGCAGATGGTGCGGCGTGATCTCGCACGAAACAGGCAGCGAATCCTTCTTTGCCTGGCGAATCAGCTCGACCGAGCCGGCGGTCGAGATGTGCTGTGCGTGATAGCGAACCTGCGTCCTGCGAACCAGTTGGATGTCACGCCAGAGCATCGCTTCCTCCGCCAGCGCATCCATGCCGGGCAGGCCCAGAACCGTGGAGCAGTAGCCGGCGTTCATGACCCCGTTGCCGGCATAGCTGTTGTCCTGGCAATGCTGCGCGATGACCACGTCGAACATCTTGGCGTACTTCAGGGCCCGCAGCATGACGGCCGCGTTCTGGACGCCGGAACCGTCGTCGGTGAAACCCCTGGCGCCGGCCTCGGCCATGAGTCCCATCTCCGCCAGTTCGACCCCCTCGCGTTTCTTGGTGATGGCCCCCATCACATAGACATGAGTCTTGCGGGCCTGGCGGCCCTTGCGGTGGACGTACTCGACGTCCGTCTCGCTCTCGATGGCCGGATTGGTATTCGGCATGCAGACGACGGAGGTAAAGCCCGCTGCCACGGCGGCAGCCGAGCCGCTGGCGATCGTTTCTTCCTCCTCGTCGCCCGGCTCGCGGAAATGCACGTGCATGTCGATCAGTCCGGGCGTGACAAGCTTGCCCGTGGCGTCGATGACCCGCGAGACCGTCTTCTCGACGGCGCCGTTGAGGTTGCCCACCTCGGCCACCTTCCCGTCGAGGATCAGGACGTCGCATTTCTTGTCCAGGCGATTCGCCGGATCGATGACCCGTCCGTTCTTGATCAGAAGCTGGTCTGCCATAGCCTGCCTTGTCACCTCCATGCAATCCCCTCGCCCAACCCACCGCACAGCACTGCCACACACCGGGATGAGCAATTGTACTTGTACCAGAACTCGGGCGGGAAGAAAAGCGGTTTTTCCGGTGTGGCGAGGGTGCAACCGAAACCGGATCACACAAGTCAGTCCTCACTCCGGATGGGCTTGAGGCACGGCGGACGACAGCCATTGGGACGCCAGGATCGCCAGATCGGCAAAATCCACGCAGCCGTCGCCGTTCAGATCAGCGGCGAGCCTTGTACTTGGGTTCACGATGGCGAATGGCTCATCGCTGGTATCCGCGGCGGCCGGGTTCAGGACATCCGTCACCCTGACGAGACACTTATCGGAATCGACGTCGGGCACGAGCCATACGTATTGGCCTGTGCTGTCCGTCTCGCCGGCCGTCGCCCAGGTGGCGCCGCGATCCAGCGAATACTCGACGGCGACTCGTGGAATGTCTGCGCCCTCGGTGGTCCGCCAGGTGACGACATAGGGTTCGCCGGCCGGGATTCGCTCGCCACCGTTGGGCCGGGCGACGATGGGTCGCGGGACAACCCAGTAATCCCACACGTGCCGGGGGCAGTACAGGCTGAGACCCGGATAGTCGAAGGTCCGCCGCTCCATCCAGGTGGCCGTGACGTGGAGGTCGTCGATTTCCACGAGGATGTAGCCGTACTGCTCCGCATGGTAGATGAGTGTCACGAGAAAAGGGCCGTTGTCGCCGTTGTAGGGAGGGAGCCATGTGTATCCGGGGGCCCCTGCCGTCGCAATGACGATCTGATGGACATCGTTGTCGGGGTTGCCGTCGCCTTCATCGACCTGCGCGTGGTTGTAGAAATGGTCGTGGCCGCAGAAGTACATCCGCGTTCCCGCCGCCTGGAGACTTCGCCAGAACTCGTCCCGCTGAGCCGGGTAGTCATCCAGGCAGTCCGGGTGCACCAGTTTGAAGGCGGGCTCGTGGCCGAAGACGAAAACGTGCGGTTTGGTGTTCGACTGCAACTGGGAATCGACCCACCGCTGATCCACCTGCTGGGCGAGCCAGTGTTCCGTCCCCCCGTACTGGTCCGCCGCGACGATCAGGGCGTTCTTGTGACGGACGGAATAGGACATGTACCTGGCGTCAGATGGACCATTGTCCGGCAGGATTTGGCTCGGGCGCTCGGGATTGCCGAACACGTCGAGCCATCTCAGCGAGTAGTTGTCGTTTGGATCGGGCAACTGACCCGGCTCGGCGTCCCACATGTCCCCGACTTCGTGATTGCCCCGGCACACATAGACGGGAATCCCGGCGTCATAGACCGGTTTCATGATGCGCACCCACGTCCACAACTGGTTCTCGAAGCGTTCCGGGCCGATCCGCCCGCCGTAGACCAGGTCGCCGGGGTAGAGGAGGAAATCCACGTCTTGTCGCACGATCTCGGAGGCGATCTCGGAGAGGATGGCCTGGTTGACGCCGGTCAGCACGTCGCCACGGCTGTCGCAGGTCACGATGAATCGCCACCGCTCTGTGGCCGGACAGATCGCAGTTGCAGCGAGACAGATCAACAGACTGGGAATCGACAGCCTGGAGAAACTCACGGGCCGTACTCCTCTCGGGAATAAAAAACCATGCACGTCGAACGATCAGCAGGAACCTGCGGCTTAGTTCATCTCAACGTCGGTCCGCCAGTCCGCTTTCCTGTTGCGGTTGGCCAGGATCACCTGTTCGTCCGCTGCGTCGATCGTGCCATCCATCGTGACATCGCCGATCACGTATGCCTGCGGGGACCTGCGTCCGGCAGCGGAGTTGTTCGCCAGGATCACCAGGTCCAGATCGTCCACGATCCCATCGGCGTTGAGATCGTGCCAGAGGATGCTCTCGTCCGCCTGCTTCGGGTCCACACTCCAGGCCAATGCATACCGCTCGCCCGTCGGCGATGCGGACCTGGCACTGAGATTGCTGTGCGACACCACGATTTCATACACGGTGTATCCCGGCAGCGTTCCGATGTAAATGTGTTCGACGTTGTCCACCCTGCTGTCGCAGTAGTCCAACAGGAGCGGATCGCTCGGATTCGTTGGGTTGATGGCCCACACTTCAAGCCGGAGGTCGCTGTCGATTTCCGACAGGTGCTTGAAGGGACGCTCCGTGCGGTAATGACGATTCCAGACCAGTGTGGCAGTGAGCACCTTCGAAGCGGGTTCGTCGATCACAAGGCGATACACCTGCTGGAGGGCCTGTTCCTGATACACTTCGTTCAGGTCCCACCCTGCCGTGAGAACCTCGCCCGGCCTGCCGCGTCCCGCCGCCAGAAGCCCGTGTGCGCGGGCGGCGTTCACCATTCCCGCGCCCTGCACGTAGTCGAGCGGCACCTCATGATCATCCTCGACGCCCAGCCGGCCTTTGTGCCAGTAAGGCAGCTTCGTCGCGGAATTCATCAGGATCGCCTTGAGGACGCAGTTGCCGCCTTCGGGCGACAGCGCCGAGCTCAGGTCGTCGTTCTGTTTGGCCGTCTGGATCAGAAGTCCCACGATCCCGGCCGCCACAGGCGTCGAGAAACTGGACCAGTTGCCCGTCATCTCATAACCCTGCTCCGCGCCGGCCTGCGCCACAAGACAGTTGCCCGGGGCGATCACATCCGGTTTGCAGCGGCCATCCTCGGTCGGCCCGGCGCTCGATTCCTCGGGATAGGCCAAGGCAAATTGCGAGAGCTTCGTCGCCATGTCCTCGGCGTTCACCGAGCTGACGACGCCCACACCGAGCACGTTGGGTCCCGCCCCGGGATAGAACGATGGGTCGGACGCGTTCAGGCCGTTGCCTATGCTGGCGATGAACACAAGCCCCGTGTGTTCGACCAGAGACTCAATCCCCCGCGTCCATCCATCTTCCAGCGGCTGTCCAAAGCTCGCGGAGACAAGATCGACCTGGGGTTTCTCCTGTCCGTATATGTACCGCTTGACGAAATGCCAGAACTCGTAGACGTGACCCTGGGATTCGGGGACAACTCCCTGGTATCGGAAGGGGTCCAAGGACAGGGCCGTCCCATTCGGGTCCTGACCGAAGAGAATGGAGCAGATCGCCGTCGCGTGAGGCGATGTGCCCGGGATTTTGGCGAGATCGCTGTGGAAGCTCAGTTCGGCATCCTGAAAACAGGCGTGCCTGAGGTTTGGCTCATAGTCGTTCTGGGGCTCGCCACTGGCGTCATAAGTGTAACTGCGGCAGACGACGCCGAAATCGACGCCGGCCCCTGTCAGAGTGGGATCGGATCGCAGGAGGGACTGGATCCCGGACCATTGAAACGCCTGGGGTTGGATAGCAGAGAAGCCCTGTCCAAAGGCCGTACCGACAGCCGAGAGCCCCATAACCAGGGCTACGACCCATAATCTTCGGCACAAGGTTGTTCGTTTTCCGCCCATGCTTCAGTACCACATCTGCAAAAAACGGTGCAGGCGCCTCCCTTGGCACGCTGCCTTCCCCCAGGAATCAGCCTCCATGGCTGATGATTTTCGTCCTCAGATCAACTGGCCCTATCATAGCACAAACAGGCCGTTCGATCAAGTGAATTCCGCGTCGGGACGGCAACACACCACAATTCTCAGCGTTGGAAAAGCCGTTTGGGCCGAACCTCGCGATAGGGCTTGCCACACAGGGGGCGAGGTGGTATAGTTGCTGCGAAGTTGTCGAAGGATCGTAAGGGTTCCCGGACGCGGTCTGCTGCTTTGGGGAACCAGATTGGATAGCGCTCTATGAAGGTAATCCTGGACGCCGGACAGATCGACCGGACAATAGACCACTTGGCCGATGAAATTGTCGATCGAACATCGCCCGATAATGAACCGGCGATCGTAGGCATACGCAGTCGGGGCGAGATCCTCGCCGAGCGACTTGCCCACCGACTCTCGCAGAAGCTCGGACATGCCATCCCCTGCGGCACCCTCGACATCACCCTGTATCGCGACGACCTCAACGCCCCCCACGGCGGCATTCAACCCTTCGTCCGCACGACGGAAATCGGTTTCGACATCGATAGCAAGACGATCATCCTGGTGGATGATGTGCTGTATACCGGCCGTTCGACGCGAGCGGCCATGGACGCGCTGATCGACCTGGGTCGGCCCAAAGCCATCCGGCTGGCGGTCCTCGTCGAGCGGGCGGGACGCGAATTCCCCATTCAGGCGGACTACACCGGCTACGAGGCCGAGGTCGGGCCCGAGCAGTCGGTTCAGGTCAATTTCGTGGAGTCTGACGGCAAGGATGAAGTGATCGTGGTCTAAGACGCGAAGCGGAACGGGGTCCGGGAATCCGACGGGCCCTGTTGGCAACGGAGTCCGCTTCACGAGATCGGCAGGGGTACATGAATCGCTTCCTGGACATCGTGGAGAGGCACACGTCCGGCAGGACGGGAAGGCGGCACGGCACAGCTATGGCAATCATTCACAGAGGCGGCAAACCGTTCAAATGGCAGCGAAAGCATCTGCTGGGACTGCGGGATCTGAGCGTCGAGGAGATCGACTATATCCTCGACACGGCCACCGGCTTCGAGCAGATCAGCACCCGTTCGGTCAAGAAGGCCCCCCCGCTGCGAGGCAAGGTCGTCGTGAATCTGTTCTTCGAGGACAGCACGCGGACTCGCACCAGTTTCTCCCTGGCGGCCAGCCGGCTCAGCGCCGACGTCATTGAATTTACCCAGAAGAACAGCTCCGTCAGCAAGGGCGAGACCCTGCTCGACACCGCCCGCAACCTGGAGGCGATGGGCGTCGATATCGTCGTCATCCGCCACAGCGCAGGCGGGGCCGCCACGCTCCTGAGCCGGAACATCAAAGCCTGCGTCGTCAACGCCGGAGACGGCTACTGCGAACACCCGACGCAGGGCCTGCTCGACGCCTATACCATCCGCCAGGCCAAGGGGACCCTCGAAGGGCTCAAGATCGCCATCGTCGGCGACATCGCCCATTCCCGCGTCGCCCGCAGCGACATGTGGGCCATGACCAAGCTGGGGGCCGAGGTGACGTTCGTCGGACCGCCCACGCTGATGCCTGCGGAAGCGAGCAGGCTGCCGGTGAAGGTCAGCTACTCGCTCGATAAGGTGATCGAGGAGGTGGACGTGGTGAACATGCTCCGCATCCAGTTCGAGCGGCTCGGCGGCAATCCCTTCCCCTCCATCCGCGAGTACTCCCGCTACTTCGGCCTGACGGTCGAGCGGGTCAAGCGGGCCAAGCCGGACATCCTCGTCATGCACCCCGGCCCGATCAATCGCGGCCTGGAGATGGAAAGCGAGGTCGCCGACGGCTCCAACAGCGTCATCCTCAAGCAGGTCACCAACGGCCTGGCCGTCCGCATGGCGGTCCTGTTCTTAGTCAACCAGGCCGCCGCCGAGACACCGTCGTAATAAAGCGTCTTCGCTGTTATGCACAACTCGGGACAATTGCCGTCGAAAGTCTTTTGTGGTCGACTATGACGCTACCTCAGTTTGTACCTGGGGATCCCGAATTCACCCGTGAGCGCGCCATCTGGCACATCCGAAGCCATCCCCCCGCGAGAATCGACGGAAGCAACAGCACTTGGGCTGCGATCGTATAGCGATTGACGGGCGGCGCCGCAAGGTCTCCGCCTGCAAGCAGTAAAAGGAGCACCCCGTTGACAAGCCATGTGAAAAGGACAAGCCCTACCGTATGCCTCATCTCATTTCGTCGGGCGATAACGCCCGTCACAAACCCACCGACCAATGCGCTCCCATAGAAGATCGAAAACATGACGACAATACCGAACCGAGAAAGCTGAGGACTCGGTGCGAGCCCCCCTGAGCCGATGAGACCATCGATTGCCCTCGTCGTGAGACAGCCGGCGAACATGACAATCCAACCTGACACGATAGCGATTGTCCCCCGCAGCACTTTCATCGAGATGAACTCCCCCGTTCTCTGAACACAACGATATAACTCATATGGAGAATATCCTCTCGTTCGGAGTAGACCACACGGGGCTTACTCATGAGTGAACCTCGTCGGGCCCTAATCTCCATGGGGCGCGGTAGGATTTGCTCAGCATTTGGTTTGCCTCGTCGTCGCCCGCGAAACGCTCGGTCTGGGGGTCCCACTGTAGCTTGCGGCCCAGTTGCACCGCGATGTGGCCGATCTGGCACATCGAGCAAGTGCGATGGCCCACCTCGGCGTCTGCCATCGTCGCCGCGTGGTGCTTGATCCCGTACAGGAAATCCTCTTTGTCCTGACGTTGAGGGAGATGAACGTCGCTGTCCTTGAGCTTGACCTTGAGAATCGCCGCGTCGCTTGCGGTGATCTGCCCACCCAGCCAGGGCGCGTTGATCCATCCATCCTCCCCTTCGACCCGCAACAGGGCGCCCTCGGCCGTGTGGTAGTCCAGGACGACGCCGTCGGCATAGCGATACTGAATCTGGAAGTTCAGCAGGACGTTCCAGAGGCCGGAACCGGGGGCGGGGTACTCGCCTTTGCCTTCGACACTCACAGGACCCGTCCGTTCGCTGTCGTGCGCTTGTTGTGCCACGTCGATGACGTGGGCGCCCCAGTTCGTCACCATGCCTTCACAGGTGTCGCGACATCGCATCCAGCCCGGACGGCCGTATGACCGTGGTGGATGCACCCGGTCCACAGCATAGGGCTTCAATGGAGCCGGACCCACCCACATATCGTAGTCCAGTTCCTCAGGGACGGGCATAGAGTCCGGCGATCCCCCCGCGATGTCTCCCGTGGGGACGCCCACCTCGATGCGTTTGATCCGCCCGAGGTAGCCGTTGCGGGCCAGTTCAGCCGTCTTGTGCATATACGCATCGCTGCGGCATTCGCTGTCCGTCCGAAAAGTGACACCGTGTTTCTTGGCCGCATCGGCCAGAACGCGTCCTTCGGCAACGGAGAGGGTCAGAGGTTTCTCACAGGAAACGTGCTTGCCCCGACGAACCGCCGCCAAGGAGATAGGGACATGCCAATGGTCCGGCGTGGAGTTCATGATCGCGTCGATATCATCGCGGGCCAGCACTTCGCGCCAGTCCGAATAGGCGCGGCAGGCGCCGTTCCCATAGTGCTGGTCCACCGCCTGCTTGGCCTGGTCCAGCCGCCACCGATCCACGTCGCAGACGGCCAGCACGCGCGAATCACTGGACTGCAGAAAGGGCTTGAGATTCGCGTAGAGGGCCTGGCGTCCCATCCCGATCATCGCAACCGTGATCCGGTTGGACGGAGCGTCCTTCCCCAATACGACCGACGGAACAATCGTCGGAAATGCAGCCATAAGCCCCGCCGCTCCGACGGCACGGAACGCTTGCCGCCGGGTACAGGTTGACTCTCGTCGATCCGTATCTCTCTTCGTATCCATTGGCGATACCCTTGCACTCTAATCCCAGCATCGTACCCGATCAGTATTCCCATTTCAATAGCTGCGCCAGACTGCGGAGGGTCCTTTTACCTGTACCCTGTCCGACAAAGTCGCCACAAAAAAAGGCTGCCCAGGGGCAGCCTTTTCGCAATCAAGCATACAGTGTGGGTTACGCCCGGCCGCACCCTCGCTTCATCCTCATGATGCCCAGCCCGATCAGAGACAGAAGAGCCGCACCGGGAACGGGGACGGCCGGCGCGCCGGTCTCAAAGGACAGGTTATCAATGTAGTGGCCCCACCAATCGTCAGGCTGGAGTATCTCCACTCGCCCGATGTTCACGCCCCCGGCAACCACATGATGGTAGTTCGAGTCAGTAGCACTGGCCACATTGAAGCTGCCCACAAGGTTGTTCGAGAAATCGTACAGATTGAACACCGTGCGTGCCCCGGATGAGCCGGCGCCATTGTAGTCGAACTCAATACCCGATGCCGGGACGAGGAAGTTGATCGCCATGACATCGGCGCGCAAATCCGGGTTGTCGTTGTAGAAGTTCGACAGAGACATGGGCGGCGAAGGTGGTACGTTATCGCCGAACACGGTGCTGTCCACTACCTCCAGTGCAACGACGCCGTCGCCTTCATATCCCTGGAAGGTGACGCCCAACGCCGCGTACTGCGTGGTGACATCGTCGAAGTTGGCGAAACCCATATCGTCGAAGTTGACGATATTCGCATTGGCGCTGCAAGGCAGGAACGCCACCGCAACAATCAGAACCGACAAACCACCGAAACATCTTCCCATCACACACCTCCACGAATTCGTCGGCAACGAATGACTCGCCACCGAACTGTTGATTTGGCCCGGAAACCTCTGCCCGGTACGCCGCACACTACTCGGATGTTACTACGCATCCCCCAGCCCGGCCTCTTGAACCGCCTCACAGGACGATTCAACAACTCATGCGTGGAACAACCGCAGGTCAGTTCATACTATTCTATCCACTTTGCCGACCCATGTCAAGGAGCACGTGACGGAAACGCGATGGTTCACAGACGGTGACGAACGCTGTGCCTCTGCGAAATGGAGCGGACCCTGCGGGCCTCGGGACGGGGCCGATAATCTACAGCAAGAGAGCATCTTGACTGGACGACGTGGATCTGTATACTATCGTAACGATTCCATAGCGCTTTTTCCAGAGAGGTCAGAATGCAGCTTATATCCAGAAGATCCCGGCTCAAAGGCACCGTTTCGATCCCCGCGTCGAAGTCGCACACGATCCGCGCCGTTGCCATCGCCTCGCTGGCGACAGGCGAAAGCATCATCCGCAACCCGCTCTGGTCGGGCGACACGGAGGCTGCGGTCCTGTGCTATCGGGCTTTCGGAGCACGGATCGATACGCGTGACGACAAGGCCTGGAAGGTGACCGGCCTCGGCGGGAAGATCACGCCGCCTCGCGAGACCATCGACGTGCTCAACTCCGGCACGACGCTCCGCGTAGCGATGGGGTCGGCCGCACTGGCCGAGCCCGGCGCGACGACGACCTTCACGGGCGACGAGCAGATTCAGAGCCGGCCCATCGCCCCGTTGATGCAGTCGTTGGAGGAACTGGGGGCCAAGTGTGTCAGCGTCAAGAACAACGGCAAGGCCCCTGTCCGAGTCTCGGGCGGCCTTCGCGGCGGGCGGACCTCCATCGCCGCCTTTACAAGCCAATACCTTTCCAGCCTGCTGCTGTGCACCCCACTGGCCCAGGCGGATACGGACATGGAAGTCACCCTGCTCAACGAGCCCGGCTACGTCCAGATGACGCTCGACTGGCTGGATAGACAGGGCATCCAGTACGAAAACGACGGCCTGAGACGATTTCGTATGAGAGGCGGTCAGAGCTACAGGGCGTACGATCTGCCTGTGCCTGCGGACTTCTCCAGTGCGACCTTCTTTCTGTGCGCGGCCGCTCTCTTTGGCGACGGGGTCACCCTCCAGGGGCTCGACTTCTCCGACAGCCAGCCGGACAAGGCGGTCGTCGATTACCTCCGCGCCATGGGCGCCGAGATCGTCACCGGCCCCGCCGGCATCACCGTGAAAGCCTCGACGCTCAAAGGCGTCACCATCGACATGAACGCCACGCCGGACGCCCTGCCGGCCATGGCGGTCACCGCCACATTCGCCGAGGGCACGACGAAGCTCGTCAATGTGCCCCAGGCCCGCAGCAAGGAAACCGACCGGATCCGGTGCATGGCCGAGGAACTGACGAAAATGGGGGCCAAGGTCGAAGAACTGCCCGACGGGCTGGTCGTACACAATAGCAGGCTCAAGGCTGCACATCTGGACGGCCGGAGCGATCACCGGATCGTTATGGCGTTGTCCCTGGCGGCCATGGGACTCGATGAACCGTGCACGATCGAAACCGCCGAGGCGATCAAGGTCACGTTCCCCGAGTTCGTCGGCCTGATGCAGACTCTCGGCGGCAACGTGGAAATCAGAGGTTGAGGATGAAGATCGTGTTGGCTGGACCGAAGGGGGCGGGCAAAAGCTCCGTCGCGGCCAAGCTGGCCGAACAGACCGGTTTGGAAGCAATTGAGACGGATCGCCTGATCGAACAGTGCTTCGAGCGAGAGACGGGCGAAAGACACACCTGCCGGGAGATCTTCGTCGAACATGGCGAGCAGGAGTTCCGGGCCACAGAGAGGAAAGTCGCGGTCGAGTTGGCCGAGACGGACTGGAAGCTGATCGTCTGCGGCGGGTCGAGCCTGCTGGACCCCGCCAGCCGGCGGGCGCTCCGCAAGAACGCCCTCCTGATCTACCTCAGCGCCGATCCGACCACGCTGTGGAACCGCATCGCCAAAGACGGCGTCCCGCCCTGGTTGCGCGGTCCCGACGCGAGAGCCCAGCTCGAGGCAAACATCGCCTATCGTGAAGAACTGCTCGGGCCCTATGCCGACGCGGTGATCGACACGACAGACAAGACGCCGGAGCAGATTGCCGAAATCGCGATGCAGCACATCGTCGAGGAACTGGCCATCCGCAGCCGGGCGGCGAACACCTACGGCGACATCATTCGCGTCACGACGTTCGGCGAGAGCCACGGTCCGGCTATCGGCGCGGTCCTCGACGGCGTCAGGCCGGGAATCGAATTCTCGGCCCAGGAGCTTCAGGCCCAGTTGAACCGCCGGCGCCCGGGTCAGAGCGCCGTCACGACGCCGCGCGACGAGAAAGACCAAGTCGAAATCCTCTCGGGCGTGTTCCAGGGCAAAACGACGGGAGCCCCGATTGCGATGGCGATCTTCAATCGGGACCACGATTCCTCCAAGTACGAAGGGATCAAGGACCTGTTCCGGCCGGGCCACGCGGACTTCACCTATTACCGCAAGTACGGCATACGCGACCATCGCGGCGGCGGGCGGTCCTCGGGCCGCGAGACGGCCGGCCGGGTCATGGGCGGCGCGGTCGCCCGCCAGGAACTGGCCAGACGAGGCGTGCGAATCGTCGCCCACGCAGTCGAGATCGCAGGGATCCCTGCAAACAAGTGCGACTATGACACCATCGAGTCGAACGCGGTTCGCTGCGCCGACCCCGACGCGGCCGAGAAGATGGTCCAGGCAATCCTCGCGGCCAAAGACGACAACGATTCCGTCGGCGGCATCGTGCAGCTCGAAATCCACGGCCTGCCGGCGGGACTGGGCGACCCGGTGTTCGAGAAGCTCGATTCCCGACTCGCCGCCGCGATCATGACCATCGGCGCGATTAAAGGCATTGAAATCGGCAAAGGCTTTGCCCTGACCCGAATGCGAGGCAGCCAGTCCAACGACAACATGGCCGACGGCGGCTTTGCGAGCAACAACGCCGGCGGCATCACCGGCGGCATCTCCACCGGCCAACCCATCATCCTGCGCATCGCAGTGAAACCCACGTCCTCAATCGCGAGGCCGCAGCGGACGTTGGACACGCGTATGCAGAACCAGACCATCGAGACCCACGGCCGACACGACCCCTGTATCGTCCCCCGTGTGATCCCGGTGATCGAGAGCATGGCGGCCCTGGCCATCCTGGATGCCTGGGAAGTCCAGGACCGTCTCCACCCCGGCTGGCTGTAGGGGCAGGCCCCCGTGCCTGCCCGACCCGGGTCGGCATCAACCACGAGGAGGGCAACCAGAGGGGGTTGCCCCTACGAGCCGCCAGAGACACGCACCGGCCGTAGAATCCAGGATTTGCTTGCAAATCGGCCGGACTTCCTCTACAAACGTGGCGCGATCGTCGGTTTGCAGACCGGCTAAGTCAAAAATCAACCATCAGCAATCGGACTTCGAACAGGAGAGTGGAACGTGCTTGGATGTCATCTTGGACGCTGTTTTCAAGTCACCGTCGCGGGCGGATCGTATCAAGAAGGTCTCACCAGCGTGCTCCAGGGCGTCCCGCCGGGCGTGCTGCTGACCGAACAGGAAATCTACGGCGACCTGCTCCTGAGGAAGCCCGGGGCCGATGAGCTGTCCAGCCCGCGCAAGGAGCCGGACCTGCCTGTGATCTACACAGGCGTCAACGCCGCCGACACGATCGAGAACGCCGGCAACAAAAACCACACGAATGGCACCCCGCTGACGATCCTCATCCCGAACCTGGACCGCCACTTCGTCCATGTCAAACAGTACCAGGACACGAATCGCACGCCCAGGCCGGGCCATGCATCCTACGCGAGCTTCGTGAAGTACGGCCCGGATGACGACGCCATCGGCGCAGGGATCTTCAGCGGACGCTACACCTCGACCATCGTCGCGGCCGGATCCGTCGCCAGGAAGGTCCTCAAGAAGTGTGGCATCGAGGTGTTCGCCTACGCCAAGGAGATCGCGGGCGTCCGGTGCCCCGACATGCCCCACGAGGCGGCCCTGCAATCCACGAGCGACTACAAGGCCATGCGGCGAGACCTCGACCCGTTCTACCAGGAACTCTACGTCAAGGGCCGGCTAAACATGGACATGCGGTTCCTGGAGAAGGCCGCGGTGCTGGCCCAGGTGGAGAATGAGATCGACGCAATTCGCGACAGGGCGCCGCACATGCCGCCCGAGGAGGTCCGCGAGCGGTACGGCGTACACCCGGTGCTGAACTGCCCGGACGTCGAGGCCGCACAGGCGATGGTCGATGCCTGCAACCGGATCTGCCAGATGGGCGATTCCGCCGGCGGGGTCGTCGAGGTCATCGTAACCGGCGTCCCGGTCGGCCTGGGCGAACCGGTGTTCAGCAAGCTCGACGCGGAGCTGGGCCGGATGCTCGGCATCGGGGCCGTCAAAGGCGTCGAAGTCGGAGCCGGATTCGCGGTCAAGGACATGACCGGCTACCAGGACAACGACCAGATGCACGCGGTCAATGGCAAGGTGGCCTTCCAGTCGAACAACGCCGGGGGCATCACGGGCGGCCTGACCACCGGCCAACCGATCATCGTCCGCCTGGCGGTCAAGCCCACGCCAACCATCGCCAGGCCGCAGCAGACGATCGACAAGTACACGCTGGAGAACAAGGCCCTGGCGGCCATCACGCGCCGGGACCCAACCATCGTGGCAAGGATCTGGCCGGTCGCGGAGAACTACACCGCCCTGGTCATCCTCGATCACCTCATGATGCACTACGGCTACCAGGCGATCCGAAGCAGAATCGAGCAGGCGTAGAGCCCCGCACGACCATCACCCCCATCGAGCGCAAAAGCAAGCCCCGGGTTTCCCCGGGGCTTGGTCTTTGTTCTCCCATCTCACCGCCGGATCAGCCGTCTCGGCGGAGTAACCTCAGCGGCATCGCTACCGACTGACACCATCGATGAGCCTCATGGGCATCCAGGGCGATGGGGCAGTCTCATTGCCGTAGATGTCGTGAGCGATGACACAGAATTCGAGGCTCTGGTTAGCTCTGCCGATAGGTGGGTTATAAGTCGGCACATCAAGCCAATCGCTGCTCAAGTGCTCATTCGGACTCCTGCACAAGAACCGGTACTGAACCCCGCCGCTGACATCGGTCGCCGTGACAGCGGTCATTTCCGCGTAGTAGTCCCTGGACCCGCCACCACCGCTGACTTCCTGGGGCATGCCGTTGGGATCGAATGCCATCGGGCTCGGTATCGGGGGATCCGACTCCGGCGGCGTGTTCGTCGTGACACAGACCCAGCCGGACCACGCGGTCTCGTTGACGCCGGCCGAGAGGTCGCGGGCCTTCACGCGGTAGCAGTACGTCGTCTCAGGAGCCAGATTCACGTCGGTGTAGACCGGATCATCGATCCAGCCGCTGGCGTGGGCGCCGGGCGTGTTCGTATCGAAGAAGTACTGCACGCCGCTGTTGTCGTAGGCCCTCGTGGAGGCCATGGTGATCTGCGTATAGACCCCAGTCGGGGCAGTAATCGACTGGATGTACGGCTCGGGCGTCGGCGCCACGGTATCCGCAGTCCCGGCGAACTTGACCTCGGACCACTTCGTCTCGTTGTACAGTGCGTCTCGGGCCTTGACGCGGTAGCCGTACTCGGCGCCCTTGGCCAGGCCGGTGTCCACATAGGCCCGGCTCGAGATCCAGCCACTGTCATGCCCGGTGCCGTAGACGCAGTCGAAGTAGTACTGGACGTCCCAGCCCCAGGAATCGATCGCCTCGACGGCCACCATGGCCGCAGCGTCGTCGTCGGCCATGTACGGCACGACCTCCCACTCGGCGGGGTCCGGCAACGGCGCGGTCGTATCCTGCGCCAGCCAGCAATCCGCAAAGAAGGCCAGATCGAAGGCATCGACCGCAGTGTCGAACGTGAAGTCGGCGCCGCTGCACCAGCCGTCGGCGGCGGAGCAACCATCGCTGAGCCACTTGCCGGCGAACCTGGCGAAGTCCTCGAACGTGATGACGCCGTCGTAGACGAGGTCACAGAACTTGCACGGCTCGAGAATCGGATGATGGAAGCCGAGATCCACGATCCCGCTATCCGGCTGGCTGTCCGTCCGCGTCGTGTACTGCGACATGCCGACCGCACCGGACAGGCTGCTGCCGGCGTTGACGCACGGGCTCGCAGGGTTCAGGTAGAAGCTGCCCAGCGCACCGGCGATGAACAGCGGGTCCGCATGCAGGATGCCGTCGCCGTACTCCAACGTGCAGCCGGTATCGACAAACACGTCGTTCGGTCCGGCGAAGATGTCGCTGTACGACACATGGAGCGTTCCGCACTGCGGATCGAGTTCGAACCCGGTCCCGACGGCCAGTTCCGTCCCGAGGCGTGCGCCGTTCTTCCAGAAGATGCTGTCGATCACCTGGGCGTCGCTGTAGTAGCCGCAGAACAAGCCGCCGCCGTAGCCGGCGTCGCTGTTCGGGTCGCCCGCATAGTTTCCGAAGACGGTGCAGTTGCGAATCGTCGGCGTAGCATACCAGTTCGTCGAGATACCGCCGCCGTCGCGCATCGCGAGGTTGCTCCGGATCAGACAGTTGATGATCGACGAGCTGTTCTCGCCGCGC
This sequence comes from Phycisphaerales bacterium, assembly GCA_039683175.1. Classification (GTDB taxonomy): domain Bacteria; phylum Planctomycetota; class Phycisphaerae; order Sedimentisphaerales; family Anaerobacaceae; genus PLanc-01. The sequence continues at coordinate 42,586 of JBDKRX010000009.1, forward strand.
AGGTAGATGCCGCCGCCCGAACCCTGGGACGCGTTGCCTACGATGTTGCAGTCCTCGATACGGGCCGTCGCGGACGAGAAGAGGATGCCCGCACCCATGGCCACGACTCCGTCGCTGTTCGGGTCCGCCGCATTGATGGTAGCGACGTTGTTCTTCACCTCGCATCCGGCGACAGCGACATCGCCGCCCACGCCGGCCAGACCGGCGCCGCGAATCGCGACGTTCGTTGCCATCCGGGTGTCGATGAACGTAGCCACGGCGTCTGCCAGATAGACGGCGCCGCCGGTGTCGGCCTCGTTATCCACGAAGTTGCAGTCCACAAACAGGATCCCGGCCGTGCTCTCGCCGGCGACACCGCCGCCGTAACCGAGGTACGGATCGATGCGGAAGTTGGCCGCCGTCGTGACCGACGCCGTGTTGTTCTCGAAGTTGCAGCCTCGGAACGTCACCACCGTGTCGGCGGCGCAGTAGACGCCACCGCCGTAGCTGGGCACTTCAAAGGCGATCAACGGCTCGGTCAATCTGCCGGTCGGCGGTTGGGCGCCACCCTGCCCGGTCAAGCCGCCGAACGCGCTGTTGCCGCGAATCGTGCACTCGACGAACTCGGCCTTGCTGGCGGTATCGATGAAGACGCCGCCGCCGTAGCCCGAGTACCACCGATAGTCACCGGCATAGGGACCGCCACCCAGAGTCAGGTTCGTGGTGTCCACAGAACCTGCCGCTGACTCGAACATCGCCTGTAGCAGCAAGGCGTAGTCCCACTGCCAGATCTTCCACAGATCGTCGTTGGCGGCCTCGGCTCCGAGCCTGTCGGGATCGATATTGACCCGCACCGGCGGCGTATAGCTGCCGCCGAAGTTGGCGACGCCGCCGTCGGCGACGCCGTCGCCGCCGTTTCCACCGTTACCGCCCTGGGCGGAGTTGTTCTCGATGAGGCAATTGACGAACAACGGGTTGGTGTTGGAGGCACAGTAGACCGCGCCGCCGCGAGCCCAACCACCCCAGCCGCCGCGACCGGCGTTCTGGGTCGTCGTGGCCGCGACGCCGATGCCACCATTGCCGGCAGTGATGGTGTTGTTGCGGATCACACAGTTCTTGATCGTCGGGCTTGCGCCGGGCAGCAGGATCATGGCCGCACCGTGAATCGGGGCGCCGTCCTCGCCATTGGGATGGCCGGTGGCCCGGTCCCCGTCGCCGCCGTTCGTGGCGACACCGCCGAAGTTCTGGAGGGTGAACCCGTTGAATACGGTCTTGCGGGTCGCGGTGGCGCTGAATATGACGCCCACGCGGTTCCACTGGTTGCCGCCGACGCCGCCGGGCCCACTGATCACCGTCGCCGCCACCGTGCAAGGATCGTCCGGATTGCGGGACGTGATCGTGACCGCCTTGTCGATGATCAGACCCAGCTCGCCGTACCCACTGTAGTAGGTGCCCGGATCCACCACGATCGTATCGCCGTCTTCGGCGACCGTCACGGCCCCCTGGATCGTCGAGAAATCGCCCGGGATGCTGACGACGCGAGCCTGGCGTTTCTCCAGCGTCACGGTCACACTGCGGTCCTCGGTGAGCGTCACCGAGTTGATCGAATCGATCACGGTATCATCGTCGGTGCCTGTCCAGTGTTTGACCCGCCATCCGTCTTCCGCCTTCACTTCCAGGCGGATAACGTTGTCTGTAGAACCTTCATAGACCACGGCAAAGGCCGGTGTCACGACGCCATGCGTCAGTCCATCGGACGAATCAGGCAACACCTGGGCCGTCAGCGTATAGAGCGTCACGCCATCGACGTAGTGGTATCCCATGTCCACCGTTTCAGTGTCGCCGATGCCGTCGGCGCGGGTGGTGCGGTCGCTCATGCCGGCGATGGCACTGGCCGAACCGCTGCCAGCGTCGACCGCCGGACTCCGCCGCGACTGACCCGCCGCCGCCTGGCTCAGGTAGTAGCCGGCGATGAACTGCGGATCTCCGTCGATGTTGCCCGTATTCGGGTCCCAGAGGCCGTCATCCGCATTCCAACCGGGGAGAACGGAGCCCGTGGAGACGTGGATCGACGGGGCAATCTCCGTAATCATGGAAACACCTTCCATCACGGCAAGTCCCGCAGCGTTCACGTCGGCCACCTGGGTCATACCGCCCGCAGTGCCACCGGCAATGGAACGGAAGTACAGCGTGGTGGCGGGATAGGTGCCGAGTTGGACCGTGAAGACCCGCTTGCTCGGCATCCGTGTGGCCGCCTGGGCCACATCCGACATGGTGTAGCCGGTCGGGATCTCCGGGTCTCGCGGCGGGGCATCGCCAACCAGCAGGATCACGCGGTCGACTCTTCCGGTCCGCCACCCGCCGAGATCGTTCCCGTCGATGGCGCGAATCAGGGCGTAGTAGACCGAATCCACCACGTCTCCGCCGGAACCGACGGGCGCCTGGATCGAGCTGATCGCACTGACGATCCTGCTCGCGTCGTCCGTGAACGGAAGCACGGCGCGATACGGAATGTCGGTGGCGGGACTGCCGCCGACGTTGTTGAAGTCCTTAAAGTCGGCCACGGCGACGCGTACGTCAGGTACGGCCGCAGTGATCTGGTCGACGATGTCGGCCGCCATCGCCTTGATGGCCACCATCCCGTCGTACATCGTAGCCGACGAATCGAACAGAAGGACGAGGTCCAGCGCGCCGCCGAGGGCGGACGGATCCAGATTGGGCTGGATGTCGCTGTAGCGGATCTGCAGGGCCGAAGGCCGCTGCAGGTACGGACTGCCTACGGCAATCTGCGAGCCGTTATCGCTGCTGGTGTTGCCCCAGAGGATCGAGTTGACCACGACTGCATTCGAGTCGTAGACAACGGACAGACCGCCGCCGAAGGCGTCGCTGAACGCACCGCCCACGGCATTGTCCACGATGCTGCAGTTGGATATGATCGGCTCGTTGTACCAACTGACGGACACGCCGCCGCCGTCCCGGCCGGCGCCGTTGCCCCAGATCAGGCAGTTGTGCAGCAGAGGCGCTACGTTGACATCCTGATCCGAGCCGTTCAGGTACACGGCGCCGCCGGACGACAGTGCCCGGTTGCCCGTGAATTCACTATCGCGGATCTCGACCGGCGAGTTGATCCCACAGAAACCGCCGCCCGAGGCGCTGGTGCCGCCGAGCGGGGAATTCGGATCACCCAGGAAGTTCGGGTCGAGAATGCCCTGGAAGGCACGGTTGCGGGTGAAGAGCGTGCTGCTGACCGTGCCCGTGGAATCGACCACATAGACGCCGCCGCCTTGGTAGGCCGTGTTGTCGGCGATGTTGCAGTCCGTGATGGTCGGGCTGGATTCGCTGACCCACATCGCACCGCCCACGCAGGCGTTGCTGTCCTCGATAATGCAGTTGATGAAGGACGGGGCGCAGTCGTTCTCGACGGCGATGGAGCCGCCGAAGCTGACATAGACATCGTCCGGCGTGGCCACGGTGTTCATATCCGCCGAGTTCTGGTGGAAGACGCAGCCGATGAACTCCGGATCGCTGCCGTTGCCGATATAGACGGCGCCGCCGAAGTTCTCGATGTTGTAGTTGTCGTCCGGGAGCGGGTCGTCCGCGCCGATGCCGGACAGACCGCCGAACGTGTGGTTGTCCGTGAAGTTGCAGTCAACGAACCGCGGCGAGCTGTAGTACTCGATGTACACGGCCCCGCCGTATCCACTGTATCGCCAGTAGTCGTCGTAGTAGCCGCGGATGTCCTCGCTGCCGGTCACTGTCGTGCCCAGGTAGTACGAAGACTGCAGGTCGCCGTCCCTGTTGAACGGACCCCATTCCCAGCCGTCCCACCATAGACGGATCGTCTGTTCGATGGCCTCCGAGAGCATCCAGTTGCCGCCGCGGCCTCCCTGCGAGGCGTTCTGGCCGGCGCCGCCGTTGCCGCCGTTGCCGCCATAGGCCCGGCAGTTCTGGAACAGACAGTTCTCGAACGTCGGATTGCTGAGGAATCCGATGTAGACGGCGCCGCCGTAGGCGAAGCCGGCCCAGCCGCCGTCGTAGCCAATCGGATGGCTGTCCCAACCGCCGGCGCCGTCGCCGCCGTTGCCGCCGGTGATGCTGCAGTCGATGAACCGGCAGTTGCGAATCGTCGGGGACGCGTACTGGATCGTCATGGTGCCGCCCCACTGGGGCGAACCCGGCTCACCATCGTGATGACCGTCACCGATGTCGGGGCCGTCGAAGCCGTCCCCACCGACCCAGTTGACATCCCCGATGCTGAGGCCGTCGATCACGGTCTCGGGTCCGGTGTTGGAAATCTCGAACTGGTAACGCCGGAGCATCGTGCTGGCCACGACCGCCGGATCGTCCGGATTCAAGCCGGTCAGCGTGATGCTCTTGTTGTGGATGCGGATGTAGTTCCACGGATATTCCTGGACTCCCACCGGCTGATAGACGCCAGGCTGGATTTGGATGACGTCGCCGTCGGCCGCCGCGTCGATTGCATGCTGAATCGTCGTGTAATTGCCCGAACTGCCCACGACAATCGTCCTGGGCTGCTCGAACTCGACGGTCACGTGACGATCCGGACCGATGACCACAATGTTGTCGGTCTTCTTCGTGGCGTCGTCGCTGGTACCGGTCCACTGGGCGATCCGCCACCCGGGCTGCGGCGTGGCTTTGATCGCCACGGACGTTCCGGCGTAATACGAACCGCTGGTCGGACTGACCGTACCGTGACCACCGGTGACCTCGACCGTCAGGGCATACTTGGGCATCTCGGTGTGATCGCCGGCATGATAGCCGAGATCCACGACACCGGTATCACCGACGCCATCCGTCCGGGTCGTCCGTGCGGTCAGGTCTGCGTCGGTCGCAGAGTTGCTGCCCCCGTCCACAGCGGGGCTCGTCTGCTCCTGTCCTGCGGCCTGCTGGCTCAGGTAGAACTCGCCGAGCGGGCCGGTGACGAACAGCGGATCACCGGCGGTGTTCGTCGGGTCCAGCTCAGCGCCGGCCGACGTCGCCGTCTCGCCTGTCACAGAGTCATAGAGGCCGTAGTCGGCGTCCGCGTTCGCAAAGAACAGGCTGTGCGTGACCACCGATTTGCCGACGTCCTGCTCGGCGACGGCATAGGCGCCGTTGCCTTTGAAGATGGAGTCGCTGACCGTCACATTGGAGGCCCAGTCGCAATAGATCGCACCGCCCCGCCGATCCGCCTTGTTGCCGGCGAAAGTACTGTTGCTGATTTCCGGCATGGCGCACACCGAGCAGGAGATCGCGCCGCCTTCTCGGACGGCGGAGTTGTCGGCAAACAGACAGTTCCTCACCGTGTGCTCGACGTATCCGCCGTAGAAGCTGATCGCGCCGCCGGCCCCCTTGATGCCGCCGGCCGAGTTGTTGGCAAACGTGCAGTTTTCGATCGTCGCATTGGCGGCCGCAACCGTCAGACCGCCGCCGATATCGACGCCATCGCCCGGAGTCTCGCGGGTGAAGTTGCCGCGAGGCAAGTACGCGATGTCCATCGCCACGCCATAGGTGGTGGAGCTGTAGTACGAACTCGCCGCGCCGACAAGCTCGGGGTTCGTATTGGCGCCGCTGCGCCCGGTGGATACGTTGCCGCTGATGCTTCCGCCGCTGAGCTTCAGGGTTCCGCTCGTGGCGAACAGGCCGCCGCCGCTCTTGGCGAGGTTGTTCAGGAAGTAGCAGTCGGTCAGCGTTGAATAGAAGCCTTCCAGGTGTACGGCGCCGCCGAAACCGTAGTAGCCCTCGGTGGCGTCATTGCTGCCAAAGGTGCAGCCGGTCATGTTCACGGTGAGCTTGTTCATGTGGTCCAAGCCGCCCGAGGGGCAGCAGACCTCCAGGGCGCCGCCGCTCTCGCCGGCCTTGTTGCCCGCAAACGAGCAACCGACCAGGTTGGCGTCGCTGAACAGCCGAACGGCTCCACCGCTCTCGGCAGCAATATTGCTGTGGAAATCGGACCGGTACAGATTGACGGACGGACAATTCGGTCCGACGTACAGAGCGCCGCCCTCGTAGACGAGTTGCAGCAGGTTCGGGTCCGGGAAGATGATCTGGCCGTCGACGATCGCGTAATCGTAAATGTAGATTGCCTCATCGGGCAGGCCCGCGGCCTCATTACGCCCGAACGAGCACTCGTTCACATCTACGATCGACTTGCCTTCGACGTGCACAGCGCCGCTGAGGTTCTTCTGGAACTGGCACTGTCGCAGAGCGACGGTCGTGCCCGGGCCGGCGGCAATGGCGCCGCCGCGAGTGTAGACTTGAATCTCGCTCGCCTCGTCTTCGTACAGACCGACGTAATCCAGAGACGTGAAGCTCGCATAGGCCACGTTGCTCACGAAGCGGCAACCCACGAATTGCGGGCTGGCGTCGACCTGATAGACGGCCCCGCCGACGACCGTGCCTCTCGTGATCACGCCGCCGCTGGTGCCGTTGAAGGCCGGATTCGGATACGGGTCGCCCAGGTCGCTTCCACCGCCGCGGAGGCCACCCACGCCCCGCTGGCCGGTCGTCGCAACATTGTTGGCGAACACGCAGGTCTCGAAGACCGCGTCGCTGCCGTTCTCGCAATACACGGCGCCGCCGTGACCATCGCCGATCGCGTAGCCGCCGTCGCCGCCCCAGCTCTCATTGCCGCCGCCGTCGATGCGGACGCTGCCGTTGCCGCCGTTGCCGCCGATGCTTCCTCGGGCGGTGCAGTCGCTGATCGTGCAGTTGATGAACCGCGGCTTGCTGCCGGTCAAACAGGCCACGGCGCCGCCGTAGGCGATGCCGTCGGCGTTGCCGCCGTTGCCGCCCCAATAGCCGTGGGTGTCGCCGGCGACGCTATAGCCGCTCAGGCCGTCGCCGCCGGCCGCGCCGACAACCGTGCACTTCTCGATGATGCAGTTCCGGAAGGTCGGCGAACTGCCGTTCTCACAGAGAATAGCGCCGCCGTAGGCGATGCCGGTGGCGTCGCCGCCGGAACCCATGATGTAACGAGCATTCTCAGGGCTGTTCGGATCGTACGAGTTCGGGTCCGCCAGCTCAATGCCGCTGCCCGGGTCGCCAACGTCGCCGACCCAGAAGGCGTTGCGGATGGTCACACCGGCGATCACGGTTTCCCCCGTCTCGCCGCTGTGGAAGTAGAACGCACGCTTCGGGAAGTACCGGGTGCCGCCGCAGTCGATTACCGTAGCGCGGACCTTCTCCGGATCGTTCGGATCCACCGACATGATCTCGATCTTCTTGCCGGCCAGATCGACGCCCGTTTGCGTCGTGATGCTGTGAACGCCCTCGCTGATGACGATCTTCGTACCGCCGTAGCTGGCGGCCTCCACGGCCTCGTCCAGCGTGGGGTATTCGATCGGTACGTGCAGGATGCTGTCGCGGTCCGGCTCGAACACGACGGTTACCACCGTGTCGACCCAGCCGATCGTCACGGTGTTCGTGTTCCGGTTCCACGACGGATCATTGTCGCTGCCGATCCACTGCTTCACGCGGTAGCCCTCCGCCGGATGGGCCACGAGCTGCACACGCTTGGACTCGTGGAACTCACCCTGGTTCGGATCGACCGTGCCATTGCCGACCACGTTCACGGTCAGCTTGTGCTTCGGCAGCGGTTGGAAGCGAATGGTCACCCGACGGTCTCCCGTCATGGTCACCGCGTTGTTCGCGTCGGTGGAATCGTCATCGTCCGTGCCGGTCCACTCGGCCACGCCGTAATTGGGATCCGGATACGCGGTCAGTTGGACCACGGTCCCGTCGACGTAGGACCCTCCGTTCGGGTCCACGTACCCATGAATCTCGTTCGGATCGGTCAGCACAAGGCCCTTGTCGTCGACCACGACGACCTCGAGCCCGGACATGACGGAGATCGGATAGTGATAACCGAGGTCAAGGATATTCACGTCGCCGACGATGTCGGACCGCGTAGTGTACCTGTTGGGATCGAATCCATGGTTCGGATCGTCCGCGGCGACGCTGCCGGCGTCCACCGCCAGGCTGTCCTCGCTCTCACCGGACGCGATCTGACTGAGGAAGTATCCCGAGACAAAAAGCGGATCGGTTTCGATGATGCCGGCATCGGCGCCCCACAGATTCCCGTTCCAGGCGGTGTAGATGTCGGAAAGCGGAGCTTGCCAGCCGTTGAGCTTGCAGCCCAGGCCCACATAGTACGGGGCCCCGTACGGGCTCATGACGGCCGCCCCGAGGTTCACGCGAGGCCTGGTGAGAGGCGTCTTGATATCCGTCACCGGATCGCCCGTGGCGATCAGCAACTGCCGAACCTCCGCAGGCGTCAGGAACCGGCCGACCCGTTCCCTGGCGGCGTTCTGGATCGAGGCCACGCACCCTGCCACAAACGGGCAGGCGGAAGAGGTGCCATTGAAGGACGGGAAGTAGTCGCCCAACGCGTAGCCGAGGGCGCCGACGATGTCCGTCGTGTAGACCGGGTCTGCAGGCGCCAGCACGTCCAGGATGTCGCCCGCATTGGAGTACTCGGTCACGACGCTGGTCGTATCGTACAGGGCGCCGACCCGGATCACATCGGAAATGGCCGCAGGCCAGGAAATGCCCCAGCCGGGGAATCCGTCGTTGCCGGAAGCGGCCACGATCGTGATGCCCAACTGCCTCGTGGCGATCCGCGCCACGGCGGTCATGGCCGGCGAATAGGCGTCGGCCGCCGCCGTAGTGGCGAACGGGTATCCCGTCAGACCCCAACTATTGCTGATGACCATGATCGGATAACGCGGGTTGTCATTATAGTGCGTGACGCACCAGTCCCATGCCCGCAGGCTGGCATCCGAGGCCCAATACCCGTCATCGGAAGTCAGTTTCAGAGCGTAGAGCTTGGATCGATAGGCGACACCGCCGATGTAATCCTCGACGGTCCCCAGCGAACCGGCGGCAATACCTGCGCAGCAGGTCCCGTGCGCCACGGTCGACGGCATCGGGTCGGCGTCGTTGTCGCCGACGTCGAAACCACCGACGACTTTATCGTTCGGGAATTCACCGCCGCCGAGCATCGGGTGCGTGTAGTCGATACCCGAGTCGACGATGGCGATGCCGATGCCCTGGCCGCCGTAGGTGTGCCGGATTTCCTTGGCATTGCCGAGCGCTTCCGCCTGCTTCAGCATCGGCTGGATTTCGCGGACCGGCTCGATCCGGCGGACCAGCGGGTTCGTCTCGAGTTTCTCGAGCGCCGCGCGAGTCGCCTCGCCGGAGAAGGCCGCCACGTTCTCATACGTGTAGCGCGGGACGAATTCGCCCCCGCCCAGCGTCGACATCACCGACTGCTGCCGGCTGGCCACGTTCGCGCGGTACTGCGTCACCGAAGCAGACCTGGTCCAATCGACTGCGCCCGTTGGCTGGGCGAGCGTCACGATCACTCTGACCTTGTCCTGGACGGTCGTGAGACCACCGAAGATCTTGTCGCGCTCGATGTAGATTGCGCCGGCCAGCTCCGAAGGAAGAGCCGTCGACGGTTCACTCTCGGTGCCGCGTTGAACGATGGCTTCGATCGAGCCGATCACGTCAGGATCGAACTGCGGACCGATGTCCGTGTGCGAAATGTTCACGCTCGACCGTTCCGGGATGACCGTGGAGCCCGTGTCGACCGCGACCTGGGCGCCTTGGACGCCGAAGTTGCCCCACAGGATCGAATCGATCACGGTCACGTTGCTCCCATAGGAAGCGTACAGACCGCCGCCGTAGCCGGAATCGTCGCCGACGGCGCCGGTGACCTTGTTCTTCGTGATGGTGCAACTCGATATCGTCGGCTCGGCAAACCAGTTGGCCGAAATGCCGCCGCCGTCACGTCCGGCGGAGTTCTCTGTGATCAGGCAGTTGTGGAGTAGTTGCGCCGCGGTCAGATCCTGGTCGCTGTCGCTGTAGTAGATGGCGCCGCCGGAGGCGCTGGCCAGGTTGCTCGCGAACGAACTGTCCTTGATGTCGACAGCCGTGGACAGGGCGCAATAGCCGCCGCCCTGACCAAAGATCGGCCCGGCATCGTACGGCGAGACCACGTACCCAATGTTCGGATCGTTCGGGTCGGGAATGATCTGCGTGCCGGGATGCTCGTACTCGGCCTTGTTGAGGTTCACCGTTGATCCGGTGATGCTGCCCTTCGACTCGACGGAGTAGAGACCGCCGCCGTGGTAGGCGCGGTTGTCCTTGATCGTGCTGTCGATGATCTCCATCTTCGAACCGGACCAGTAGACGCCGCCGCCGATGGAGGCCTGGCAGTCCGTGACCTTGCAGTTGACCAGCTTCGCCGAGCAGTCTTCCTCGAAGGCCAGGGCGCCGCCGTAGCCGAGATACGGATCGTCGGGGAGCGGGAGCGTGCCGTAGGCCTGAGTCGGATCGAGCACATTCGGATCGTAGTTGGGATCGGCATAGCAATTGGTGAACGTGCAGTTCACCAGTTCCACATTGCTGCCGTAGCCGGCGTACAGGGCGCCGCCGAAGTTCTCGATGTCGAGCCGCCGGTTCGGCGTTTCGAACACGCTTCCGCCGATGCCGCTGACGCCGCCAAACGTGCGGTTGTTCTCGAACGTGCAGTTCAGGAACTTGGGCGAGCACTCGTTCTCGCAGTAGACGGCGCCGCCGTAGCCGCTGTACCGCCAGTAGTCCTTGTAGACACTCTCAAACAGATCTATGGACATGAGGCCGGACGAAGGCCGACCCGTGATCGGATCGTAGAGGCCATACATCCAGCCGTCCCACCAGTACCAGTTGGGCGCGGTGCCGGGACCCGTTTCATCGGTATCAGCGAACTCCCAGCTACCGCCGCGGCCGCCGTGGGCGGCCTGGTAGCCGTCGCCGCCGTCGCCACCATCGCCACCCATCGCGAAACAATCGGTGAAGCGGCAGTCCTTGAATGTCGGATTGCTCTGGAAGCCGCAATACACGGCGCCGCCATATGCGTAGCCGCCCCAGCCGCCGTCGAAGCCCGGCGGATGCTCCTGGACACCGTTGTCGCCCGGCGCACCCTGTCCGCCGGTCACCGAGCAGTCGTCGAACGTGCAGTTCTCGACGTAGGGCGAACCGTTGAAGATCATCATCGCGCCGCCTTCGAGGCTGCCGCCGTTTGGACCATCATCCGGGTCCTGCGTCACGTTGTCGGGACTGACGCCGAACCAGTTGCACTCCCGGAATACGCAATTGCGCACCGTCGGCGAGCAGCCGATGATGTTCATCTGGCTGTGTTGAATCGTGAACCCGTCGACCGTCGCTTCGGCATCGACCGTCGCGATATAGAAGACCACGTAGTTGAGCACGCTGGCTGAGACGGCTTCGAGGTCGTCGGGGTTCGCGCCGGTCAGCCGGATACCCTTGTTGATGGTGATCGTGGGAGCCGGGTAGCCTGCCCATGGCGGGCTGTACGTGCCCGTCGAGACAACGATCACGTCGCCGTCGATGGCGTCGTCAATCGCATGCTGGATCGTGGTGTAGTCCGGATCGCTGCTCACGCGGATCGTCCGAGGCTGATCGAACTCCGCGGTCACCTCGCGGTCGGACCACATCGTCACGAGGTTTCCGATGGCATGCGAGGCATCGTTGACTGTCCCGGTCCAGTGGGCGATGCGATATCCCGCATCGGGCGTGGCGGTCAACGACACGATCGTGCCGGCGTAGTACGTTCCGTTCGTGGGCGCAACGCCGCCGTGGTCGCCTTCCGCATGGGCCGTCAGGTTGTACCGGGCCAGCGTCGACGGATCCGGATAGTGGTAGCCCATGTCCACGACGCCTTCATCGAGGCCACTGTCGGTCCGCGTGGTCATCTGATCCAGGCCGGAGTCGGCCGCGGAGTCCTTGCCTTTGTCGACCGCCGGGCTGTCGGCCGCCTGGCCGGACGCAGTCTGGCCCAGGTAGAACCCGCCCAGGGGCCCGGCCACGAACAGCGGGTCGCCCGCCAGATTCGTCGGATCGAGATCGGCGCCCGCGACCCGGCTGCTCTGATCGGTCGCGCTGTCACACAACCCGTAGTCGCCGTTCGGGTTGTTGTGGAACAAGTTGTAGCGGATCACGTTCTTCTCGTCGGAATCCACCGAGGCAATCGCGCGGTGGGAGTTCTTCTGGAAGATCGAGTTGGTGACCGTGATGTCCCCGCTCCAGTCGCAGAAGATCGCGCCGCCCAGGGTCCCTGCGGTGTTGTTCACGAACGTACAGTTGGAAACCTCCGGCGCGGCACACATCTTGCACGCGAAGGCGCCGCCGTACTTGTTGGCCGAGTTGCCGGTGACCAGACAATTCCGGACCTGATGCGGCACGTACCCGCCGTAGAAGAAGATGGCGCCGCCCACGCCCCTGCTCCCCTCGACCACGTTGTCGTTCAAGGTGCAGTCCGTGATGGTCGCGGGCGTATCCCCGAGGAAGAGACCGCCGCCGGCATCGCTGCCGATCGACCCGGCAACGCTTCTGCTGACGCCGAAATACCCCGTCAGGTCGAAAGCGGAGGCGGTGTCGGCCGTGCTGCCGCCGATGGCCCGGTTGCTGTTCACGATCGACCCGGTCAGCGACAGCGTGCTGCCCGCCAGGTACAGACCGGCGCCGTTCTTGGCCACGTTGCCGGTGAAGTCGCAGTGGACCATAACGGTGTTGACGTCCTGGAACCGAAGCGCACCGCCCCAGCCGTTGAAGCCCGTCTGGGCGCGGTTACCGCCGAAGCTGCAGTACTTCAGAGTCACCGGGAGGATGTCGCGCGTATTCGGATCGCCCGTATCATGATAGAAGTCCAGGCCGCCTCCGTTGTTGCCGGCGGCGTTGCCGCCGAAGACGCAATGCACGAAGTCCACTCCCGTCAGGGAGCGAATGGCGCCGCCGTCGCCGGCCGTGGAGTTGCCCACGAATCGCGAATTGGCGATGCTCACCTCGCGGCAGTTCGATCCCAGGTAGAGCGCACCACCATCGGCCAGCGTGGTCGTGCCGGTGGAATTGTTCTCCTGGAACAGACAGTCGTTGATATCCACCGTGGAACGGTCCGCGATGTAGACCGCGCCGCCGCGGTTCTCGAAGAACTGGGAACCGGTCAGGAGCACGGTGTTGCCGGTCTGGGAATACAGCGCGCCGCCGCGGGTATCCCTCGTGGTCACCGCAATTTGCGAGAAGAAACCGGTGTCGATCACGTACCTGTACAGTTCGAGGCCTGCATTGCCGGTGAACACGGACCCTTCGCAATCGACCGTGGCGCCCTGGTCATAATAGAGGCCGCCGCCCGCTACATTCCCCATGGATATGGCAGAGCCCGGCGTTCCGCTCTGGGCGGGTCCACGCGGTTCAGCCAGATCTGTGCCCAGTCCCACCGAACCTGCGTCGCCGCCTTCGCCGGTGCGAGCCACATTGTCGGTGAACCGGCAGTCACGAATGATCGGCCTGCTCCCAGAATCGGCGTAGATCGCGCCGCCCCGGCCGTCGCCGATGCCGGTGCCGCCGTCGCCGCCCCAGCCTTGTGCCGCGTTCTGGTCTTGCCCAGGCCTGCCGCCGACCCCGCCGACGCCACCCATGGCCACGTTGCCCTCGAAGGAGCAGCCAATCAGCACGGGCTGACTCCCCCCACGCGCCGCCAGTCCGCCGCCGTAGCCGCTGCCCTGGCCGATACCGCCGTGGCCGCCCCACTGATTCTCGTTCGACGTTTGTGTGTCGTTATCGCCGGGAGCCAGGTATGACCATTCGGGCCTTTGGCCGCTGGCGCCGTCGCCGCCGTGGGCGCCGGTGACGGTGCAGCCGGTGATGATACAGTTCTGGAACTTGGGCGAGCTACCGTTCTCGCAGAGGATGCCGCCGCCATAGCCGTTCCCGGTGAGGGGGCGTCCCCGTTCAGCCCACGGCGGATCATTGTCGTCCGAACCCGTGCGCTCGTAGGGATCCGGCGTCAGGACGCCGAAACGCCCGGCTACGCCCTTGCCGCCGTGCATGTATCCGCCCCGAATCGTCACACCGGTGACGACCGTGTTCGCATCTTCCCCACTGTGGAAATAGAAGGCCCGCCGCGGCGTGTATCGATCCGCGTTGCACTCGATGATCGTACTGGCCACGATGACGGGATCGTTCGGGTCGACCGACGTGAGCGTGATGACCTTGCCGTGGAAATCGATGCCGCTTTGCGATACGACCGTGTGGGTGCCGGGTCGCACAACGATGTTCGTCCCGCCCGGCCCGGCCGCGGCCACCGCATCTTCGATCGTCGGGTATTCGTCCGGAACGAGCATGTTGTTGATGATGTCCAGCTCGAACTCGACCGTCACGTTCAGATCGCTGCCGGTGTCGAAGGTCACGGTATTGGTGTTGTGGTTCCATGACGGATCGTCGTCGGTGCCCGTCCACTCCCTGACGCGATAGCCCTCGTCGGGAATCGCGGTGAGGGTCACGGTCTGGAACTCATGGTAGACGCCGCTGAGAGGCTGAACGGTGCCATGGCCGCCGGGCACGGTGATCGTCAGTCGATACTGGCCTTCACCCACATAGTGGTAGCCCATGTCCACCTGGCCCGCATCGGCGACGTTGTCGCTTCGCGTGGTGTACGCATTGAGCCCGAGCACGCTGGCCAGGGTGCTGCCGGCATTGACCGCCGGGCTGGTCTGCGACTGGCCGGCCTCGGTCTGGCTCAGGAAATACGGAGCCACAAACAGTGGATCGCTGTTGAGGTTGCCCACCAGCCAGTTCAGCGTGCGTCCGGCTTCGACCGCGACGCCCGTGTCGCCGCCCTGGACGTCGCTGAACCGCACGGTTAACCCTGCCGGCCGTTGCAGATAGGTCGGATCGTCCTTGCTGCCGATGGCGATCTGGCTTCCGGTCCGGCCCTGGTTGCCCCACAGGATGCTGTTGATCAGGATCGTCTGGCTCTCATAGGAGCAGAACAGACCACCGCCGTAGCCACGACTCGAATCGTTCGGGTCGGAGGCCACGTTCTCCACGATCGTGCAGTTCGTGATCATCGGCGCCGCCGACCAGTGGGAGGCGATGCCGCCGCCGTTGTACGCGGAGTTGCCGTTGACCAGGCAGTTCTTCAAGGTCGGTATGCCGTCGGCGAGGTAGAGGCCGCCGCCGACGCCACGGGCCATGTTTCCGCTGATGAAGGAGTTCTCGATCAGGGCCTCGGAGGACAGGCAGTACAGACCGCCGCCGCTGCCACAGTTCGCATCGCTCGGCACCAGGATCGGGTCCGGCGTGAAGCTCGGATCGAAGATGGAGTTCACGTCGGTCGGATCGGGCCATTGGCTCACAGGCGGCCACGTGGACGAATCGTTCGGATCGACCGCCGGGGCAGCGACGTAGGTCGCCGCCGGGCCGCCGAGGGCCGTGTTGCCCCGGATGACGCAGTTGCGGATCGTCGGGGCGCCGTCGCTCCAGTACAGAGCGCCGCCGTGGAAGGCGACGTTGTCGCGGAACGCGCAGTCGGTCACGCTCACGTCGGCGTCGTAGCCATACCAGTACATGCCGCCGCCGAACGTGGCGTCGTTGCCTTTGAACTGGCTGTTCTGCACGCGGATCGTGCCGCCGTTGTAGTATCCCTGGATGGTGTCCTGGAAGACACCGCCGCCGTAGATGGCGCCGCCGGCGCTCATCCATGGGGTGTTGGCGTCGTTGGTCGTGAACGTCGTGTCGTTGACGTCGAGATCGCAGTCGTACCAGCAGTACACGGCGCCGCCGTCGCCCTCCGCCACGTTGTTCAGGTAGCTGGATCCCGCGACGGTCACGGAGCAACCGGTCCCAAAGGCCTGACCGCCACCATGGGCGTAGATGGCATCGGCGTTGACGGGATCATTGGGTTCAGTGCCCGCGACGTTGCCACTGATCGTGCAGTTCGTCAGCACCGTGGTGCAGTTGTCGGAGTAGTACTCGCCGCCGCCGTTGTCCTGATGGACGGAGTTGCCGCTGATCGTGCAGTTCGTAAGCGTAACACTGCAGCCGGTGCTGTAGTAGATGCCGCCGCCGAAGTTGATGAACGGGCTTCCACGAACGAGGCTGCCGCTCGCGGCCGTGCCGCCCCCGCCGTTTGCGCCGCCGGCGCCGGCCGGATCGCCGCTGCCGCCATCGCCGCCGTTGCCCGGTGCGCCGCCGTCCGCGCCGCCCGCGCCGCCCGCGCCACCCGCGCCGCCGGCATAGACATACGTGTTGACGTCGCCCTGCGCCTGGCTGTCACTGACGACCGAGTTCGAGATCTCGGCCTGGCAATTCTCACCGAAGTAGATGGCGCCGCCCAAGGAGCGTCCGCCGTTCACACCCATGCTGCCGCCGATGCCGCCGTTGCCGCCCGCGCCGCCTGCGCCTGCGGCCCCGTCCTGGCCGGCTTGGCCCGCCGGCTCGCCGCCGCCGCCATCGGCGCCGGCGCCGCCCGCGCCGCCATTGCCGCCCGCGCCACCGGCGCCGGCCGCACCGCCGTACGCGCCGAGACCCTGAAGGGTCCAGGCGCCCTGGATCGTGGTGTACTTGATCGTGGGCCGGCAGTTGGGTCCGAAGTAGATTGCGCCGCCGAGCGCTTCGCCGCCGTCGCCGCCTCTGCCGCCGTTGCCGCCGTTGCCGCCCGCGCCGCCCGCGCCGCCCGCGCCACCGTTGCCGCCATTACCGCCGGTGCCCTGGGGCCCGTTGCCGTATCCTTCGCCGCCGTCCTGCCCCTGCTGACCACCCTGGCCTTCGCCGCCGTCCTGGCCGTCCTGACCGTTCTGGCCCTGGCCACCGTAGCCAGCGTCACCACCCCGGGCATAGCAGCCGGTGATCTTGCAGCTCAGAATGATCGGAGCGCTGTTCGCGTCAAAATAGAAAGCGCCGCCGTAGCCATGTCCGCCGCGACTGCCGTCTGAAGCGTTTCCGCCTGCGGCGCCAGGGGCGCCCGCCGCGCCGTCGACGCCGTTCTCGCCATTCGCTCCCGGCATGCCGGTATTCGGGTCCGCCGGGGCATTCGGGTCCGTGGAATTCGGGTCCCGTTCTTCCGGGGGATCCAGTGGATCGAGCGGATCCGCCGCCGGATCCGGATCAGTTGGAGGATCATAGGCTGTCGGCGGGGTACTGGCGTCCGCGCCTCTCTGGCCATAGGCCCTGCAGTTGACGATGTTCAAGTTGGAGAGGGTCGGACTACTGCCGTTGAAGCAGGCGATCGCGCCGCCGAATGCATCGGTGCTGCCTGTGGTCGTGTCGGGATTCTGGACCACCGAGCCATTCTGAATCGTGAAACCATCGATGACCGAGTCGTTCCGCTCCCCGCTCTGGAAGATGAACGCGCGCGTCGCGTTGCCGCAGTCGAGAATCGTCGCGGCCACACAGGCCGGGTCGTCCGGGTTGTCACTGGACAGGGTGATCGCCTTGCCGTTGAAATCCAGCGCACTGGGGATAGAGTAAGTCCCTCGTTTGACGATGATCGTGTCGCCGTGGGTCCGGGCTGCGCCAAGCGCCGTCGCGATATCGGCGTACTGGCCCGGGACCTCCAGGGTCCTGGGCAGCGTGAAGCTGACGCTCACCTCTTTGTCGGAGGTCATCGTCACGGTATTCGTGCGGGCCCAGGAGGCGTCGTTGTCCGTCCCGGTCCACTTGTCCACGATATACGTGCCCACGGGGATGGCCGTCAGGGTGACGACCTCGCCCTCGTGATAGTACTCGCCCCTGCTGTGGTCCGGCTCGATCTCGCAACTCTGGTCGCTGCCCTCGATCCGCGTCCTGCCCTCGACGTGGGTGATCAGACGGTACAGCGGGACCTCCTCGAATTCGACCCCGAGGTAGATCGGAGCGTTGACCGTGAACGTGAGGCTCAGGTCCGTCCGCGTGTCGTCTCCGGTGCCCACCCACCGCTTGAGCCGATATCCGTCTTTCGGCTGGGCGGTAACCTGGATGACCTCGAACAGGCGGAACGACCCGGCGCTCGGAACGACCGCTCCGCCCGCGTTGTTCGGGTCCACCGGATTGCCGTTGGGGTCGATAATCGTGACCGTCAACGGATAGTACGTGGCCTCGAACGCGGCGTAATGCGCGCCGAGATCGATGACGTTGGCATCGGCGACGCCGTCGGTGCGCGTGGTCATCGCCGCCAGCTTCGCGGCAATGTTCGGATCGGTATTCGGATCACCTGCGTTGACGCACGGACTATCGAACACCTGCCCGGCGGCCGTCTGGCTCAGGAAGCAGTCGCCCGCGGGACCCTGCGTGAAAACGGGCAGCGTGTGGATGACACCCTGGCCGCCGTCCGCGTCCTCGACGCAGGAGTACGTGGCGGAGCAGGCGAACAGATCGTCGCCGTTGCCCCAGAGAATGCAGTTGGTGATCGTCGGATTGGAGTTGTTGAAGGCGCACACGCCGCCGTCACGGGAGGGCGTGCTGTCCTCGACGAGGATCGTGCAGTTGGTGATCGTCGGGGAGGAGGCGTCCAGGTCGATCTGACCGCTGCCGCCTGCCGCCGAGTTGTTGAGCAGGAAGGAATTGAGGATCGTGCCCGAGGAATTCGAGTACGCGAGGCCGCCGCCGGCGCTCATGGAGGAATTATTGCGAATGGTGGAATCGATGATCTCCGGCGAGGCATCCTCGAAGTTCATACCGCCGCCGAACGCCATGGACCCGAAGGCCACGTTGTCGCGGACGACGCAGTTGAGGATCGCGGGCGAGCCGCCGAGGCAGTCGATGCCGCCGCCGAACACGCGCGCATGGTTGTTGCGAATGATGCAGTGGCTGATCGTGGGCGAGGCGTCCTCGCAACGGATGCCGCCGCCGTACTCGGCGACGCCCCAGGCGATCGTGACGCCCATCAGAACCGTGTCGCGTCCTTCCCCATTGGCGAAGGTCACGACCGAGCCCTGTTTCGCGAGACCGAGGATGATCGTGGTTTCCGGGTAGAGAGTCGGATCGGAGGGGTTGGTGATGTCGCCGCTTCGCACGGTGATCGCCTTGCCCTTGAAGTCGATCTGCTCCAGGAAGAGCTTGTTGTTATTGGCGATCGCGCTGCCCTCGAGGATCAGCGTGTCACCGTCGTTGGCGTCGTCGATGGCCTCCTGCAGGGACATGTAGAGACTCGCGGCGTCGTTCGGATCGTCCCGGGTGTTGAGGATCCTGCCCAGACCGCCCGCGGGCACCTGGCCCAGGGCGCCGGCCAGATTGACCCGGCCGTGCGACCGGCACAGACCCGGCACGACCTTGTCCGTGGTCTGCAACAGGATCTGCTTGATCTGGTGATAGGTCAGCGCAGGGGACTTGGACCACAGCAGCGCGCAAGCGCCCGAGACGTGGGGCGCAGCCACGGAGGTGCCGGAGAGCACGCCGTAGCTGAGCGGCAGGCCGGCGTCGCCCATCGGCTCCGTGGCGACCGTGGGCAGCAAACTGAGAACGCCCTCGCCGGGCTCGGCGATGTCCACCGTCCTGACGCCGTAGTTCGTCGTCGAGGCCATCTGGTCGCGGTTGTTGGTCGCCATGACCGAAATGACGTTGTACAGGTCGTAACTTGCCGGGTAGACCGGTGTGTCGTCGGTGTTCACGGAATCGTTGCCGGCCGAAGCGACAAACAGAATCCCCTTCTTGCCGGCCGCTTCGATGGCGTCCCGCAGGCTCTTGCTGTACTCGGTGCTGCCCCAGGAGGCGTTGATGATTTTGGCGCCCGCGGCGGTGGCGTACTGAACGGCCGCCACCGCGGCG
The DNA here is from genome assembly GCA_039683175.1 of Phycisphaerales bacterium. Taxonomy (GTDB): domain Bacteria; phylum Planctomycetota; class Phycisphaerae; order Sedimentisphaerales; family Anaerobacaceae; genus PLanc-01. The sequence continues at coordinate 62,152 of JBDKRX010000009.1, forward strand.
TCCAGCTTCACGCCGTCGGCGTTGGCGACCTTGCAGATCATCAGGCTGACGTTCCAGGAGACGCCGGAAATGCCCGTCGCGTTGTTCCCGAAAGCGCCGATAATACCCGCCACGTAGGTCCCATGGTAGACGTCGTCCGCGACGGCGCCGTTGTTGGCGATGAAATTGAATCCGGAAACGTCGTCGATGTAGCCGTTGTTATCGTCATCGGTGTCGGCCTTTCCGGAGGCTTCTTTGCGATTCGACCAGATATTCGACAATTGCCCGGCCTTCAAATCCGGGTGGGCAGTGTCAACGCCTGTGTCCAGGACGGCGACGATCAGATCCTTACTTCCCGTCGCGATGTTCCATGCCTCCGGGGCATCGATATCGGCATCTTCGAGCCCGCCGTCCTGGCCGGTGTTGTTCAGCGCCCATTGCAGCACGAAGTTGGGATCATTCGGCGTATTGCTGAGCTGATATTTGTAGTTCGGCTCGGCATATAGGACGTCCGCGCAGGCCGTGAACTTCATCACGGCCTCCACAGTCGAGATCCCTTCCGGCAGCGTCACGAGGGTCAACCCCGGCACGACGTCGTCGTACTGGCCGTCGACATCGGCGCCCTCGACAATCCGGTCCGAGATTGCCGCACGTCGGGCCCGCTGAGTGCGCGGTCCCACCAGGTCCGGACAGCTCACCGGCGGAGTATCGGCGTCCACAAAACGAACGAGCAAGGCGCCGGCCCCGTCCGAGGCCGTGCCCTGCAAACCGATTGGGTCCGATAAGGAGGAAAGGGAGAGTTCACCCGCCGCTGCCAGGCTCACCTGCGCGCAGACGATTAGCATGGAGCTAATCAGCAGCCGCCAGGCGCCGAGTCGCTCCTGAATCTGCTCTTTCATATGCCTACTTCCATTCAAATGTGCCCATGTCCATACATCGACTGTATAGAAGTACCCCTCGCGTGCAGATTATCGTCAAACACACGACCGGTCTGAACTACTGTTGCAACCTGCTGAGGATCGGTTCCTCCATCGCCGCAATCGCCTCCTGCTCGGTTTCTTCCTGCAGGATGATCGTCGGCTTGACCAGGATCAGGAGGATCTTCTGGTCCCGAACGCTGCTGCGGTTGGTGAACAGCCGTCCGAGAATCGGGATCTTGCTCAGGACCGGCACGCCGGCCTCTTTGTCCTGCTGCGACGCCAGCTTGTGGCCGCCCAACAGCAGGGTTCCGCGGTCCGGCACGCTCACTCGCGTCGAAACCGTCGCGGTCTCCGTTTCCGGGACCTGGACGTGCGTCGTGGTGACATTGTTGGAGTCCGTGGTGCTGGTGCCGGTGTTGGTGCCGGTGCCGTTGTCGCTATTATCCACCTCCACCGCGTGCCTGGCGAACCCAAGCAGGTCGGTCTGCTGCGTCTGGATGTTCAGCAGGACGTACTTCTTGTCCTTGGTAATCGTCGGCGTGATGAGGAGCGAGCTGCCCACGGGGATGTAATTCACGTTCGGATAGCTCCCCGAGGTCGTGCCCGTCGTGTTGCCCGACGACGAGGTCACATATCCCTGCGTCTCGGTCGGCGGCAAGGCATAGGAAACCGTGTCGTACAACGAGAAGTTCGCCGTCTCGCCGCTCAGGACCGTCACCTTCGGCGCCGCCAGGTTCTTCGAATCGCTCCGGGCCTGCGTGGCCCGCACGAGGAAGGTCACCTGCAGGTCGTCCAGGATCGAACCGTACCCGCCCGCAATGCTCATGCCCGGGTTTTCGCTCGTGATATTGCCGAGATTGCCCGTCACGCCCGAGCCCACCGTCGGCGAGGCCACCAGGGACGAGCCCTGGTTGAAGGTCGCGATACCGAACTTCCCGCCGAGATCGTATTGGAAGTCCAGGTCAAGCCCCATGTCTTCCAGGAAGTTCTCCGTCACCGAGAGGAACCGGGCCTCGATCGAGACCTGATGCCCCAGTGCCCTGCGAAGCTCATCGAGCAGCACCTCGATCCGCTGATGCACCTCGGGAGTCGTGCTGACGGCCAGCTTCTTCGGGGACTCCTGCGGGTAGATCGTAATGGTGCCTTCGCCCTCATCCGAGAGGTCGTACCAGCTATCGGGTTCGACGCTCTGTTCGATGAGGTCACGCAGGCCATAGGCCATGGACATGCTCTGGTAGGCGTTCATCATACCGCCCATGCCGCCGCCCATCATGCCGCCACCCATCATGCCACCCAACTGCCCCATTAGCTGGCTCAGGTCCCCGGGCATTGCGCCTCCGACCGGCATTCCGGGCATTCCGGGGAATTGTGCCTGGGCGCCGCTAGTCACCAGGAGGGAGAGTGCCAGGCAGGCGGTCCA
>JBDKRX010000010.1:0-33368 GCA_039683175.1 Phycisphaerales bacterium
GCGCGGCGCAACTGCTCATCGAGGATTGGAAGAGCACCGCAGGCTCGGACCAGTACGACCCCTCAACGCTGGGACTGGGCTTCACCCACGCCGGCGCAGCGCCCACCGATTTCACAACCGCCACCGGCTTGGGCGCCACGCTCAACGGCGCCGTCTACAGCACCACCGTGTGCGACATGCCCATCCTCGCGGCGCTTATGTATGTGGACGTCGAGCAGGATACCGTGGCCAAGACGACCCTTCGGCAGCTCGCGGTGGTCGCCCGCTACGGGCAGGCCGGCGCCGGGGGCGTCACCGTTCCCGAGCCTCGCTTTGCCGAGTTGCCGCCGATCATCCTGGTGACCTATGTGCGACTGGACGCGACCGATGGCTGAAGATCAAAATTCGAAATTCGAATATCGCCCCCGCCAAGGCGGGAACGCAAATCCGAAACAACTTCGAATGACCAAACAGAAGAAGACCCAAGACAGACCTTTCGATAGGCGTCAGCGTTTCGGTCATTTGAGTTTTGGCCATTCGTGCTTGTTTCGGATTTCGGATTTCGTGCTTCGGGCTTCGGGCCGCAACCTGGGCATGACCCTGGTCGAATTGGTCACCGCCATGGCCGCGGCCTTGATCGTGATCGCAGGCGTGGGAATGCTCCTCGCCGGCGGCAACCACGCCTGGCAGCGCACCTACGAATCCGCCAACAACAAAACCAACCACCAGGCGCAGAGCGTCGTAGCCGCGTTCGGCGCGGTGGGCCGCAAGTCCAATCGCGGCAGCTACGTCCTCTATCGGATCGCCGATCAGACGCTCACGCCGGCGTTGCCGCCCGCCGATCAGCCTGACGCGGTTGTCTTCGGCGATGCGGTCGAGTTCCGTTATTGGGACGTCCCGCTGGACCTGACAGACAGTTACGATCTCATGAACGCCGAGACGACGGCAACCGCTTACGCCCTGTTTTACCTGGATGGCAACCAATTGAAGGTCGATTACGGGCCATACCCGCCCGGCGCGGCCCCGGCGGGCGGCGGAGCCAGAAACACCACGGGCATATCCACGACCCTCCTCGCCGAGAACGTCACCGTCGAGCCCGGCAGCGCCCCGTTCAGCCACAGCACGGTCGGAGGCACCGGCCAGGGCTCGATCCGATTGAACGTGATCCTGGCGGACCCCAACGACAATCGCACGACGGAGGTGATGACCTCCGCACTGATGCGCAACATATGGCCCCGATGAAAGAAACGAAATCCGAAGCACGAAATCCGAAACAAATTCAAATGACCAAACAGAAGAAAATCCAAAACAGCCGGGCGTCGGGAGTGCGACAGCGCTTCTGTCATTTGGATTTCGGTCCATTGAATTTGTTTCGGATTTCGGATTTTGATATTGGGATTTTCGGATTTCGAGTTTCCTGCGAAGCAGGCTACCGATGATAGATCAAGGATCCAAGATCAGAGATCAGAAGTCGCCCATCCGCCACCGCGGCGTGACCCTGGCCTTGGCCGTCATTGCCGTCGTGATCCTGACGACGCTCGGCATCGGTCTGCTCGCCATCGGGTACGGCGTCCGGCACCATGCGATCGCCGCCAAGGCCGACGCCGCGGCCATGCTGGCGGCGGAAGCAGGATACGAGAAGGCCATCTTCTGGATGGGCCGGCAGCAGGACATGCTCAGCGCCCTGCAACAGGGCACGCCCGGCACCTCGGGGTCGCTCGCCTTCCCCGACAGTTCCTGCGCGTACGCGATCAGCCTGTATACATTCGTCGGGTCGCGGCCGGTGTTTCGTGTGGTGTCCAACGGCCACAGCGGCATCTTCGAGCGGCGTGTGGACGTGCTCACCGTCCAGATGATCAGCGGCTGGGACATGGGCACCTGCCGCATCCCCATCAGCGCTACGAGCACCGACGCGGTCAACTTCGCGGGCGGTGAAACCATCGACCTGCCGATCCAGATCAACAAGGCCAACGACAGCCCTGACATCAAGGACATCTTCATTATCGGCAGCCCCGCCTTTCTCCAACCCGTGGCCATGGGGGAGGACCGATACACCGCCGGCGACGCCGACAAGTACGCCGGCGTCATGTCGCTCTTCGACGGCGGCATCTACTTCAACCAGCCCGCCAGCCGCGTGACCGACGCAGATTCCGTGCAGAGCAAGGTGGACCGCTTCCGCGACAGCACGCTGACGCAGTATCAGTTCACGCCCATCGCCACTGCGAGCGTGGCCAACAGCCACCCTGCCGTTCAGCTTGAATTCTTCGTCGACGGCGGCGTCGGCAAGGTTCGGATCACAAACAACTGCACCGTGCGAGGGTTCCACCAATCCTCCGACTCCATGACTTACGATTTCAAGATCAAGCCCGGCACCACAGGCACACAGTACGAGCGGTACGACATCTACGCGTATCACGTCGCCCCGGACGACGCAGACGCCACCGGGCAGCGGTTCACGATCCCGCTGATGAACACGTACGTGACCCAGTCCTTCGGCGGGACCACCTCCGACCCCGGCGGCCAGATCTTCGTCAACGGCAACGTCGTGATCGGAGGCAACTCCGGCCTCCACAGCAATGATCAGGTCGTCAAGGGAAGCGTCACCGTGGTCGCCACCGGCAATATCTGGGTGGCCGACTCGGTCTACGTCGAGGGCGGTCACGACGCCCAGGGCAAACCCACCGAGGACAATCCCAACGTCCTGGGGTTGCTTGCCCAGGGAGTGATCAAGGTGGTGGACCCGGGCATGAGCGACGTTGATGGAACGGTCAGTCTCAGCGGGTTCACCTACATGCCCGTGGGACGTCCGGACGACCCCACAGCCAGTCCCGGCACGGCCGATTACTTCCAGAGGCACCTCCCCGACCCAACCGTCGCTGAGGCGGCCATCACCGTCGGCGGCGGCGGTTGGGGGGCGGAGAACGTGCGGCGAGACAGTTACGGCGGCCGCAAGGAGGCCAGCGGCACGCAAGATTTTCTTGAGGTGCATGGCACCATTTCCGAATCGATCCGAGGGATCGTCGGCATCATCGGCTCGGACGGCTACCTGAAGTCCTATCATATGGACCGCCGGCTCCTGACCGGCATCGTCCCCGGCGACATCTGGCTGCGGGGCAAGTACGTGCCCGCCCCCGCCGGCTGGCACGACTATCGTCCGAATTAGCGAATTGAAATCCGAAACACCCGCAGGGCGGAAGATCCGAAAATCAAATCTCGAAATCCGAAACAAATTCAAATGACCAAACCGAAGAAAATGCAAAACCAAGCATCCGATAGACGATAGCGTTTCAGTCATTTGGATTTCGTGCTTTGGATTTGTTTCGGATTTCGGGTTTCGTGCTTCGAATTTCGGATTTGTCCTCCACGGGTCGATATGTGCAGAGAGGGTTTCCGCGAGTCGAAAGGATCGTTTTGTACGCCGGACAGGTTAAGTCGCCTGTCATAGCATCCGATAAGGAAAGCGATATGTTTGGACTTCGCAAAAAGAATCTCGTTGGCCTGGACATCGACACGACGGCGGTGCGCATGGTGCAGTTGCGGCGCGAGGACGCAGGGTATGCCGTCACAGGGGCGTGCTCGACCGAGATCGCCCCGTGGGGCGACGATCCGGAGCTACGTCGAATCCACACCGTCCGTGCAATTCAACAGGGACTCTCCAAGCGCAATATCGACGGCAAGCTCGCGGTCTGTGGATTGCGAGGACCCGAGGTCGTCGTCCGGAGCTTCGAATTTCCCCTTCTGCCGCCCGAGGAGATCGGTTCGGCGGTCGGACTGGAGGCATCCCAGATCTGCCCGTTCAGCCCGGAGGAGAGCACCTTCGACTACCAGGTGACCTCGATGGACGCCGGAAAGACGCGGGGATTCTGGGTGGCCGCCAACAACGGCCTGATCCGCAGCACGCGCCAGCTCGTGCACGAGGCCGGACTGCATTGCGCCGTGCTCGACGTCGCGGGTCTGGCCCTGCTCAACTGCCTGCGGGATTCCCGCAAAGGATCGGACGATGCGCAGGATGAGGGAGGCATTCCCCAGGGACCGGCAGTCGTCGACATCGGCGGCTCCTGCACAACGATCGCCATCATGGACCATGCCGGCCGGCCGTTCGTCCGCGACATCAACTCGGGCAGCGACCAGATCCTCCAACGGATGGCGGACGAGGCCCAGGTCCCGTTTGAGATCGCCAAGGCTGCCCTGCTGAACTACGGATCGGCGCAGAATCCTTCCGAGGGGATGGATTTGGAGACCGCCAGCTCGCAATCAGGGAACGAGGCCCTGTCCTGGGACAACCTGGAGAGGACTTGCGCCCCCCTGGTGGAAGATATCGCGACGACGCTGCGGTACTACGCAGCCCAGCACAGCTCGGGGCTCCCGGCGCAGGGCGCTGCATCGAGCGGCCCGGGCGTGAAGGTCGAACGGCTGTTCGTCTGCGGCGCGTTGGCCCGGGTCAAACAGTTCATCGAGTTGCTGCAGGCCAGACTGTACATCGACGTGACGGCCTGGAGCCCGGTCGAGGCCATGCGGTGCGACGGCGCGAAGGCAAAGCGGCTGGCCCCCGTGGTGCAGGATGCCGGCTCTTCGATGTCCCTGGCGATCGGCCTGGCCATGCGGAGCCTATGACTATCTATAATTTACGATTTTTGATTTAGGGCTTGAGGCCGCTACCGCGGCAGGATTTCTCGAAAACAGCAACAGCAAATCATAAATCGTAAATCGCAAGTTGGAGATGATGACGCCATGTATACTGTCGACCTGCTCATGGGAGAAGGGATTCCGATCCGGAGCCGACCGGGGGGCATCGCCCTGGCGTGCCTGATCGTCGTGGTCCCCCTGCTGATCGGCCTGGGCATGACGAGCTTCTACCTGGACGGGCGAATCATCCTGTCCATCGAGAAGCAGCAGTTGAGCAATATCGAGTCGGCGTCCAGGGTCCTGACCCAGGCATTGAAGAAGAAGGAATCACTCGAAAGCGAGAAGGCATCGGCAAGCGGCGTGCTCTCGGAAATCAAGACCGCCGTCGGCGGCTACACGCAGTGGTCCCCGACTCTGGCCTCGCTGGTCGAGAGTCTGTCGGATACGCTGGTCCTGACCCGTCTGGAGGCAAGTCAGAGCACCGTCCAACGGAAGGTCCCAGCCAAGGATGATCCCGCCCGGAAGGTAGACGTGAGCATTCCCACTCGCACATTGAAGCTCTGCGTCTGCGGACGGCAGGCGGGGACCGCTCTGGACGCGGTGCAGACCCTCCAGGAGAACCTGCGGACTTCGCCGGTCATCGGACCAATCCTGGACACGATCACCGTCTCCCAGAGCGTGAGCATGCTGGACAGCCAGGAAGCCGTCATGTACGAGCTCGAGTGCACTCTCAAGACCGGACCGATCATCCGGGACAACTGACGATAAGGGACTGGCGCATATGAAGGTTCGAAACAAGTATCTGCTGATCATGGCCGCGGTGTGGGCGCCCTGTCTGTCGCTGGCGGTGGCGTCCTACGTCCTGGTCCTGCGTCCGCAATTGGACTGCCGACACGATCTCGAGGCGAAGATCGTGCTGGCGAAGGAATACTACGCCCGCGCGCTGGAGGCCGCCAAGCCGGAACTCCAAGCTCGCCTGACAGAACAGGTCGAGCGGCTGCGCGGTCGCATCGAGGATTTCCTCGTGCACATCGAGGATGCGCCGCAACTGGCCTTCGCGATCGGCAACATGGCCCAGGAGACGAGACTGGAATCGTTCGGGATACGACCCGTGAGCGCGAAGGCTTCCCTGACGTCGGACGACCTCGACCGCGTCGCGGAGAGACGCCTCAATGTGAGCTTTCTCGCCGGATTCACGCGGTTCGCAGCCTTTCTGAACGCCCTGGAGCGTTATCATCCCGTCGTTTTTGTCGAGACGTTTACCATCAATCGTCCCCAGGAGGCCGATGCCCAGCCCCAGGTGGATATGGGCTTGGCGGTACTGGTTGAGAAACCGCAGGGGATTTGACTATGGCCGGCATCAAGGCAGACAACACCCGACAAGAGAACCCCGGCGAGCGAAAACCTGGTCCCATCGTCTCGTTGGGCCTGCACTTCGACCGACGTGCCAAGCACCATGAAGCAAGGACGACCCAGACGGCGGCGCTGGCACGCCAGGGATCTCGAGGACGCACCTCTCCCCTGCAGATGCCGGCGGATGGCGCCTCGCGGCGACGTTTGAGAACCGCTTCGTATGGCTCGCAAAGAGAGCCCGGCGGAGGCAGACAGAAAATCATGATGGCCTTGATCCCGGTCCTGGCCATCGCACTGTTGTACCTGCTGAGGAACCCGTTGACGGTCTCCACCCCGGCGACGGCTCAAGACAAGCTGCCGGCCGAGGTCATCCCCGTGACGATCCCCAATGTGGAGATCGCCTGGGAGATCCCTCCCCTTTATCAGCCGGGTGGGCGCGATCCCATGCGGCTGCCTGCCCCCCCCGTCGTGACCGTCGAGGAACCCGTGGCCGCGCCGACGCAGCCGCACATGGACCTGATCGTGACCGGTATCCTGTACAGCGAGGATAAACCGGCGGCGATCGTCGATACATTCCTCGTGCACGAGGGAGAACAAATCTCCGGGGCTACAGTCAAGAAGATAGAGAAAGACGGCGTCGAGTTCGAGATGAACGGCCGGACCTGGAAACAGGCCGTCGAGGTTGATAAGAAGTGACAGTCGGGAGAACGAACATGAGATCCTGTGCCATACAATCGTGGGAATGGAAACCCTGCACAACACACCACATTGGGGAACTCCGAACGGATCTGCTGAAGCTTGCGGCCCTTGCCTGGCTCCTGTGGTCCTTCCTGACCACAGCGTCCGCCCGAGGCGCCGAGTCGCAGGACCCGCCGGCGCAAACGCCTCTCCAGCAGCGGCTCGAGAAGAAGATCAGCGTCGAGTTCCGCAAGACGGCTCTTGAGGACGTCATTCGGATCATCGCCGAACAGGCCGACGTCGACGTGGTCACCAGCCCCAGCGTCACAGGCGAAGCCACTGTGAAGCTCACCGACGTACCGCTGCAGGAGGCCCTCCGAAGCATCCTGGAGGTGCACGGGTTCGACTATGTCGTGGGCAACAACATCATCCGCGTGTTGGCGCAGACGGAGATGCCCCAGGTGCCTGAGAGGCAGGTCACGGAGATCTTCGAGATCACCTATGCCGACGTCGCGGAGGTGGTGAAATCGCTCGACAAGTTCAAATCGGACGTCGGCTCGGTCACCCACATCGACGGGACCAGCCACATCCTCGTCACCGACAAGGAAGCCAAGGTCAAGGACATGGGCGACTTCATCAAGGAGATCGACTGCATCACGCCGCAAATCCTCGTGGAGGCCCGCATCTATGACGTCACGAGCAAGGATCGCTTCGACCTGGGCGTTCAGTGGTCCGCAGGCACGAGGACCGAATACAACGCCAACGGCATCCCGGATACAGCGACCGACACGGACCCCTTCTCCAAGGGCCTGTTCAACGGCACAGCCCCGAAGGCGGAAAACACCGTCGGTTCCGTCCGCCTCGGCTGGCTCAATTCCGATGTGGACATCGACATGATGCTGAGGGCCGAGCAGGAGAACATCAACGCCAAGCTGCTGGCGAATCCTCGAGTCCTCGTGCTCAACGACAAGACGGCGAAGATCAAGATCGTGTCGGAGATCCCCTACCAGCAGCTCCAGGAATCGGCCCTGGGCGGCAGCATCGGAACGACCGCCTTCCGAGAGGTTGGCGTCGAGCTGCAAGTGACAGCCCACCTGGCCGTCCGCGATCAGATGATCCGGCTGCAGATGAAGCCCGTATTCAGCGTCGTCACCGGCGAGGTCATGGTCTCCGGAATCGACATCGCATATCCGCAGCCCGTCGTGGACCGGCGCGAGGCCGACACGACTCTGATCGTCAAGAACGGCCAAACGGTCGTCCTGGGCGGACTGAAGAAGAAGGAAGTGAACCAGCAGGTCAACAAGATCCCGCTGCTCGGGGACATTCCGCTGGCCGGCGCGCTGTTCCGATTCAAGGCGGAGGAGACGATCAACAGCGAGCTGCTCGTGTTCATCACGCCGTGGATTGTGGAGCAGTCCTCGATGACCGAGGGCGAGACGCAGGCGTACCAGGAAACCGAGTTCAGGTCTCCGCTGCCCTCCTATACCACGGCGGAGGAAGCTGAACAGGATTGATTGCACGCATGCAAGAGCAGTCGTGGAAGGTGACGCTGCCCGGCCCGATGTACCAGCGGGCCGGCCAATGGTGGTGGCAGGTGAGACTGCCCGGAGAGGACGCGGTCAAGACCCGGTTGTTGGAGACTCCCGGCGTCGGGACCGCCACCTGCGATCCCGAGATCGCCGAGAGGGCAGCCATCCGGATGTGGGAACAGGCCGTCGTACGGGAAGCAACCACGCGGATCATCCTCGATTGCACACAGAAGGTGGAACAATTCAAGGCTCAGTTCCTCGACAGGCTCGGCCGCCTCACGGAGATCGTGCAATCGGCAACCGCCACAGCCCAGGCCGAGGCCAGCGCGAGAGCCCAGATCGAGAGCAGGCTGAAGGCAGTCATCCTCGCTGCCGGACTGGGGTCCGGGGACGTGCAACAGAAGGCAAAGGCCCCGACGTCCGATGGGTGGGATTCGCCCACGGATCCCCAGACTGTCGTCCCCTGCCCAACCGGGATCGAAGACGATCCGGCACAGACCGGGGCCGGACCCTGCGAGTGCTGCGGAAGAACAGACCTCCCGACGACAGGCTTCAGACAGATCGACTCGGGACAATGGCTCTGTCCGGATTGCCTGCACAACCTGCGTGCCGACGCGATGCAGGCCGAACTGGACGCCCTGACCGAGAGTCTCGCGTAAGCAGCGTCACGGGTCCCGGCGGGAAAGGGTCTGACCCGTACGATGCATCCGTCCGGCTGCTCAAAGAGGCGTAGCAATCGAAGCGAGCGCCGCAATCACGCCTTCACAATCTTCGACCGGCCGCTGCGGACCTTGGCTGTGGCGTTGCGGGAATCCACGACGAGCTGCGAGTTCTTCACGATCCAGGCGTAATCGTAATCGCTGTGGTTCGTCGAGATCAGGACCACGTCGTAGCTCCTGAGCATCTTGGCCGTGAGCTTCTTGCTCGTCATCTGCAGGTTGTACTCCCGCTGCTTGTGCGTCTGCAGGATGTAGGGATCGTTGTAGTCCACCTTCGCGCCTTTGTGCTTGAGCAGCTCGATCAACTCGACGGACGGAGACTCGCGCACGTCGTCAATGTCCGGCTTGTAGGCCAGGCCGAGCACAAGCACTTTCGAACCCCGCAGGCTCTTGTGCCGATCATTGAGCGCATCGATGACCCTCTGGACGACATAGCGAGGCATCCCGGTGTTGATCTGGCCCGCCAGCTCGATGAACTGCGTGGTCATGCCGTACTGGCGTGCCTTCCAGGTGAGGTAGAACGGATCGATCGGGATGCAGTGTCCGCCGAGCCCCGGACCCGGGTAGAACGGACTAAACCCGAACGGCTTCGTGCTGGCTGCCCGAATGACCTCCCACACATCGATCCCCATCCGGTCGAACAGCATCTTCAACTCGTTGACCATCGCGATGTTCACGCAACGATAGGTGTTCTCCAGGATTTTCGCCGCCTCGGCCACCTCGCAATTCTCGACGGGCACCAGCGTCTGGATGGCGATCTGGTACACGCTCAACGCGCGATGGAGACTCTCTTTGCCGTAGCCGCCGACGACCTTGGGGATAGTGGCAGTGCGGAACTTCCGGTTGCCGGGGTCCTCCCGCTCGGGCGAGAAGGCCAGGAAGAAGTCCTTCTCCGCCTTCAGTCCGGACTGTTCCAGGATCGGCAGCACGACTTCGCGGGTCGTGCCGGGATAGGTCGTGCTCTCCAGGACCACGAGCTGCCCTTTTCGCAGGTATTTGGCGATGGTCCAGGCGGTGGATTCGATGTACTGGAGATCGGGCTCGCGGTTCTTCGTCAGCGGCGTGGGCACACAGATGATCAGCGTGTCCGGCCGGGACAGCTTCGTCATGTCGTCGGTGGCATGAAACCGTCCTGACTTGACCATCTGGGCCATCGACTCATGGCTGATGTGCTTGATCGGGCTTCGCCCCCTGTTGATCACGGCCACCATCTTCGAGTTGATATCAAACCCGAGCACCCGGGCGCCGCCCTGGGTGAATTCCCGCGCCAGCGGCAAACCCACATACCCCAGGCCAATGATCCCCACGTAGGGCCCCGTTGCCTTCCGACTCACTTCGTTGCGCTTTGCCACAGTCACCTCCGTATCAATTCCCACACTCAATCCGTAGAACTGCTGCTGCAAACAGGAACTTGCCGGGAGACTCCGCCCGGCCGAAATCGTTTGAGGACAAGGAAGACCACGCAGGCCAGACCGATGCCGATCAGATCCGATAGGTAGTCGCCCACACTGGCGATCCGATTCACGAAGGGTTGCGTCGTTTCGTCGAGAATCCCGACGCCGGCCAAGGCCACAAGGCCCGCCGCCGCAGGTATGGATCGCACAGGGTTTGGAAGCGACAGGAGAAAAAGGAGCGCAATCAGGCCGTAGGCAATGATGTGCTCGACCTTGTCGAGCATATGCCTTTGCAGTACCCGCGGCACCGCCTCTTGCGGGATGTGCGTCAGCAACAACACCAACGCCAGGCTCAAAAACGAGGCGATGAACCACCTCCTGTGGAAACAACGCTGCATCCTGTTGCTCGGCATAGGTCCTATGCTACCAACTCGTTCAGAAGGTGTACATAGCCAACCGGCGGTCGTGTTGCCCTCGTCTACTACTTCTTGATCCCCAGCAGATACTGTCCAAGCATCATATGGCTGCGTTTGTCACCCTTCTTCGTGCCCTTGGGTTTCACCCACAGCCGATAACAGCTCAATTGCTGATCCTGCACGCCGGGCTTCGTCTTGGTGCCATTCATCGGTACCCTCTCTTCATCAATCCAGGCTCATTCGTCTCCACATGGCGAACGCCCAGCGGGACTTCACGGCCAGTTGCACTACTGCGAAACGGCGACTCTCCTGGGCAGCCAATCCTCCACCGGCGGCTGTTCCGTCTCCTTCTCGGCACGGCAGTAGCTATCCCAGATATAGCGTGCCTCCAGCGGGACCTCGAAGTACGGCGCCCAGGTGTTCACGATCGGCGCTTCCACCATTTCGTGGATCTCGTCGAGCCGCTCGCGCACGTCTCTCAACATGCGCGTGAGCTGCTCATCGTGAACATCCAGGGCGGCCTTCGCTTCGTCATAGCGGATTCGCCGGGCTCCGGTCCGGGCCTGCCGGGCGATCCAGTCGCACAGCCGCCGTTGCTCTTCCGTGAGATCGCATCGGAACTGATCCATCGTAATGCATTTCATTGCTCGAATCTCCACTATTATGGGCCACCAAAGACCTCGTGCCACTGCCGATTCATCGGCTGAATCAGGGGGGGTCTTAAGCAGACGCGGAGAGAAAATCGAGCAACAATGCGCAGAGCATCCACGGTTCGGAAGGACGAAGGATTCCCCGTCGTCGCAAGGATGGAGTCCGGATCAGTCGGCGATCATGCGCCGAAGCTGGTCCCCACGGCCATGGCCGCCTTGACCAGTCCATAGTTCTTCGGGACGGTCTTCGTCCGGCCGGCCACCTGCCGCAGACTGATGCTCGTGAACCGCCCCTCCTTGAGGACGACCAGGTGGTTCTTCACGCCCTTCATGAGCAGTTCCATGGCCGTATGCCCGAAATTCGTGGCCAGCGTCCGATCATATGGCGTGGGAGTGCCGCCCCGCTGGACATGGCCAAGAACGACGGCCCGGCAATCCAGACTAGTCTGGGCGTTGATGTCAGCCGCCAGCTTGTTGCCGATGCCGCCGAGCCGAATCGGATCGGGGCTGCCGGCGACGCGATGGCTGACCACCATGGACCCGCCCTTGGGCTTGGCCCCTTCCGCGGCCACGATGATGCTGAACCGCTTGCCGCGGCGCGACCGCGCAAGGACGTATTCGCAAACCTTCGACAGCTCGTAGGGGATCTCCGGAATGAGGATGACGTCCGCTCCGCCCGCGACGCCCGCATGGAGGGCGATCCAGCCGGCGTAACGGCCCATCACCTCCACAATCATCACGCGGTGGTGCGAGCTGGCCGTGGTGTGGATCTTGTCGACGGCCTCGGTGGCCGTCGTCACGGCGGTGTCGAAGCCGAACGTGACGTCCGTGCCATACAGGTCATTGTCGATGGTCTTCGGCACGCCCATGACCGTCAGGCCTTTGCGGGCGAACTGGGCCGTCATGGCCATGGTGCCGTCGCCCCCGATGCAGACCATGGCGTCGATTCCCCGTTCCTGGAGGAATCGCATGCACTCGTCGGATACGTCCTTATACCTGAGCCCGTGGATGGTCTTGATTGCGTGCCGGAAGGGATTTGCCGTATTGCTCGTCCCCAGAATGGTCCCGCCGAGCGTCAGGATATTGCTCACGTGGTTGAAGCTCAAGCGGTCCATGCGGTTCTCGATCAGGCCGAGGTAGCCGTCGCGAATGCCCCACACGTCCAGCTTGTACTTGTTGATGGCGGTCTTCACCACCGCGCGAATCACGGCGTTCAGCCCGGGGCAGTCGCCGCCGCCGGTCATTACGGCAATCGTTCGGATGCGTTTTGCAGCCATCGTGTCTTACTCCTTCCCAATCCTGGCTCCAACCATCTGCATACAGGATCGTCACTATACGCTCGCCAATACCCCTACGCCACCACAATCTCGACCGGTCCGTCCAGTGCCCAAGCATGGACATGCGCCGTCCCGCGTGATATCCTTCCCGTGTGCAGGTGAAATCGGAAATGTCGATACAGGAGTCAGTCACATGCCGAAGACGAAAATCGTGGCGACGCTGGGGCCCGCCAGCAGCAGCTATACTGTGCTGAGAAAGATGGTCCAGGCCGGAGTGGACGTGGTCCGGCTGAACTTCTCCCACGGGACGCACAAACAGCACCTGGAGAACGTGAATCTCGTTCGTCAGATCAATAGGAAATACAAGCGTCACATCCGCATCATGCAGGACCTCGAAGGCTTTCGCATTCGCATCGGCCACTTCGAAGGCGAGAAAACGCGCACCTTGAAGGATCGTGCGACAGTCTGGCTGACGAACGACCCGTATGCCCGAGGCGACAAGACGATTCCCTTCGACTACACAGGCGACCTGACCCGCATCAGGCCCGGCCAAATGATCTACATCGACGACGGGCTGCTCGCCCTGCGGGCCGAGAGTGTCCACGCCGGCAGCATCCGCACCACCGTCATCGAAGGCGGCGTTCTCAAGGAACGAAAGGGCATCAACATGCCCGGCGCCAAGCTGGCGTTCAAGGGCATGACGGAGAAGGATAAGGAGGATATCCAGTTCGGGCTTCAACACGAGGTGGATTACATCAGCCTGTCCTTCGTGCGGGACGCCGACGACGTGCTCGATGCAGCGGCCATCGTCAAGCCGTACTTGCCCGATTGCCGGATCGTAGCCAAGGTCGAGAGCCGCCAGGCGATTCGCAACATCGACGAGATCATCAACGCAGCCGATGGGATCATGATCGCCCGAGGTGACATGGGCGTCGCCCTTCCCATCTACGAAGTGCCCATCATCCAGAAGCAGATCATCCGCAAGTGCAACGCGGCAGGCAAGTTCGTCATCACGGCCACACAGATGCTCGAGCACATGACCGAGAGCAGCCGGCCCACCCGCGCCGAGGTCACCGATGTGGCCAACGCGATCATCGACGGCACGGACTTCGTCATGCTCTCGGCCGAGAGCGCCGTCGGAAAGTACCCCTATGAATCCGTGCGGATGATGAACGATATCATCAAGTTCACCGAGCAATCGCTGCCTGAACTGAACCGGCTCCTGGCCAGGGTCCCCGGCCGGACCTCGCAACGACCACGCAGGAAATGACGCAGGAATCGCAAATCGTTGGGCAAGATGACAAGACGGTCGAAATCCGGCCTGCCCAGGCGGACGACATGGACGGCCTGTTGACCATCGAGCAGCAGTGCTTCAACGTCGCCTACTATGCCTTCTACACGTTCGATCGACGTGACTTCGAGTTCTACCTCGAAGACCCGGAGTCCCTGTTCCTCGTGGCCATGCTCGACAACCGGCTCGTTGGCTACGTCCTGGGTCCCATCGAGACCTGGCACGAGCCCCCCGCCGCACATATCGACAGCATCGCCGTGCTGCCCGATTCGCAGCACAAGGGAGTCGGCGCCAGGCTCATGGAGTCCTTCATGGAGTTGACCCGCCGGCAGAACTGCCAGGTCATCACGCTCGAAGTCTCGCCCGCCAACGAGGTTGGCATGGCCTTCTTTGCCAAATATGGCTTCCGCAAGGTGCACAGGCTCCGCAACTACTACGGCAAAGGCCTCCACGGCCTGCTCCTGGCCGCACTCAGCAAGCCGCAGGCGTAGGACAGACCCAGACCGCCGACCCCAGAGGAATCCACCCTCGTGGCTGAGTCTGAATGGACGGCCGTCGCCGGTTTACAGACACCGCAGAAATGCGACCAGGTCCTTCTTCTCTTCGGGCGTCAGACGGAGTTGCTGAACCAGATTGAAGTACTCGACCGTGTCCTCCAGCGTGAGACAACGTCCATCATGGAGATACGGCGGCGAATCCCTGATACCCCGCAATGGGAACGTCTTGATCGGGCCGTCGCAGGCCATCATCATCCCGTTGACCATCTCTTGTTTGTAGAATCGCTCCGCCTTGAGATCCCGCATGGTGTTGTCGGTGTAGTAGGGACCCGGATGACAGACGGCGCACCGGGCCTTCCCGTTGAAGAGCGATTCGCCTCGCAGTTCGCCGGCGCTGGCCTTGCCGGCGTCGAGCTCACCGTAGATGTTCAGCTTCGGCGCGGGCGGAAAATCCAGCAGCGCGAGGAATTCCGCCATGAAATGGACCTGCGATCCTCGTTCCAGAATGTTGACGCCCTTCTTCGCGGCCATGCAGTGATCGCCGTCGAAATAGGCCGCCCGCTGCTCGAACTCGGTGAAATCCTCCACCGTCTTGAGCGCTCGCTGCGAGCCGAACAGCCGTTGGACGTTGACGCCGCGCAGGGAGGGCGTCTCAATCCGATGCCTGAACTCCTGCGGTCGAATGTCGCCTACGAGATGGTTGGCCCCGTTGCTGTGGCCGTTGGCGTGGCAATCGAAGCAGGTCACGCCCAAGCTGGGTCGCTCGGTCCGGCGGTCTTCCGTGGCGTTGAACTGCTGTTGCGGGAACTGGGTCACCAGGAGGCGCAGGCCTTCGAGCTGTTTGGGGTTCAGCAGGCCATTGAAGATCTCGTAGTAATTGTCGATAGTGATCAGTCGGCCTTTCGCCACGTCCCCAAGATCCGGCCGGGTGGTCAGGTAGATGGCCGGAGCCGGGTCCGGAAGGAAGTGCTCGGGCAAGTCGAAATCCAGGTCGAAACGGACAAGCCGGGGCAGCAGTTTCGTGATCATCTCGGGAAAGAGCATCCCCCCTTCCGGGTGGTCCGCGAACGGCAGCGGTTTGTACGGGAATAACCCCTTCTCCTTGATCTGCTCGGGAGTCATCTTGTCGAGTTGTTCCCAAGTAACGCCCTGCAATCGGGCCGTCGGCCCCACCGGGATGGGTTTGCCCCCCGTCATGAAGACATCGGGACTGGTCTTCTTCGACAGGTCGTACCGGGAGTTCAGCATCTTCATGTGCTCCTGGGCCCGTTCGGCCTTCACGGCCATCCTCGCGGCTTTGATCTGTTCGAAGGTGACGTCCTGGTTGGTGGGTCCGTAGCTGGAGGCGACCTTCCCCTGCTGTGCGAGAACGACTGCGACACCGGCCCACGCAGTCGACAGGAGGCAGACTCCAACGAATGCAATCCGACGCTTCCTTTGCTTGTTCATTCTGCGGTCCTCCATTTCTCGAACAGGATATTCTGTCGGCGTCCAGCCCGTCAGATTACACTCGCCGCTTTGATTTCTCTCTAAGGAATTTGCCTAATTGCGGCATGGCCTTCTTCGCCAGATTAGGGCGAATCACCCCAGCGTCCTCACGCTGCCTGAAAGCGTCTATTCCCCTATTCACAATACTTGATGACAGCGTGCCCTTCGTAGGGAATGGAGACATCGTTGACATCCGCCCGCAGAATCTCCTCAATCAATCCGTGGGGATAGAAGATGCGGACGCGGCCTGCGCCATACGGGTCCGGGTTCAGGCGATCAAAGTACATCCCCAGGCTCCCTCGGATCACTACTCCCCTGAAATAGGTGTTGACTGTCTCCGAGGGAAAGCTCCCACTCGGAATGCTGCACGTGTCTGCTATCGCACAGATAGTGTGAATCAGCGTGGGCAAATCCTCGTCGAAATAGCCGATCTCCAAAGCCAGACGCGTCACGGTTTGAGCCACTTCTGTCGTCTTCTTGGCGCTATACGTGATCCTTGGCGTGACGGGCAGAGTTATCTGCACCGACTCTGTGAGAGATGCACCAGGGACTATCCGCACGTATGTTCCCACAGGTGTTCCTCGATCCCATATGCTATCGTCTGGAACATCCATGCGTTTCCTGATCACAAGGGTCTGAGTGTCAAGTGCCAAAAACACCTCGAAGGGTGGACCAGACTCGCTGCAAATCCAGGCTTCGTGGTCGGAATCATTTCGGATTTCATAACTCAAGTCGAGGGAGGAATCCGTGACCTCCAGGTTGGTGAGTGAGATCGTCACGCCGGCCCAAGTAGCATCATTGGGATCGACTACTCCGCCACCCTCCTTTGTGTGAGACGCCACGCTGCACACAAGGCAAATCGCCCCCACCAGCACGAGTCTCCTGGCCGTATCCATCTCCCCTTCCTTTCTTGTTTGTCAGGTCTCTCCAAGTCATTGCGTGGTCAAATCAGCCCACCGCGATGCACCAGTCCGTCGTGGCATTGTCAGGGGTGTACCGCTGAGGAATATTATGGCAGACGCGTGCGAACCAGACAAAAGGAAACGGCATAGACAGCCGCCTCAGATTGTGTCCAGAAGCATCTTCAGGAATTTCGGCAGGCCGTGGAAGTGATCGATGTGGTCCGGTGCGCTGTTGCCTGCGAAACCCAAGATCGTCAGACCGTTCTGATGCGTTTCGCTGAGCATCTGCATGCCTACAGGACCCCACTTGAGCACCGGATGCCTTTGCAGGTGCAGCGAGTCGATCAGGTAGTCGGCGGTCTCCGTCGTGCTCGCGTAAGTGCCGGGGAAGATCTCGGAGTGCGTAATCACAAGCCGCTTCTTGCCGTCCATCGCCAGCTTCGCATATTCCAGAAAATCCTTGAGCTTCTCCGTGTTGAGCGTTCCGCCTTGCGACAGGACGCGACCTGATGGCACATAATCCGTGTGAAGGCCGTCCAACAGTACGACTCCGTCTATCCTCGACTGATGGTCTCTCAGTACCGCCCGAACTGCGCCATACCCTGCACTGAACGAACTCAGGTAGACCCTGGGAATCTCCACCTGGGTCGATGCCTTCCTGGAGACCGCGTCGCGGATCATCTCGATCAGCCTGGGGAAAGCGGATTCGTCGCGAAACGCATTCTCATAGACCCCCGAGCCCGAGCCGAGATTCACCACGGCAACGATCAGAGGGCGCCCGGAATTGTACACGGCGTATTTCGGAACGTAGCTGGCTCCGTGAAAATGAATGAGCAAATCCATCCGCGAAGGCGGGCATCCCTGATCGGCGAAGTAGATGTCGACAGGCTTGGACAGGGCATCGCTGAGCACGAACGATACGCCGGGGACTTCCTTCTTTTCGACACGCTCATGAGCCCGGATCGCATCCGTCATCGGCGAAGGAAACTGATCGATCTGTTGCCGAGGAGCCTCCTGTCCGGATGAGCAACCGCATAGACAGATGAACACCAGGATGGTTGTGAGTCTAAGCATCATCTTCGCACCAATCGCGTTTCGTAGTCCTCAGGCACACCGCCACGAGTCATTGTCACAGGTACATACGAAGCAGGCAAGAAGAAACGGGGTTATGGCAGGCAGCCCCTCCCTGGCGGTCCACGAGTCCGAAAACCGGGATATCGATACGACACATGCCCCACGTTCAATGGAAGGCGATATGCCCAGCGAGCGAGGGCAGCGAGGTCTGGACAGATGCAAGGGGGCCGAAGGCCGGAGGGCCCGTTGGACCGACTGCGTTTATGGGACCCTTGGAACAAATGCGGCGAAGCGGCGAGTTGCCGCCGGAGCGGCCCCTCGCAGGCAACGGGCGAAATTCCCCGAAAACCAATGCCCGACCCTGATAACGACGATAAAAAGGGAGGCTTAGGGCGAGTTGGGCAGATCGATACAGGCAATCGGGGGGTTTCCCCTTGAATTGCTCGCGCAATGGTGTACAATAATGTGATCCGGCGAGGTAGTTAGGTCAGCCGGGATTCAATGATTGAGGCAGGTGGTGAAGGGACAATTGTCGGAAAGTATTTGCCTGCATGAATAGGGACATGCGGATTCATCCCGTTCGGGCGGCGAGCGTCAGGGGGCTGGTTCTCCTGGGCCTGCTGGTCGCTGCGCCGGCGTCGCTGTGTTATGCCCAGCCGGGACAGGTCGTCGGCTGGGGCAACAGTCTCGGCGGTCGGTACAATCCGCAGCCGAGCGACGAGTGCATGGCCATCTCCGCCGGCGGCTACCACAGCCTGGCCCTGACCGCGAGCGGGAGACTCATGGCCTGGGGCGAGAATTCCAACGGCCAATGCAATATTCCCTATGGCAACAGCTTCGTCGCCATCGCCAGCGGGCTCTATCACAACCTGGCCCTCAAAGCCGACGGCACGGTCGTCGCCTGGGGCGACAATTCCAGGGGGCAGTGCAACGTCCCTCGCAACACGAAATTCCGGGAGATCGCGGCGGGAAGATGGCACAGCCTGGGCATTCGCCTGGACGGATCGCTCGTCGCCTGGGGCTGGAACGAGCAGGGACAATGCGATGTGCCGGAAGGCCGGGACTACACAAGTCTCTGCGGTGGTTATAGTCACAGCATGGCCCTCAAGATCGACGGCTCCATCGTCGCCTGGGGCAGCAACGGCGACGGTCAGTCCAGCGTGCCGCAGGGAACCAGCTTCATCCAGATCGCAGCGGGTACGCTGCACAGCCTCGCGTTGAAGGCCGACGGGACCCTCGTGGCCTGGGGCCGCAACGGCGAAGGCCAGTGCAGGGTTCCATCGGGAAACGACTTCGTGGCCGTCGCCGCCGGATCGCTCCATAATCTCGCCTTGCGGCGGGACGGACACATCGAAGCATGGGGCCAGAACAACTACGCCCAGTGCGATGTCCCGGAAGGTGGCCAGTTCGCGGTGATCGCGGCGGGCGACTTCCACAGCCTGGCCATCCGCGACGCACGGAAGCAATTCCTCCCGGCCAAGTCGGTCGAGCCGCAAGTCACCCCGGTGAAGACTCCTGCGGGTCCGAAGACGACCCGCACCCCGGTCCAGACCGACATCGAACCGGCGGTCGGCCCCGGTCAAACCCCTCTCGTACTGCCCGAAGTGATCCAGGATTCCAACGCGATGGCCACGGATACGCTCCTGTCGAAACTTGAGCAGAGAGAGTCGATTCCCATCAGAGAACTCGACCCTGCGACGATCCAGAAGTTGCGGGAGAAGGACCCGAATGCGACCCCGGCAGGTCCGACGCCGACCGAGCAGGTGAAGACTGCGGCTCCAATCCCGGCGGCTGCCGCCACGAAGGAGAAGACACCGGCTGAGGCGGTGAAACCTCCTGCCGCTGCGGCCGCCGAGCCGAACAAGCCCGCAATCGATCTGGAAAGCCCCGCCAACCAGGGCTATGCTCCCAGCATCTACATGGGCGTGATCGAGAACGCCTCCCCGGTCTACCACTTCATCTCGACCAAGACAAAACGACACTTCTGCACGATCAGCGAGGAAGAGAAGTACAAGCTGCTGGATCAGAAGCCTCCCGCCTGGAAGTACCAGGGCATCGCCTTCTTCGCCTATGCCGAAGGGCACCAGCCGAAGGAAGCCAGACCGGTCTATCGGTTCCGGTCGGAGAGCCTGGGCCAGTATTTCTACACGATGGATGAGGCCACCAAGGAGATGATGGTGAAGGACCTCCCGAACGAGTGGAAATTCGAAGGCATCGCCTGGTACGCCCCGCCGATCAAACAGCCGGGATCGCACATACACAAGTAGAACTCCGCGGGACTCCGCATCGCCTCTTGCTCCCGTCGCGCGCCACTCGCTGCATGTCGCCGACAGTCTCATCCGCGTGGATACTGCAACCGGTGTCTGATAGTCCTTGAGCGTGATTCCCGACGGTGGTATCCTGACGGCCCATAGGACTCCGTGCCTCGAAGGTGAAGCGGTGCCCTTCGGCGTGGGGATCGCCCGGTTAGGAGAGAAGGCCGTTCATGAAGCTTCAGCGTTACGCAGGCAACCCGATCCTGTCACCCCATCCGGACCACCCCTGGGAGGACTTGGCGGTATTCAACCCGGCCGCCTGGTACGATGAGAAGGCCGGGGAAGTCCTGCTGCTGTACCGGGCCGCGGAGTCGGGACCCGAGTACAAATGCTACTTCGGCCTCGCCAGGAGCAAGGACGGCTATCACTTCGACCGAGTCTCGGACCAGCCCGTGCTCAGTCCGAACGTCGAGGGCTTCGACGGAGCCACGATCCAGGACCCGCGAATGGTCAAGATGGGCGAGTGGTACTACGTCACCTACGCCTGCCGGCACTATCCCTTCGGGCGGTTCTGGGTCCCCGGCGGACGAGACAAGTACATCGCGCCGGCCGAGTGCGCCGACGCATTCCCGCGATACCTGCGGATCAACGCGACGCTCACCGGCCTGGCGATGACAAAGGACTTCAAGACCTGGATCCGCGCCGGCTGGCTCACCGATCCGATGCTCGACGACCGCGACGTGGTCCTGTTTCCCGAGAAGGTCGGCGGCAAATTCGTCATGCTGCACCGGCCGTTGGAATGGGTCGGACCGCAGTACGGCGTCGAGCAGGCCAGCGCGTGGATCTCCTTCGCCGACGACCTGATGGGCTTTCGCCAAAGCAGGCTGCTGATCACGAACAGATACCCGTGGGAGACGGCCAAGATGGGCGTCAACGTCCCGCCGATCCGGACCGAGCACGGCTGGCTGACCATCTACCACGCGGTGGGCCCGGACAAATACTACCGGCTCGGCGCCCTGCTGCTGGACCTCGAAGACCCCAGCATCGTGCGGCACCGCACCCCCGACTGGCTCATGCAGCCGGAGGCGGAATATGAGATCGAAGGCTTCTATCGCGGCGTGTGCTTCCCCTGCGGTGCGGTCGTCCTCGACGGGACGCTCTTCGTCTACTACGGCGGCGGGGACAAGTACTGCGCCCTCGCCACCTGCGATCTCGAAGAGCTGGTGCAACACCTGCTGACCTGCCCAGCATAGAAAGAAAGCACGAAGCACGAAGTTCGAAATCCGAAACAAGCACAAATGTTCAAAATCGCAAATTCAAAACAGGGCAGGGCCGGCGACAGCGTTTTGGTCATTCGTGCTTTGGGTTTTGGATTTGTTTCGGATTTCGTGCTTCGAATTTCGGATTTCCGCGCCTCGCGGCTTCGGATTTGTTCGACGTAAGGAGAACCGATGCATCCCTTGGACATCGCGATCGTCGTGGCGTATCTGCTGATGATGGTGGCCGTAGGCTGGGTCGTCGCGAAGATGGCCGCTCGGAACCCCGAGTCCTACTTCCTCGCGGGCAAGAGCCTGCCCTGGTGGATGATCGGTATTGCGCACGGCTCCAGCGGCCTGGACATCTCCGGCACGATGTGGTTCGTCATGGTGCTCTTCGTCTATGGCGTCAAAGGCGTCTGGCTGCTCTGGGTGTGGCCTCTGTTCAACGTGATCTTTCGCATGGTCTACCTCGGGACCTGGGTCCGCCGGTCGAACGTTCTGACCGGCGCCGAGTGGATGTACACCCGCTTCGGCCGCAACACAGGGACTGAGCTGGCCTACCTGAGCATGGTCGTCTACGCCATCGTAAGCGTCGTCGGGTTCCTGAGCATGGCCTACATCGGAATCGGCAAATTCACGGCGTCGTTCATCCCGTTCGAGTCGCTCGGCATCTCCGCCGCGTCGTTGCCGGGCAAGATGGCGCCCGCGGATTTCTTCGCCATCGTCGTCATGCTCATCGCGGGCCTCTATTGTGTCGTCGGCGGCATGTACAGCGTCGTGATGAACGACATGATCCAGTTCGCCCTGATCGTGATCGCCGCGATCATCATCGGCGCGATCGCGATGCACGCGACCACTGCCCAGGACATCCTGGCGAACGTGCCCGCCAACTGGGACAAGCTGTTCTTCGGCTGGCGGCTCGACCTTGACTGGTCCAACACGATCCCGAAACTCAACGACAAGCTCTACAACCCAATCGGCCAAGGCGGCGACGGGTATTCCATCTTCGGCCTGTTCGTGCTGGTGCTGTTCCTCAAGGGCGTGCTCGTCAGCATGGCGGGTCCGACGCCGAACTACGCAATCCAGCACGTGCTCTCGACCCGCAGCCCGCGCGAGGCAGCACTCGAAAACCTCATGATGGCTATTGCCTCGCTGGCCCCGCGATTCCTGCTGATCGCGGGCATCGGCACGCTCGGGATCGTCTACTTCGGACCCGAGTTGCGTGACATGGCCGCAGGCGGAAAAGTAGACTTCGAGCAGATCCTGCCCAGCGTGGTCAACCGCTACCTGCCCATAGGCGCCAAAGGCCTGATCCTGGCGGGCCTGCTGGCGGCCTTCATGAGCACGTTCGTCTCAACGGTCAACTCCGGCGCCGCCTACATCGTCAACGACATCTACAAGCGCTATGTCAACCCGCATGGAACACCGCGCCGATACGTGATCCTGAGCTACCTCTGCTCGATTGCGATCATCGCACTGGGCATTGCGTTCGGGTTCGCGACGAAGTCCGTGCACTCCATCACGGAGGTGCTCGTCTCGGTAATCGTGCCGGCGTTCGTGATCCCGAACGTGATCAAGTGGCACTGGTGGCGGTTCAACGGCTACGGCTTCTTCGCCGGCATGGTGGCAGGCACCCTGTCGGCGTTGGTCCTGCTATTCATCGGCAAGCCGGAGTACATGGCCCACCTGCGTCTGGAGCCCATCCGCCTGCACCCCGTCTACGTCACGTTCCCGATCATCATGCTCCTGGCTACGATCGCATCGATAGGCGTGTGCCTGCTGACAAAACCCGAGGAAGATGTAGTCCTCAAGAGCTTCTACCGCACAGTCCGTCCCTGGGGCTTCTGGAAGCCGATCTACGAAAAGTGCCTCGCGGAGGACCCAACGATCCAACCCAACCGCGACTTCTGGCGGGACTGGTTCAATGTGATCGTAGGAATTGTCTGGGAACTCGCCATGGTCGCCGCCCCCATCTTCCTGGTGATCCAGCACTATCCCAAAGCACTGCTCTGCGCCGTAGTCTTCGCCGTGACCTCGCTAATCCTGAAGTTCACCTGGTACAATAACCTCGAACCAGCGGAAAAACGCGGCAAAGCTATCGAAGTCCTCCGCGACCCAGCAGCCGACTGACAGAAATGGAATCGTCGAAGCGACGAACTGTCCCACAACCAGGGACGCCGTCCCCGAACCCCTGGCATTTTGCGCTCTACACCAGCAGCATTGTTCAAGAGCCGGATGAGCAAGAAACGAGTATCGCGTCCGCCAAGTCTTCGCACGGCGATGAGTATTGCATGGAATTGAGTCCTGCTCCAGTTCCGACCCGTCTTCTTCTCTCCTCTTCTTGTCGGCCATCTTGGCGCGCCGACCGAGCCGGGCAAGGCACCCCCACCTCCCAGGTGACGCCTGCGATCAAGCGAACTTCGGACGGACAGCCGCAGCAGTGACAATCTCATCTACGCCGACTCGAAGCTGCCGAAGCAAACGGTGGTTGTCGTCTGGGACGATCTGCAGTACATCGCCCACGAGTATGATATCATGTTTCTGCTTCTTCAGTGTCTTCGTTTCACGTCCGCCAGCGTGGCTCAGTGAATGGCGCACTTCCCGTCCAATTTTGATTTCATCGCACGTCCAGCAGGGCTGGGAGAGATCGCTGCCAAAGGCAGTCCGCAGAGCGTCCAGGAACGGCTTATCCGTAGCGCGTAACTGGGTAACACCCAGGGCTTGCTTCGCACAGTTCACCAAGAATGCCTCGTAGGCGTTGTAGAACGCAACGAAGGAGATCCGCTGCGAAGACCAGACGCTGAGCGAGAACACATCCAGATTGAGGAAGTCCTGCCAGATCAGTTCAATCGGCATCTCCGGGGTGTCCGCTGCTCGCTGTGCCCGAAACTCGTCAGCAACCGTTACAAGTTCCTTCATAAGCTGCGCACGCAAGCGCCTATCCTCGACCAGTTCGGGGACTTTTTGTGATACCTTGTCCAGGATGGCATCTGAAAACGCGACAATGCTGGCATCCGGCGACTTGGACTTGGCATAACCGAGCGTTGCCGCTTGCATGGCCTTGATCGCTGTCACGGGCATGGAGGCAGTGTACGCGGTCGCCCGCCACGCCCAGACCAAGTCCACAACGATCTGGTGGAGTACTCTCGCTGGCTTGGACTTATCCAACACACTCCCCGTCCAGTCGTCGGGCAAGTAACCCTTGTACCGCGAGATTTGCTTGTCGATGTAGATGCTACCTAAGGGATCGCCCATTGCTCTGCCTCACCGCATATAGACAACCCTTGATGGTGAGCGCCAGTCACCCAATATCCTCGCGGAGAAGTCATCCATGGTCAGCAGTAGTCGAATGATGTTCTCACCCCGTCTTCCTGTGTCGCCTCTTGACGGAATGCGTCGACTCCATGCCGGCGACGAGGACATCGCGAGCTTTTTCATATAGGGGCGCCAACGGCTCCGGCACCGAATCCTGTGAGGTGGCTTCCAGCAACAGCAGCGGCAACGGCTTTCCGACGGCATCCTGGAGCCGAAGGAGATGTTCGATGGTAAGACCTCGCTTCTTGTTGCCGACGCGGCTAACAAAGGATTCACTCAACCCCACGGCGTCGCCGATCTGGCGCAACGTCATGCCTTGTGATTGAAGGTATTTGACGAGGTCGGCGGACAGGTTGGCTTCGATCTGTTTTCTCTGTGTATCCAAGGGACACCTCCGTACGAATCCTCACAACAACGGTTTATGTCTGACGATCATTCGCTGCCCTGTCCAGGCTCTTTGTCCCTCTGAGACCGCTCATAGGCCCGCAAAGCGTAGCAGGCAATCGTCACCTTCAAACAGATCTCGTTCATGATTCTCTCGGACTGCTCGCCCGTCGGCAAACGTTCCAGTTTCAGCAAAGCCTGTTCTATCTGCTCCTCATATTCCTCGCGTCCGACGAACTCGTACGATCCGAGTCGTTCGAGAAACTCCCGCGCCTTGGCGATGAAATATCGCCTCCGGGCGTCAAGACCAAACCCGTGGCCGCTGTCTCTTCGACCCGACAACTCGAATGCCTCCTTTTACTCTACCAACCTATTGCCCATAGGGCAAGTTCTTTCTTGCCTTTTGGGCACATTTGGGGGCGGTGGTATTCTCCACAGGGAGTCATCAACCATCGCTTCTTCCGCATCTCGCAGAGCACATAGCCTGCGAATCCACCGTTGTATTGTAGGTTCAGGCCGGGCGAAGAACAAGGAGAAACCGGGCAGCAACCGGTGGTCGGTTCTCCGTTGTCGGCAAGAGCCTCGCAGCAGCACATCTCACTACATCATGCTATTGGCCCAAAGCGGAAAATGCCGGGGGTTTGGGGGCGGAGCACCCAAAACGAGACCAGGAATTCGTCATCTATCGCGGGCTGCCGGCATCCGCCTGGTTCGATTCGGCAAACTCATTGGCCAGCGAGCCATTCCGAAACTCGTACTCCACATGGGTTTCGCGGACATCGACGGTGAAAACCGGTGGGAAGAACCGGTTCCAGATGAAGACCGCCAGGAACCCGACACAACAGAGGCCGAGCACCGCCAGACCCGTCCCCATGTCACCCAATCGCGGCAGCAGGAAGATCAGGCCGAAGGCGACGCAAACGCCCGCGATGATCAGCGTCCGGCAGAAGTCCCATGCGCGCCAGAGCTGGAGTCTTACGCCACAGGCTGGACAGCAGGGAACTCGCACGGTGAACCAGCCCAGCCAGAGCATCCGGCCCTTGAGGTTGTCCCTCGCGATGATGCGCGTGGCGGCACCGGGATGTTCCGCATTGCAGACGACACAGCGGTCAGGAAAAACTGCTTTCTGATGCCTTGGGAGTACGACGGCGAACACACTCATGAGAACAAATCAGCCACGTCAGGGATCATAATTCCGCGGCGGCGCTGCCCTGCAAACGCCACATGAGAAGCAGGCTTAGCTGACGATCACTCCGCTTTGCCGGTCAGTTGAGGCTCTTTGGTTGGGCCGAAGGATACGTTCATCTCCGCGTTGTATTGGAGTTCCTGGCCGGAGAATCTCAGACGGATCGTGAAGACGTAGGGAGTCTCGTAGAGGCAGAGCTTGGCTGTGAATGTGTCGTCCTCGGTCCAGGCGCCGCTGGCCGCCATCGGCTGCTCGGGGAACTGGCCCCAGGCGATGCGGCCCTTCAGCCATTCGCCTCGGCCGCAGGCGATTCGACGTTCGACGCCGTTGACTTGGGCGACGAGGGTCACGCTGCTGTCGTTGCCGCTGCTTTCGAGCGTGATCGCTTCGAGCCTGCGGTCGTTGGCCGGGAATGTGTACTTCCTGCCAAACACCTTCGCGGGCGAGCCGGCGCCTTGGGCCGGATGGAGTACCAAACCCTTGAGCTTCTGTTCGAGCTTCTTGCGGGTTGCATCGTCGGGTGCGAGAGCAGAGGGTCTCATGGCCGGCAGGAGTTTGTCCCAAATCAAATTCATCACGGCCTGCATGTCCCGCACGCCGCTGTTGATGGCAATCACCGCATCCTGCTCGGGCATCACGATGCAGTATTGGCCGAACGCGCCGTCGCCGCGATAGACGTTGTGACGGCATCGCCAGAACTGGTAGCCGTAGCCTTGGTCCCAGTCGCTGTCCGGACTGCTGCCGTTCGAGGTCTGGCGAGCGGTGGCCGCTTCGATCCACGACTCGGGCACAAGCTGCTTGCCCTGCCACTTGCCCTTTTGCAGAAAGAGCTGGCCGAACCGTGCGATATCCTCGGTGCGAACGCTCAAGCCGTAACCGCCGGTCGCGATGCCTTCCGGGCTCATCTCCCAGGTCGGGTTCTCGATGCCGAGCGGCCCGAACAATCGCGGCGTGAGGTAGTCCAGGAGGTTCTGGCCCGTCGCCTTCTGGACGATAGCCGAGAGCATGTAGGTGCCCGAGGTGTTGTAAAGGAAATGGGTCCCCGGCTTGAACGGGACCGGATGCGCGAGGAACGCCTTCGTCCAGGGCTGATCCCCAGGACGCGGCGGCTCGGTCTGCTGTCCCGTGTTCATGCGGAGCAGGTCGCTGACCCGCATCGCCTTGAGGTTGTTGCTCGGCTCGGCCGGCGCACTGTCGGGGAAGAACTTCAGCACCTCGTCGTCCACGCTGAGCTTGCCCTCTGCAACGGCCAGCCCGACCGCGGTGGATGTGAAACTCTTACTCAGGGAATACAGCATGTGACGCGACTCGGGATTGTAGGGCGACCACCAGCCCTCGGCGACCACGTGGCCGTGGCGCAGGAGCATGAAGCCATGCAGCGAGTCGATGTCACGGTCGGCCGACTCGATGAACGAGAGGATGGCGGGAGAGGAGACGCCCTGCGCCTCCGGGCTGCTGCGAGGCAGGTCCACGGCGATACAGGCAGAGCTGCTCAGGGCAATCGATACGACGATGGAGAGCGTTTTCATGCTGGTGACCTCACGAGAATCCATAATACAAACCCTCGACGCCGGTTTCCGGAGTCCACGACGCCAACCAGCGGCTATTGTAGGGTCACGCCCGCGGAAAGCAAAGAGAAACAAGCCGGCGAGCCGATGACCTGGGCCGCTGACGTGTCACAGGGATTCCCGCAGATCGTGGGACCACGACCTCATGATCCCGCCGCGGCGTTATTCTGCCGACGCCACATGAGCGCCGCAAGCCAGAATAGGAACACCTGCACCGGCACACTCAGGTCGTCCGGGAATTCCACCGTGCAAGCCCGCGTCAGAAAATGGTCGGGAACGACCTCGCCGATGACCGAGTCCCCCTCGATCAGCTCGAAACGTCGGAAGAGCCATGCCGCCGCACGGAACAGCAACTCCCGACCGTCGAGGCGGATGGTGAAGCTTCGGAAGAATACGCTGTCTTTCGTCGCACGAGCCAGCACCTGGTCATCGGCGGTCAACAGGAAATCGCCGGTCCAGGGCCCTTCGCGCGACAACTGGTAATCGGTCCCCGACCAGGTGAACCGGCCCCCCTCGCGGAGCCAGGCCATATCCAGAGTGACCCGCGACGTCTCATCGAGTTCCAGATCGAAACCCCACGAGAACAGATGTTTCGGTGCTGCTCGAATCGTCGACATTGTCCTGTCCCTTCCAATGAAGACCCCGCGCAACAACGTGGGGCCGCCAACCGCGATGATTATAGCAGCCGTGGCGCTCTACCGCGAGCGCGGTTTGCGGGGGATCCGGGGAGCGGCCGGTTGCGGGGACGGACGCTCGAGGTGGAATGCATCGATGAGGTCGTCGATGATCTCCTGGGACATCGCGACGTGGCCGCCGATCGGCTGGGCGTCCAGCACCGCCTCGGCGGAGTGTTCGAGGACCTCGAGCTTGTCGAAGGCCGCCAGGACGCTTTCGCCGACCACCATGACGCCGTTGTTGCAGAGCACGGCCGCCGGGCTGTGTGGGGTCAACGTCCGGACCAGAGCGTCGAAATCGTTGAACACGGTCTCGAACGGCAACAGGCCCACCTCGCGGACGAAGACGTAGCTTTCCGGGATCGTGTACGTATCGATCGTCCGGTGGCAGACGGCAAAGGCCATTGCGTTGATCGGGCAGGCGTTGACGATGGCCCCGATCTTCGGATGCGCGTCGTAGATCGCCTTGTGCGAGAGGACCGCCCGGCTCGAGTGCTTGCCGAACTCCTTCTTGCCCTTGCGAATCATGACCAGGTCCTCGGGCAGCACGGAATGGCGATCCAGCGGGTACGGCGTGATGAGGAATTTTTCGCTGTCGATCCGGGCGGAGAACGTCCCGGTCGTCGTGGTCAGAAGGCCCTGGCGATACCCCCGCTCGATGAACTTGCAGAGCTGATTGCGAAGGTCCTTTTCCAGGATGGTCATCATGGTCGGGTCGTACTCGAACGACTCGATCGGCACATCGCTCTTGCTCTGGAGTTGAAGCTGCTGATCAGTGAGGTACGTGGGCTCGCCGATGGTGTGGGCCTTGATGAGGACTTTGCAGCAGACTTCGAGCGTTTCAAACTTCTGGAAGGCGTCCTGGAGGGTCGCGCCGCCGCAACAGACGCCGTGGTTTTCGAGGATCACGCTGTCGAAACCCTCGGTAAACTTCTGTGCGATCTTATTGCCGAGATCCTCGCTGCCGGGCGTTCCGTAGGGCGCGAACGCCACCGCCCCGTTCGACCGCCAGGCTTGGTGGAAGAGCCGCGTATCGGGCACCTTGTGTGCGATGCTGAATGCCACCAGGGCCATGGGATGGGCATGTACAACCGCCCGCAGGTCCCGCCGGACCGCATAGATCGCCTTATGGAAGGGGTATTCCGAGGAGGGTTTGTGCAGCCCTTCGATCCGCCCGTCGGCCCGGACGCAGACGATATCGTTGGGCGTGAGGGTGCCCTTATCGACGCCGGTGGGCGTGATCCACATATCCCCGTTCTCGTCGAGAATCGAGAGGTTCCCGCCGGAGGTCGTCGTCATCTTGTATCGATAGATCCGCTGCATCGTGAGCACGAGCTCATCGCGCGGGTGTAAATACTCATATCGCATGCTGTGGCCTTCAAACAAACATTGTCATCTTGATGTCTTCATATACCACTCGACAGGCGAAAGTTCAATCCTGTGCACCTTATTGTGACGAATGTGTCAAAGATGATCCCTGTCTGGGCGAGTCATGGGTCGGCAAAAAGAACGCCCTGACTGCCGGAGAACGACAGCCAGGGCGTATCATAACTTCAGTACCGATCAGGCCTTGCGACCCGTAGAACTCAATACTCGCGGTCCCGAGTGATCCCGGGCTGAGGAACGGGGTAGCGGCCATTGGCGTCGGGCTGCAGCGGAGCCGGCGAATCCATCGTCAGCTTGTCCAGGCCCGGGGCCATCTCGTGCGGGCAGTTGAGCATCTGCTCGAACGTGATTTCCTGCCCGGTGTGGGCGGACATGCGGCCCATGCTCGTCACGAGACTACACTCGACGCCGGACTTGACTTCATTGTACGGCTTATCCGCGCGGATGGCGTCGACCAGGTCGTTCCACTCGTTCTGGTACGGGTCCCGCTGGTCCATGGGAATCTTCGATTCCCAGATCGCGCTGGCCTTCGTCGGGTCCTGACCTTTGTGAATGCTGGAAGGCAGGCCGCAATCGCCGCTCTTGGACGCGATGGCGACGCCCTTCGTGCCATGCACATAGCTCGCATAGGGGTTGCTGCAGTTTTCCATGCAGCGGCCGTCGAAGCAAAACTTCGAGCCGTCGGCGTAGGTGTATTCGACGGAGTAGGTGTCGAAGTTCTGATCCACCCAGGTGATCCCTTCGGGACTCTGGCGATAGTGCCTGCCGCCCAAGCCCATCGCCTTGACCGGCCACTCGCCCTTGATCCACCCCAGATGGTCAATGATGTGGATGTAGAAGTCGCTGAAATTGCCGCCGCTGGCCCAGATGAAGCTGTGGAAGCGTCTGATCTGGTAGCACAGATCGCTGATGTCGGCCGGCTTTGGCGGAGAGTTGAAGAACCCGGCAGGGCCGTGCATGCGGTAGCCGCGTTGCAGAATGACATCGCCGATCTCGCCGTCCTGGACGCGCTTGACCAGTTCCTGGAGCGCCCGGCTGTGACGGGACATCAGGCCGACGCCGACCTTCAGATTCTTGGCCGAGGCTTGTTCGCCCAGTGCAAGCATCCGCTTGCTGGTCGGTCCGTCCACGGTGACCGGCTTCTCCATGAAGACGTTGAGCTTCTTCTCGATGGCATAGGTGAAATGCACCCAGCGGAAGGCCGGCGGAGTCGCAAGGATCACGATGTCGCCCGGCCGCAGGCAGTCCATCGCCTTGCGATAGGCGTCGAAGCCGAGAAACCTGCGGTCTTCGGGCACGTCCATCTTGTCCGCAAACTGCCCGCTCAGACCTGCATAGCTGTCCTTGAGCCGGTTCTCGAACGCATCGGCCATGGCGACCAGCTTGACCGGGCCTTTCTTGACATTCAGGGCGTTTACCGCCGCGCCGGTGCCTCGCCCGCCGCAGCCGACCAGGGCCACTTGGATTGTGTTGTTCTCGCCGGCGTACGCCCGGGGCGAAATCCCCGCCGCCAGCGCCGACACTGCGGCCAGCCGGCCGGTGTCCTTGAGAAACTCGCGGCGTGATGTGCCCTTGCCAATGATCTCACTCATAGTGATCTCCTGTTACGATTGGATTTGCCTTGGCCACTGTTCTACCTCATCCGCGACCCGGGCCATCGGGTCCCGATGGACTGCCCTTTCCATGAATGCAGAGTCCTGCTGCTCTGCCGGTCCGTCATTATCAACGATCCACCGGCTTTCAACAAGCATTTTTCCTGAGTCCTCTGCCTCTTCTCGAACAACGTCGGCTGGGTCGCTCACTGCCGGAAGACGACCTCGTCGGCGTTCTCGATGTAAAACCGTCCCTGATCCGCGCTGGTGATTTCGACACCCTGAATCCAGAGGCCGTCGATCGTGACGTTCTCGATCCGGTGCCGGTCGTCGAATCCGCAGACGATGGAGAAGGGGAACAGACCGTCGATGACGGAGATGTCCTTGAAAACAATGTCGCGGATATGTCCCCGGTACTTCGAGTGCTCCTGTTTCTGCTCCTCGGAGACCGTGAGCACGCCATCCCAGGCCCCATCCATGTATCGGCGCTGGAGATCCTGTGCATCGGTGGGCCGATCCAGGCTGTACTGCGACAGGACAATTGCCAGGTCGATCAGTTTTTGGCGGGCGTCCTCCACGCGGATGTTCTCGAACCGCACGTCGCGGACCGTGGCGGAATCGCCGTTGTGAATGCTGAAGACCGCCCCGTCCTCGACGTGGATCACATCGCAGTCTGTGAACGTGATGTCCCGGACCTCGTCGGTGCGCAGCTCGAATCCGATCTCCAGGGCGTTTCCCCATTCGGCGTTCCAGAACACGCAGTTGCTCACTTCGACGTTTCGCGTGCCTGTGCTGAAGTTGTCGCCGGTGGCTTTGATCGCGACGCAATCGTCCTTCGTGCGGATAAAGCAGTCGCGAATCCGCACGTTCCGGCTTCGAACGAGGTCGATGCCGTCGTCGCTGTTGTTGCCGCTGACGATCTTGACGTTCGCGATGTCGATGTCGTCCGACCGGATGGGCACGATCTGCCACGCGAGGCTGTTGCGGAGGATGACGCCTTCCAGCGACACGCCTGTGCAGCCTTCGAGATGCACGAATCGCTGGGACCCGGACTTCACGAGTTCCCGCATCGTCGAGCCGTCCAGGATTCCCCGGCCGCAGATTTTGACATTGCGGGCCCCCCGCGCGAGGATGGCGCCCTGGACGACCGCGCCGCCGGCGATATATACCGTCTCGTTGTCACGGAGCTCGATCACGCCGGGAGTGTGGACCTTGCCTGCTTCGAAGTATCGCACACCCGCCTCATCCGGCCTAGGCGGGTTCCTCTCCGGCGGATTGGCGAACAGGAACAATGGCCTCTTGAGGTCGTGGTTGATCTCGATGCTGAAATTGCCCGGCTGCGAGAGCGAAAAGCGGATCACGTTGTCCGTCCGAGTCGGCTGGATCCCCCAGCTTCGCGGCCGGACATCCACCGCCTTGACATCCTGCTTCGGCGTAATGGCCACCTCGACCGTCCCCCAAAACGAGAAGCTCGCAATCACGCCGACGGGCGAATCGTGCACGAAGACCTCCTGGCCATCCACCTGGACCCGGTAGTTCGTCGCTGGTTTCACGCCCTCGGGACCCGGATAGATCTCCACGGCCCCTTGTACAACGGGAGCGATTCCCAACCCCAGGAGAGCGACAGTAGCAAGAAGCAAACGCACGATATGTCCGGACGGCAGTATAGATCACCTCCGATCTGAATCCCAGGTACTCAGACATATCTACGGGTTTGGGGTGGCCGTGTCAAGACCGAAGGTCTTGGCGATCAGGGCAAACGCATCTAAACTCGGAGGACTCGGAGGAGGTATTTTTCGTCCCAGCCGGCGAGGAGTCGTTTGGCCTTGATCCCGACCTTCGCGGTCGTTTCCTGTTTCAACAGCGTCAAGGCCAG